>JASJAZ010000053.1 GCA_030066785.1 Desulfobacterales bacterium | reverse complement strand
TCACTCTACAGGTAATACAATTACAGCCATTTGCAATCTTTAAATCAATCAGCGTACGATCTTAATTTGCGATGAACACCAGCAACTTAGCAGAGCCTTTTATCGAAAATGGACTGAATTTTTCGGAACCGAATGGGGATACCGTATGTGTTCATGTCTCTGGCAGTTGGACAATTGATTGTCGGCTGCCTTCCGCCGAACAGGTTCTCAGACGATTACATACCCAACCGAAACTCAAAAAAGTTGAATTTGATACCCAGGGTCTCACCGGCTGGGATAGTGGCTTTCTTACTTTTCTATTAAAGATCAAGATCGACTGTGATCGCAAAAATATTATTTTTGATAAAAGCACCCTGCCCGAAGGAGTTCAACGACTCCTCGATTTGGCAACTGCCGTGCCGGAACGCAAAGGCGCGCGTCGCGAATCGCTGCGGCAACCATTTTTATCTAAGGTGGGATCCGGGTTTCTTTCATGGTTGCGTACCTCCGGCGACATGCTGGCCTTTATAGGAGAGACTTTTCTAGCCACCCTAAGGTTTCTTACCGGCAAAGCCCGTTTCCGGCGATCGGATTTGCTTGAATTTATTCAGGACGCCGGAGCCCGGGCATTTCCGATCGTCAGTCTGATCAGCGTACTGGTGGGTTTAATATTGGCCTTTGTGGGCGCTGTCCAGTTGAAAATGTTTGGTGCTCAGATTTATGTAGCCAATTTAGTCGGCCTGGCCATGGCGCGCGAGATGGGTGCCATGATGGCCGCCATTATCATGGCCGGCCGCACCGGTGCGGCCTATGCCGCCCAGCTAGGCACCATGCAGGTCAATGAAGAAATCGATGCCCTGCAAACCCTGGGGATATCGCCCATGGAATTTCTGGTGATGCCCCGCATGTTTGCGCTGGTCTTGATGATGCCGCTGTTATGCGTATATGCTGATCTTATGGGCATCCTTGGGGGCGCCCTGGTCGGCATCGGCATGCTTGATATCACTGTTTCACAGTACTACCAACAGACTAAAAGCGCACTGGATTTAACCCAATTTGGCATCGGTATCTTTAAGTCCGTCATTTTCGGCATTTTGGTGGCATTATCCGGGTGCCTGCATGGTATGCAGTCAGGGCGCAGCGCGTCCGCCGTGGGCGATGCCGCCACCTCGGCCGTGGTAACGGCCATTATCTGGATTATTGTGGCCGATGCGCTCATGACGGTTATCTGCAACGCCATCGGAATATGAGCTATAGGAGACAGAAGACAGGAGATAGAAGACAGAAGATAGAAGGCAGAAGACAGGAGACAGAAGGCAGAAGGCAGAAGATAGGAGATAGGAGATAGGAGATAGAAGGTAGAAGTCAGGAGGCAGGAAATAGAAGATAGGGACCAGGAGATCGAGGATAGGAAACAGGTTGATTATATGGAAAAGGCAAAAACATTCCAAGATTTGATTGTTTGGCAAAAAGCACATGAATTTGTTCTCGCAGTCTATCGGCTATCAGAAAATTTTCCGAAAGAAGAAAGGTTTGGTCTAACATCGCAATTAAGACGTGCTGCAGTTTCAATCCCAGCAAATATAGCGGAAGGTTTCAAAAGAACGACGAAGCCTGATAAATATCGTTTCATGAATATTGCACAAGGTTCTTTAGAAGAATGCCGCTACTTCATTATATTGGCTAAAGATCTAAAATATATTCAATTAGATGGTGAATTTGAAAGAATAGAGGAGATTGCGAAACTGCTAAATGCATACTCGAAGGCCATTCTAAATTCTGACTCCTAACTTCTACCTTCTCATAGCGCAATGCAATTAGAATGGTTGGATTCACAACATTTCGATATTAGGTATTCCTTTGGGAGCGTGTTACCATGAGCACACAAGCCAATAAAACGGTAATCGGCGGATTTGTCATCGGAGCGGTGGCTCTTATAGTCGCCGGTATTATGATTTTTGGTTCCGGTCGATTTTTTAGAGAAAAAAATACATTCATTCTCTTTTTTTCAGGTTCCGTCCAGGGCCTGAATGTCGGTGCGCCGGTAAAATTTCGCGGGGTTCAGGTGGGAGAAGTTCGCGAAATCTTAATGTCTTTCAATCCCAACAATTTGCAAATCGAGATGCCGGTCATAATTGAAATCGTTGAAGGAAAAGTTGGGTTTATCGGTCCGCACCCCAAAGAATGGGAACACACCCCCACTGTAGATGTCATGAAAATGCTGATTGATAAAGGTATGCGGGCCCAACTGCAGATGCAAAGCTTTGTCACGGGTCAATTGTTCGTCAACCTGGACTATTATCCCGGCCATCAACCCCGATACTTGACGAAAATAATCGATGTCGATTTTGCATATCCCGAAATTCCGACGATCCCCTCCGGCATGGCCGAGCTAGCCAAAAAGATAGAAAATATCCAATGGGATGAAATTGCCCAGGATATTCAAAAAGCCGTCCAAGGTGTTGAACAGATCGTCAATTCACCTGATCTTAAGGACAGTATCACCGAATTCAAAGATACCCTGGTGGCGTTTAAAACACTGGCCCAAAATGTGGACAAGGAAGTAAAACCGCTGTCAGACAGTATCAGAGGAACCATGGACGATGCCGGCAAGCTGGTGCAAAGGGTTGATCGGCACATCGATCCCTTGGCAGCTGATGTTCAAAAGACAGTCAAAGTGTTACGCGCTGCTTTGGAACAAGCCGAGCAGACCTTGCAAAAAATTGAGAAGGTAGCAGTTGAAGGCTCGCAACTGCGTTATGATATTTCTGAAACGCTCCGCGAGGTAGGCGGCGCGGCACGCTCCGTCCGCTTTTTAGCAGATTTTCTGGAGCAAAACCCCGATGCGCTGCTACGCGGAAGAGTTTCTTCGGGAGGAGAACAATAATGCGAAAAATGTACGGTGTAATCAGCAGTTGCCTGCTAATGTTATTGCTGATGGTGGTTGGCTGCCTCAATCTTGGTCAAGGAACATCCCAGCCGTCCAGATTTTTTGTTTTGAATTCGCTTTACGGTTTGGATCCAGAAACCAAGCCCATCACAACGTTCGGTGCGGGTGGCATCGGTCTTGGCCCCATCGCCTTGCCTGATTATTTGGATCGACCCCAAATTGTAACGCGTGTCAGCGAGAATGAGTTCCGATTGGCCAGCTTTTCGCGATGGGCCGAACCGCTCAAAGCTAATTTTGAACGTATTTTTGCGGAAAATTTGGCAGTCTTGTTATCGACGGACAGGATTTACTTTTTTCCTTTTCCCGCCGGCGTGACCATTGACTATCAAATTGAGGTTCAAGTGGCTCGTTTTGACGGAATGCCCGGTGATCATTGTGAACTTAGAGTCTACTGGGAAATTCTGAGCCCTGTATCAAATGAAACCATAACAAGAGGTCAATCCCGGTTTATCAAACCATCGCCGGAACCGGAATTGTCAGCTTTAATAAACATTCAAAGTGAATTGATGGTAGAATTTAGCCGTGAAATTGCAACGGCCCTTAGCGCCATCGAATCCGGCAATTAGTTTTCTATCAACCAAAATACACTTGCAATGCCCCTTTTGTATTCTTATATGTAAAAACAAAATTAACGCTGATAAACAAACTAGTCATGTCAAGGAGGCACTGTCATGAAGATCCAATCGCGTAGTAAATTGATTGGCTGGTTGGTATGTTTCCTGGTAGTTGTTGTGTTTTCAACGGCATCCAGTGGATGGGCCAAGGATTTTATGGTCTATCCGGCCAAGGGTCAAAGCATGGACCAGATGGAAAAAGACAAGTTTGAATGTTACCGGTGGGCCAAAGAAGAAAGTGGGTTTGATCCAATGGATACACCAACGGCGTCCAAGCCACCACCCGCCAAAGAGAAAGAAGTTTGGGGTGCCGGTAAAACAGGTTTGGCTGGTGCCGCCGGCGGGGCGGTCATCGGTGGTCTCACCGGCGGCGGCAAAGGCGCGGGTCGCGGCGCCCTCATCGGTGGCGCCGGAGGCGCGCTGATCGGCGGTGCACGGCGTAGCGACCAAAGAAGACGCGAAGAACAAAGGCAGCAACAATGGGAACAGGAACAGGTCGCTCAGTATACCCGCAATCGTAATAACTATAACCGGGCGTACAGCGCATGTCTGGAAGGGCGTGGTTACACGGTTCGGTAAGGAGGAGATTATGGGCATTAATAGAAGTCAGGTTCTAAAATATCTGCTGGTGATGATTATCGGATTTTTGATGGTGTCTATTTCTGCAAACGCTGGTGAATTCGACGGTTCTAAAACCCTTATCTGCGCCACGATTGATATCGTTGAGTGCCAGCCCGGTGGTAATTGTGCGCCGCGGACCAATGAGGAGGCCAATATTCCTTATTTTATTACCGTCGATTTCAAAAAGAAAAAAATGCATGCCACCCATGCCGGTGGTGCTGCCGGTCGTTCGACCGAAATTGAGCGGATGGAAACTGTTGAAAATTTAGTGCTGATACAAGGGGCAGAAAGTGGCATCGAAGCGGAGGTAGATGGCTTGGGATGGACCCTTGCCATTGTGCAGGAAACCGGCAACATGACGCTAACTGCATCCGGCGAAAAAGTTGGATTTGTGATTTTCGGCGCCTGTACGCCGAAATAATGAATGAATGGCTTTAATGGAATCCTGATTGGATGAATAGTTAAAGAAAGTACGGGACTTTATTCGCAGTCAGGATTATCTTGCCAGCAGCGCTCACTTTGAATACGCTGTAACCGCTCATTGATAAAATTTAAATAATAAACGTACTGATTATTGAATCGGTATATCCAGACACGATATCCATCCCGATACACATTTCGTGAAGGGCGGCTAATTCGGAGCGGTTGGCCGCACTTTTGAATCACATAGCGCTCCAGATCGCCAACAGCCACGACGCCGCCATCACATCGCAATGCGGACTCATCCACGCGTATCGCCAAAACGACAGTGGCGGCTAAAAAGATTGTCAAGAATATGCTAAGCGCAACAAGGGCCTGTGTTTTTTTCAAACCGCTGACTTTTTCCCAGGTAAGTTGTAATTAATGGCCGCATTAGACGGCTTTTTTTTAAACAAAGCACGATGTATTTAAACGACGAAAGTATTAGGTCTGCACTTATTGCGCAACCGATACATGAACGATTTTATCGCTGCGATATTGAGTTGCAAACATCAGTTTAGTTTGAGGAAGGATACTCCTCAATCCGCTCCAGAATCCCATTGACGAATCTTAAGTAATATACAAAACTACCGGGTCCCCTATCGTATATCCACACTTTGCCATTTGATTCCGTGCGGGACGGTTCGCCGCACTTAGATTTTACATCTAACTTGGAATCTTTTTCTTGAACAAAGCTCGCGCCGCCACAGTCAAATGATGATACTTGCCGGTAGGATGCCGAAATTGATATTGGCAAAGCAATTGTGAGCGACAGAAAAACCAGTATCAACAAGACAATTTTCCTTCTTTGCATGAAAACTCCTTATGCTAACCGTTAATTCTGATGTGCACGGATTGGTGGGTGCCTTTGTTATTAGTTCGGTTGATTACGTTGTTCAATCCGTTCCAAGATTCCGTCGACAAAGTAAAGATAATACACATAATCACTGGGACCCATATCATACACCCACAGGTCACCAGTCTCTTTCATAAGAGGTTTGTCACATTTTTTTTTGATTTGATATTTTGTATCCTTGACCTGGATCGTTTCGCTGCCACAGATAAAGGATGACACCTGACGGTAAGATGCTGCGCAGAAGGTTGTGCTGATGACCATCATAAGCATCACCAGTAGACTTAAACGCCAAAAGCCACGGATTATCATACACACCTCCCATAACATTCGCCACATAAAATCGGCGATATAAGGTTTACCGATCAAAAAGGTTCCATCAATACTATGTATCTTGCCAATGACGTCAATATGATAATTACCATTGACGTTTTCCGCTAGATTGCAATAAATGAGTCATATCGAATATATAAAGTGCTGCTCGTTAGTCGAACAGGCTATAACAATCGCCATAGTTCCTTTTTTTTATCAATTATAGAGACGTTTATTTCGACTTCAAGGTTTACAACAAATTTTAATGATTCGAAATAGACATTATTATGGCGAAGCTTTGTTGATTTGACCATTTGGCTATTAATTGCCTGAGTCTTTCAAAAATGTCAATTAAGACAATGTGAGATATGTGTAAGGACGAAAATTGCTTAGTAACTCGTTGGTGACGGCCTAGCACGATTATAATTATTATCAGATATATATCATCTCTTATGAAAAATCACGCTAACAGGTCAATTGGTCAGATTGTTTATCGATGGCGTTTTTTTCATTTGTTGGTACTGATTTTGCTGATGCTTATCGTCGTTCCACTAACTGAAAGGTATGCCCAACTGCATGTAACACTGGACATTTTTTTCACATTGATATTTATTGCGGCGTGGTATGCGTTCTATCGCAGCAGATTGCACATTATCGTTGCCGTCACTTTAGCACTGCCCATGCTCATTTCTTTGTGGTCGGCCTATTTGATACAAAGCCCACTTATTACCGTAGGGGGAAAGATCTGCGGAATACTCTTTATTCTGTTTATTATCATCGGCATCATTGAATATATCTTTGCGCAGAGAGAAATCACTTGGGATCTGATCATCGGCGCTACGGTAGTTTATTTGCTGATGGCCGTTATGTGGGCATTTGTTTATTCTGTCATCGAGCAACTGGCGCCCCAGTCTTTGATAGTTCCAATCGATAAAAGTGGGCATTCGACCTATAACTTCCTATATTACAGTTTTATTACACTTACCACGGTGGGTTTCGGCGATATCACTCCCAGATCGAATTTGGCCAGCTCCTTCACGGTATTAGAGGCTGTTATAGGCCAGCTGTATCTGGTTGTCATGGTTGCCTGGCTGGTGGGCATGCATGTGTCGCAAAAAGCGAAATAGGCTTGACCCGTGGTAGTTTACGACAAATAAAAGTAAGATTTTAGATGGAAGGCAGGAGAAGGCCTCAGAAGATAGGGGTCTAAACAGACCTTCAGGAACAAAAAATAGGAGAATATAAATTGATTAAACAATTTATGAACTTTCTCATGATACCAAAAATTGGATTGTTTATTTGCGGGTTATTGTTTATTCCAGCGATTCTTTATGCTGAAGAATGTATTTCGGGCGATTGCGTGAATGGTTTTGGCACCCAGACACTTCGGACCGGCCATAAATATGTGGGCGGGTTTAAGGATGGCCGCCGCCATGGTCAGGCCACGCTGACATATCCCGACGGCCGCCGTTTAAATGGCACATGGGTCAACGGTGAGATCCGGGAAGGTTCTCTGATCTATCCTGACGGGCATCGCTACGTTGGGCAGTGGAAATTTCGTGAACGCAACGGGCAGGGCATGCTGACGTTTCCCGATGGCCGCCGGTATGTGGGTGAGTTTGCAGCTGGCCGCCGCCACGGCTATGGCACCATGACCTTTCCAGACGGCCGCCGGTACTCCGGGGATTTTGTGCGAGGTGAACGCACCGGTGAAGGCACCCTGTTTTTACCTGACGGCAGTAGATATATCGGTGATTTTAAAAATGGCCAACGCACCGGTCAGGGTGCATTAATTTATCCGGATGGTAAAATTGTTTCCGGTGAATTTTTAGATGGCAAATTGATCAAGGACAATCAATCGAATTAAGCGTTTCCTATTTATTCGATTTAAGACAAAAGAGACTTATACTACTTTCTACGCTGCGAATTCCAATAATAAATTATCGATTATAAGTAGATAAAGGACCAAAAATGACTTTTTTACGGCCAATTTTGATTGTAATAGCCTTTTTTCTTTTGGATGGAACTGCCGCCGCGCAAACTGCCGGCGATACCAAGCCAACCAAATCAACCGAATCTGATCCACCGGCCCAAACGGAGGCGTCGGAAAAACCGGCGCTTGATAAGCTTGATTCGGAGCAGATTAACAAAAAAATTGAAGAGCTCGAAACGCGAATTCAAGTCCACCAATCGGTAACCGATGAAGAAAAAGCAAAAACAATTGGCGCCTCGTTGGAAGAAATCAGTCTTCGAATCAATAAAATAAAGACATTGCGTTCGGCCTATAAGCGTTTTCTGACGGAATTGGACAAAAAAAACCAACTTGAGAAAGAAGAAGATCTACTCGATATAAAACTGGCCGCACCGGTTGGCAGAACCATTGGTCAAGAACCACCTTACATGTTGAGTTTTTATGATGGGCTGTTGGATGAGAAAGAGGTGGCCTTGCAGCGCAAGACCACCACCAGTGCCGCTGTTAAATTCGCTGAAATGGCCACCGCGGAGGCTGAGAAACGATTTATCCAGGCCCGCCAGGCATTGCAGGCACTCAAGGCTAAAATCGAAAATGAATCCAGTGAAATTGTCACGCCGGAAGCGCGCTGGAAATTAAGCGGGGCTAAGATCGATGTTGAGTTGGCGGAAATTACATTGAAAAGTGAAAAAGAAAATCAAAACCAGATGGGCTACCGCCAAATAATTCTGGATCTTACGATTCAAATACTGAGCCGCCAGATCGAATGGGTGGCCTCACGTCTGCAGTTTGATGAAGCTGACAAGGAGAATTGGCTAAAGCAAATTGCCGATCAACGCACTCAATTAACGAAGCTGCAACAACGCTTGCTGGATGAACAGGAGGAGGTAAAAGCGAAATGGCTGCAGGCGGAAACCAAGTTTGCCGATAATGTGTACCTTGATAAAGTGCAACTTCTTGAAGAAGAAGTAAAAGCCCGTGAATCATGGCTCAACACTTATCACATCGTGTTGGAACAAGTGGGTTCGATGCTGCGGTTTTTAGATCACAAGGAGGAGGTTGGGCGGCAGCGTTTCGAACTATTGAAGGGTGAGCCCGAGCGCAAAGAGCTCATTGCCTGGAAAGCGGCGACGGATAGTTATATCAATGAAATGACCAAACTGGTGCAGTTGCAGGAAAATTATCAGGCTGCCCTGCAGTCACAAATTGTTGCCCTGGAAAAACAATTGGCAGATCCGGACGTAGCACCCCAGATTAAAGTATTTCTGAAAGAACGTTTGCAATCCAATAAAAGGCGCGCCGAGCGGCGCAGCGAATTTATCAGTGCTATTTTGGAAACAATTCAAAGGGATCAGCGGTTTAATAAGGAAATTAATTTAAAGATCAAGTACGGGGATTGGCTGGACCGCTTGTGGGCCTTTATGAGTAAAGCCCGGGTGATGGGCGCCATTATAATCGTGGCGGTAGCGGTACTCATTGCAATTTGTGTTGCGGTGATTACCAACCGGTTTTTGCATGCCCTGGTCCAACGTACGAAATTTCACCTGGATGATAAAATTTTTCACACTGTTGTCCGTCCCGTATGGATAAGTATCATCATCATCGGTGCCATTGCCGGTCTTCGCTGGGCGGCGCCCGAACCGCCGATCGGATCAATTTTAGAGGATGTTTTGTCTACCGTTCTGATAATCCTTTGGGGCTTTACATTATTGAAGCTGTTTCGAACGGTTTCCCATGATTGGATCATGCACTGGCGCCGCCAAGGGCGCCAGGGTACCGAAATCATACGATTGGCAGACAACCTTGCGCGGCTGATTATCATATTGGGTGCTATCTTTTTATTTCTGACGGCTTGGGACATCAACATTACGCCGTTACTGGCCTCGGCTGGCATCGCCGGTGTGGCTGTCGCACTGGCTGCTAAGGAAACACTTTCCAACTTTTTTGGCGGCGTCAGCGTGATGCTGGATCAGCCGTTTAAAATCGGCGATTATATTATTCTCGATTCGGGTGAACGCGGCGAGGTGGTGGAAATCGGCATGCGCAGCACGCGCATCCTGACCCGCGATGAAATTTTGATTGCGATTCCGAATTCGGTGATTACCAATTCTAAAATCATCAATGAAAGTGCCCCCAAACCCCGTTTTCGTGTGCGCATTAAAATTGGTGTGGCCTATGGCACTGATATCGATCAGATGGAATCGATTTTGCTCGATATCGCTAATAACCACGTCATGGTTGTCAAACAGCCAACACCACGCGTACGCTTTCGTAATTTCGGTGATTCGTCCCTGAATTTCGAGTTGCTCTGCTGGAGTTTCAAACCTGAAGACAAAGGCCGCTTGATCCATGCGCTGAATTCCGAGATTTACAAAGCTTTTAATGCCAACGGCATTGTAATCCCGTTTCCACAAGTGGATTTGAACGTCAACAGGCTACCTGGGGCATTACCGGCAGCGGAATCATAATGAAGTCTAGTTCGAATGCCATCGGCGGGCGCAGGGTATGATTCAATTTTTGAGTGGATGACCGCCGGTGCTGATATTTAAATGTATTTCATAAACAAAAGGTATCGATGCATTCGGTGAAAATAAAATTAAAAAAAAGGATTCTGCATGAAAATCGTTAAATGGTTTCCCCTCATAATCGCGCTTTGTATGGCCGCACCGGTTTCAGCGGAAATTTACAAATGGGCCGATAAAAACGGTGTCATTCACTATTCCAACACCTTGTCTGAGGTACCGGAAGAATACCGGGACAGTGTCAGCGTACACGGGGAAATTCCAAGCACGCCGTTGCCGGCCGAATCGAAAGACCCCTGGCCGGAATCAATTACGGCACCAAAACAGGAACAGCCGGCCGTGTCTTCGGACGAGGAAGCCATAGATAAGCCCGCACCACTATCTGCTGAAAAGGAACAGGCTTTGATTGAAGAAAAAATAAAGCTGATGGAAGATAAGGAGGTATATTTACAACGCTATAAAACCCGCCAAAGAAAATCGGTTATCAGGGCCCGTATCCGTGAAATCGATGAACGTTTGCGGGAGATTGATCAGGAACTGGGTTTGCAGGGATCTGTCCAACAAATAGATTCGCAGGGTAATGTCCGGCCAATAGATTCGCCGTAAAAACCATTGCACTTGGATTCATATGCAAAGATGGTGCACGCTTCATATTGTTTGGTTATGGTTGTTGATATCGCTTGCTACCTGTACGGCCTCCGAAAAGCAAAAGCAACCGATCTACACGCAGAACACGCCTTTGCCGACGACAGAATCAAGTTCTTATGTGTATGACTGCGATAACGGTTACAGATTTACGGCCAGAATTGAAGATGAGAAGGCATGGTTGTTTCTTCCAGATCGCACTGTTATGCTGCCGCAAATAAAGGCGGCTAACAGCCCGAAATTCAGCGATGGTCGCATCACATTTCGGCCCAAAGCAAATCTTGCCATACTGGACACTGGCCAGGAAGTTTACAACCATTGCCGCAATAACCGAGCTGAAGCGATTTGGGAAGATGCCAAGTTTCGCGGGGTAAGCTTCAGAGCTGTTGGAAATGAGCCCGGTTGGCAGATTGAGATAACCCATGGTGCCCATATCTTGTATGTTGGGGATTATGGTATTACCCGCCATGAATTTCAGACACCGGCCCCACTAGTTGATCAGCAGACAGGCGAAACAACTTATCGAGTCAAGGTAACAGGTCATGATGTAACCATCGTGCTCAAAGGTCAGCGCTGCCGCGATACCATGAGCGACGAAGAGTTTGATGCCAAGGTCACAGTCATTTTTGATGGCCGCGAATTGCGGGGCTGTGGACGGGCCCTGCATTGATCACAAATATCCATTCCCGATTGAAATCTTCTCATGCCGAGCATAGCAAATGAAGTGATCAGCAGATCCATTCTCAAAAATAAGGATCAGGGTTCATGGCAAGGCACGAATTGGCGAAAAAGCGGAGCATACACGAAGTATGGATGCAGGTTCGTGGGGAAGGGGCCCTGCGGCTCTGCCAAAGCCGATTTGTAACACTGCCATGCGCACTTAGCGTATTTTTGAGATGTGCTCGATCCTGATTGCTTGCCAAGCTCCCGATCTATGCCTACTTTGCATGAGACAAAACTATTATCATTGTAAACATGGATAACCTTGATACCTAAGGGAAAAAAATATGTTTGATCCCCGCAACATTGAAACTGATTATGAAAATCCCATAGAGATCGCTGAAGGTGTCTATTGGGTGGGATTTTATGACCCCCAATCCGGCTTGCACTGCAATCCATATCTCATCATCGACGGGGATGAGGCGCTGGTGATCGATGGCGGCAGCCGACCGGATTTTTCCACGGTCATGATGAAAATTCTGCAAACCGGCATCGCACCGGGTCAGATCAAAGCGCTTTTGTACCAGCATTACGATCCTGATTTATGCGGCAGTATCCCCAATTTTGAAGACATTATCAAACGCGATGATCTCAAAATAATATCAGCAACACCCAATCTCATGTTTATCCGGCATTACTCAGTTTCTTCGCGTCTGCACCCCATTAGCAAAATGGACTATCAGTTCAGTTTTTCCTCAGGGCGAACCCTTCAATTTATTAAAACGCCGTACGCGCATTCGGGCGGCAGTTTTGCCACATTTGACCCAACATCAGGCGTGCTCTTCTCAAGCGACTTGTTTGGAGGCTGGGGCAGCAATTGGGAGCTTTTCTTAAACTTGCCGGCCGAATGCTGCGCGTGTATGAATTTTTCCGATTGTCAGCAGAACCAGCCCAATTGCCCAATTCTGGACATCCTCGATTTTCACCGCAAAATTATGCCAGCCACCAAGTCGTTGCGGTTGGCCCTGCAAAAATTTTCTGAGTTGCCCTTCAAAAAAATAGCGCCGCAGCACGGCAGTATTATCCGCGGCCGCGACACCATACGGCATTTGTATGAAAAGTTATTTGCCCTGGAAGATATCGGCATCGATGGGATTGTTAAAGAGCACGACGGTTTTAAACTTGATCACATTTTGGAACAGCTTGATGCAAATGAATCTTGAAAAACTTCTCAGGGAACAGATTGACAAGCTAAACCCCCGTCATTCTGAAAACCGCGAGTTAATTCGGCAGCTATTAGATTACTGGGCCAACCTAAAAGACTACGAAATAAACAACCGTTTGTTGCAAGACCTGGTTTCCAAATACGCCCTGTCCGAGAAAAAATTAAAAAACCTTAATCAGCAGTTGATTGAAAAACAACAGCATATCGACGCCGATCTGGCTGCCGCGGCCCAGATTCAAAAGAGCTTGCTACCCCGCATCAGCATTCCGGTTGAAAATTGCCAGGTAGCCTGGAACTTTAAACCCTGCGATTTGATGGGTGGTGATATATTCAATGTATTCAGGTTGGATATGGACCACTGGGGGCTTTACATGATGGATGTTAGCGGACACGGTGTGCCGGCGGCCATGATTACGGTGTCTGTATCGCAATTTTTGCAGCAGTTTATAGGGCAACGCCAAAATATCGCCCCCGAATGCTTGCCACAAAACGGGATTGCTTCGCCAAGAGAAATCTTTGACCTGTTAGAGCGTGAATTTCCTTTTGAGCGCTTTAAGAATTTTTTCACCATTACCTATATGGTGCTGAATGTCAGAAACGGGAATTTGATATACAGCAACGCCGGTCACCCATATCCTATCATTATTCGCGAAAATGGCACCTTTGAGCTGCTGATGAAAGGCGGCCCCATTTTAGGTTTCGTCGACTTTCAGCGTCTTTCCAAGAAGGAAAAACGATTCAAGGAAGGACAAGTTCAATTGAAGCCCGGCGACAAGCTTTTTGTGTACACTGACGGCATTATCGAGTACGAACAGGGCGATGGAAGGTTTTATGGGACAGATCGTTTTTACAACGATCTGGATTGTTTAAAAGAAAAATCCGTCAAAAACATTGTGCGCAAAGCTTTTGACAATTTGATGGCATTCGGTGGTAATGCCAAACCGCCGGACGATATTACCCTGCTAGGCCTCGAATACAATCATTCCAGCGCTGCATAAAAAGGTGCCAAGCGTAGGTAACCCCATATTCGCAGTACCTCCAAGCTCTTTTCAAGAATCGCAGGAGACGAGTATTAAATCGAGTTTCTTGGCGGCTTAATATGATTTATTTAAAAATTGCTTCGCTGAACCCCGCCAAACTCAGCGAATTCATGGTTTACGGACAATCATTTCCTGTAATATAGAAAATACTAGCTTTTTTTCTTGACCTTTGAGAAACTTTCTGAAAGTTATAATTTCCAACCGAGGTGAAGAGTTTTCATTCCAATTTCAACTGTTAACAGGAGGTGCAGATGACCAAAGCAGAATTAATTGCAAAAATGGCCAAGGATGCCGGAATTACAAAGGTTGCGGCGGGGAAAGCTTTAGAATCTTTTCTGGGCGGCGTTACCGGTGGATTAAAAAAACGCAACAGCAAAGTCACTTTGGTTGGCTTTGGAACCTTTCGTAAAGTTTATCGCAAAACACGCATGGGCCGCAATCCACAGACAGGCGAAAAGATCAAAATCAAGGGCAGCAATACGGTTACATTTAAAGCGGGCAAAGGACTTCAGTCTAAAATTTAATCGTAACATTCCGTTTTTTAGTTGTATAATACAGGGTGAACCCGGGCGCAGGTTCACCCTGTTTTGATTTGGAACACACCGGTTTCGATACACAATACGGTTGGCACTGCCGATCCTGCCAACCCCAGCCCAACTCCTCTCCAACCGAAATCGATTGAGATTACCATAGCGGCACATAATTGAACCAGGCTGTTACATGCCCAATGATTGAATCCACAATAAAACTTTGGCCTAATTATAATGAAAGCCATATTCCATGATTTTGTTCATCACACCCATATCCCGTAATTGTACTCTGTGCTTATAAATGCTGTATACTCAAACAGCGATCAACATCATGGTGTTGCCAAAACACCTTGATTGTTCAAATTCACGAAACCAAACAACAGAAATGAGAAACAGGATGGGTAAGAGAGAAGATAATTGAACGGTGGCCTTTGCCGGGATATCTCAAGCACGCAACAAGTACACTTTTTTCGCAAAGGTTGCACGGAAAGAGGGATATCATTATATTGCCAAAACAATTGATGAAATGGCTGAAAAAGTGACCGCTGAAATTGCCGCCACCAGAGGCTTTGGCCCGTCTACCGCTATCATCGTGGATCATTTCACCCAACGCAACACGTTACGAATAATCGACCACCGGGGTTTTTTCTTGGTTTCTATTTGACCGAGTATCCAGTAGTCGTAGATTTTTTTGAGCTTTCCATCTTTCTTTTTGAAATTTATCCACTGGCTCATGAAATTGGCCATATCACGGTCATAATCAGCGATGGGATAGGCCACAGGCACCTTGACGACATTAGGCTTCGGAACGACCGCTTGGTAACGCGGGTGCAATAATGTCCAGGCCGCACCCTGTTCGGCGCTCATTAAAATAGCATCCAAATCATGTTCTCTTTCAAAAAAAACGCGGGGTGATTCCAGCGTCACGACTTCGGCTTGCGGCAGATAATCCTGAAGAATCGGTTCGAAATACTTAAGCCGCGAAATGCCGATTTTAAGATTTTGGATCGCCTCTAGATTTTCGCGGGTGGCAAATTCCTCGCGTCGATGATCTCTGACGACCAAGGCCAGGGTAGAGTCCATGTAAGGTTCTGAATAAAGCATTGTGAACATCAGATCCGTTGTCACGCGCAGCCCGGACATGGCCACATCGAACTGCTTTTGGCGAAGCTGCTCCGCAAGCGTATCGAATCTAAATGGGATAAACACAAGCTTGCAGTTTAACTCTTTGGCCAGCAAATGGGCCATATCGATGTCAAAACCAACCAGAACCCCGGAATCATTGAAATACGTAAAAGGCAAGTTGGCAGGGTGGTAACCGACCCGCAGAATGCCTGTCTCTTTTATTCTTTTAAGAGTTGGCAATTCTAACGTATCTTTTGCCATGGGCTCGGGCACCTCTTTGTAAACACGGCGATCCAGGGGGATCACGGTCGATTCCATGTTGGCGATCACCCTGTCTTTGGTATATTCATTTTTAACCGCCCAATGGAAATAGATGCGATTGAGGGCAATGACCCCGATGGTTAGTCCCAGCATGATGCCTGTATAGACAAATACTTTGCGCCAATTAATTTTCAAAATACCGGTAAGGGTGCAGGTTGCCAGCATCGTAAAAACCAAAAGGTTCATGGCGGCCAGCAAGGTTGCGGTGCGCCCGTTAATGACGCCGGTGACCACATACAATTGGTAAAGGTCGGCCGGCAATTGTAAAATATCGAGCATAAACGGCAGTGCCACATCGATACCGCCGAAAAAAGAAAGCAAACCCGCAACTACAAACGTTACATATTGGCCCAAAGACAGGGCATTTCCTGAAAACCAGGTACCAAAAAGCAGAAACAGCAGCATGATCAGCTTGCCGGCATTGGGAAAATTGAAGGAGACCGGTATCAAGACATCGATATAGTAACCGGTATTTTCACGCTCCAGTTTGTATTTTTCGAAGGTTGTTTTGCAGTTGTAGGTCAGAACCGATAACACCACAAACAGGTTGGCGGTCGTAAAAGCCGTGATCAAGGCATCCCGGGATACGCCGATAATATCTTTGTAGCGAAAAGGTGTTAAGGCCATGACCAGCAATGGCAAAATCCCAAAGGTCAGCAGCAAGGCGGCTGAATTGAAACTGACCAGATATACCTGTAAGCGCCCAAATTCTTCCACCGTCATGGTACCGGCTGCGGCGGCGGAAATGGCAAAAACGCCAATGGGCGTTAATTGCACAATGATGTTGGTTACCTTCACCAGCGCATCGGTAATCGCTTTGAAGTTTTTAAACAGATGTTCTTTCTCTTTTATGGAAATGAGGGCAACGCCGGTCAGGATGCTGAAAAGCACCACGGCCGGCACTATGTTGTTGGCCAGTGACTTGAAGGGATTGGAGGGAATGTAAAGATCGAGAAAATCAACCGGCTTGGGTTCATCCAGCAAGGCAGTGCTAAAGAATGCGGCTGATTCCCAATGCGGAAAAGAAAACGGTATCAGCAGGACAACGGCGATGGAAATGGCCCAAAACAACAGAATCCAAATGCCGGCTTTGACGCCTAAAAGTTTAGCCTGCTTAAAAGTTAAGCTGCCGATACCTAAGATTAAGGATACGGTGATGTAGGGTAAAATGGTTATCTGAAGCAGTTTGATAAAGGCATCGCCGATGATTTTTAAAAAAGCACAGTACTCACCAAAAAATATCCCACAGGCAACACCCATTACAAAACCGAGCAAAATATTGGTGGACAGGGAAAACTTAAATCGTTTGCGTTGGCCTTCAGTTTTCATTGCAACATCAACTATAATTTGCGGTTAGCTTGGGACTCAAAATTGTTCAGGGCAATTAAACATTTTTTCGCGGTGTATGCAATATTTATATCAGAATGATGTCACCCTCCAGCGAAGTCAATTCATTTTTGAAAGAAGCATGTGCGTTTAAAAAAGGCCAATAATATACTGAATTGCTAGTAGAACCCCAACTGATCAATTGGGGTAGAAGCAAAATTTTCCTACACCAGACTTGTGTGAGTTGGTTTGTGCCGACGGTTTGCAAAGATGATGAAATAAGATTATAAAAACATTCAACCCTTTAGGCAAGATATGATGCTAAGCCATTGGAATTCGGTTAAGATGCTTTTAAAGAATCATCACGCGCTTTGGGATACGGGTTTCAAGTGCGTTGTTGCCCTGACGATCGCTGGATTGGCCCTGACGGCCTTACCTTTGGAAGCTTGTCCAGAGTTTTTGCCGTTCGGATCGATCAAAATCAAAGATCACCGTCTGGATGTTGAAATCGCGTCAACACCCTCTGCCCGTGCATGCGGACTTTCGCATCGCCAAAGCCTGCCCGCGCAACAGGGAATGTTGTTTGTATACCCAGATGCCAGGCCCCTTTCGTTTTGGATGAAAGACACGCACATTTCTCTGTCAATCGCCTTTATAGACAATGATGGACGTATCTTAAGCATTCAAGCCATGCAGCCTCATCCCGACCAGAAGCGTTATCATTCGATGGTCCCGGCCCGTTATGCGCTGGAGGTAAATCAGGGTTGGTTCAATGCGCATGGTATCGATGTCGGTGATATGGTGAAACTGGAGATACCGCTGGGGATCAACATTCGCTAATTGGTTTATCGAACTATTGCAGCCTCATCTCCTTGAAGGTATTGATCAGACCATTGGTGGACGTGTCGTGCGCATTAACCGGCTGATCATCGCTTAACTCCGGTAAAATCTTTCTAGCCAATTGTTTGCCCAGTTCGACGCCCCATTGGTCAAAGGAAAAAATATTCCAGATAGTGCCTTGCACAAATATTTTGTGCTCGTACATGGCAATCAGACTGCCCAATACGCGCGGGGACAGTTTCTTGAATAGAATCGAATTGGTTGGCTTATTGCCCTCAAACACTTTGTGCGGCAACAACCGTTGAATGTCTTGCGCATGCATGCCGCCGGCTTTTAATTCTTCACCCGCCTCTTTTTCAGTTTTGCCTTGCATGAGTGCTTCAGTCTGGGCAAAAAAGTTGGATAGCAGAATCTTGTGGTGGTCACCAATCGGGTTGTGGCTGATGACCGGCGCCAAAAAATCGGCAGGAATCAATTTGGTGCCCTGGTGGATCAATTGGTAAAAGGCATGCTGACCGTTGGTGCCCGGTTCACCCCAGATAATTGGTCCGGTTTGATAGGCAACTTTGCGACCGTTGCGATCTGCTGATTTGCCATTGCTTTCCATATTGCCCTGTTGGAAATAAGCCGCAAAGCGGTGCATATACTGATCGTAGGCCAAAATGGCTTCGGTTTGGGCATTAAAAAAATTATTGTACCAGATGCCGATCAGCGCCAGGACGACTGGGATGTTGGCATGGAAGGGCGCTTCCTTGAAATGCCGGTCCATTTCGAATGCGCCTTGCAGCAGATCGGTAAAATTATCAAATCCAATATAACAGGCAATGGATAAACCGATGGCGGACCAGAGTGAATATCGGCCACCCACCCAGTCCCAAAAAACAAACATATTGTCGGCCCTGATGCCAAACGCCTCTACTTTTTCTTGATTGGTGGATAGGGCCACAAAATGTTTGGCGACGTGTGACGTATCTTTGGCGGAATCCAAAAACCATTGCCGGGCGGCAAAGGCGTTGGTCATGGTTTCCTGGGTTGTAAATGATTTTGAGGCAATCATAAATAGAGAGGTTTCGGGGTTCAGGCGCTTTAACGTTTCTGCGATATGGGTGCCGTCGACATTGGACACAAAATGAACCGCCAGATTTTTCTGAGCATATGGTCGCAGACATTCCGTTACCATTACGGGCCCCAGATCAGATCCCCCGATGCCGATGTTGACAATGTCTGTAATGGTCTTGCCGGTATACCCACGCCAATTTCCGGAGATAATGCTATCGGTAAATGCTTTCATCTGCTTCAATACGGCATTAACAGCAGGCATAATGTCCTGGCCATCTACCAATATCGGGGTGTTTGACCGATTGCGAAGTGCAGTGTGCAGGACGGCCCGGTTTTCCGTTTCGTTAATGGCATCGCCGCTAAACATGCAGTTGATCGCATCTTGCAATTGTACTTCTTCAGCCAATTCGATAAGCAATTGCAGTGTCTCGGCGGTAATCCGGTTTTTCGAAAAATCGACCAGGATATCCGAGAACCGTAAAGAAAATTGTTCAAAGCGTTGAGGATCTTGATGGAACAGATCGCACATATGCAAATCTTTGATGCTGTCGTAATGCTGGCAAAGCTTTTGCCAACTCTGGGTTTGGGTGGGATCGATTCGTGGTAGCATACTAATGCCTTTCAACAATGGTTTCCATTGGATGCAAATGTAAGTGAATATATGAATTGGCTGTAATTATTTTTAGATATTTAGATTTAATCAATCTATAACGTCAGCTGACAGACAGACAATTGCTAATTGCAAGTTATTCAATATCCGATAGGTTGTCTCATTTTTGACACAAAATGAAATGATTGGCTTGGCACTTCATAATTGATCATCCAGGTCAAATAGTCCAAAAAACCAAGCTTGAAAGCGATGCCAGAAAGAACGCGCCGGCTCCCGATAAATAATTGTGTCACCTGATTTCCAATACAACCGGCCATTGTCGTCAATCAGCACCCGCCATGAGTTTTCCGGCTTCAGCTCCTCCTCAAATTCCTGGGCAACCGCTTTAGCCAGCCTGGCACCGTCGATAATCAAGCCCATCTCCGTATTAATGTAAATAGAGCGCGGATCCAGATTGAGTGATCCGACAAACGTAAATCGGCGATCGATAACAATATATTTCGCGTGCAGACCAAATGCCTTGGATTGCACCGGTGGTGTATCAAATTTTCCTCGGTCAGATGCGTCATGACGCATCTCAAAAAGCTCAACACCCATTTCGATCACATTTTTACGGTGTTTTTTATAGCCGCTGTGCACAATGGGGTGATTGGTGGATCCTAGCGAATTTGTCAAAATAATGATCCTTACACCGTTTGAAATCAAATTCGGTACGGCTTCGTAGAAATCCTCATGAGGAATAAAATAAGGGGTTGAAATCAGCAATTCATCTTGTGCGTTGACGGTCAATTCTCCTAGCGTTTCTACCAACTGCACCGGTGGAATTACTTCACCAATTAAAGGCTCATCATAAATGACCTTGGCTGTGCCCTTTTTTACGTTCTGTTCAAGTGTTTTAAGCAGGCGATTCCAGTCTTCTTTTTGCTGCCGAAATTCCACCAACAGTTTTTCATTTTTGTCCAGCACCTTCTGCAGTTCCTTACGCAGGCGATGCAAGGGGTCCCGGTTTTCATACTTTGGCAGTAAAGCTTCGCCGGGATAGGCCCATTGATTATTCCAGTAAAGATCAAAGGACGCCGATACTTTGCTGGCCACCGGGCCAAACGCCAACACGTCAAAGTCAGTGAAGTTTTGTTTAGGGTTCAAACCAAAATATTCGTTGCCAATATTGCGGCCACCGACAATAGCAAATCTGTTATCAGCGACCATTAATTTGTTGTGCATGCGATGGTTGAGGGTTTCAATTTTACCCAAGTATTCCAATACGAATAGAAATGTCGAGGTGCCGCGGCCGGTTTTGGGGTTGAAAAGACGTATCTCAATGTGAGGATGTTGACTCAAGGCCGCCACAGTTCGGTCCGCACCGATAACATAGATGTCATCCACCAGGATACGGACACGCACGCCGCGGTCAGCGGCCTTAATCACCCGGTCCAGTAGCAGGTCGCCGCTGACATCATCTTTCCAAATAAAATATTGGATATCCAGCGTCTCTTCAGCCATATCGGCCAGTAAAAGCCGCCAGCGCATAGCATCATCATTGCGAAATAGTTTGAAAAAGCCTGAGTGTCCACTTTCCGGATCCGCCAATATATTTTGCGCAACAACCGCCAGCTTATTATCCGCTTGCGGTTCACGAGCATAGGTCAATCTTTTCAGCTCCGCTTCAGGTAGCGTTGCGCAGGCAGAGAACATCAATGCCATCACAAGAACCGATAAAACTTGCACCTTCAAAATGGCGCCAAGTAACAATCTGCGAAGCGGCAGAGGACTCAAGGCAGCACACCATTTAGTTTTAGGCATTAAATGCAAAACCTCCGATGTGAAATTTGTGAATGTATAAAAGCTTCGGGCTGCAATATGCATACGCAATAACGTTATATTTTGCAATCATCAATACCGTAACCAAACAAAAGGCAACACCAGCTTAGAGCCAATCTGATAAAGAGAACCGTGTAGGTAGTTTTTATATGTTGATTGTCTTGTATACATATTGCTAAAAAGAATAATATCGATATTCAAAACTTGACATAGAGATTTACGATTGTTGGAGTGTTTTCTTAAACAGGCTATAGTTAACCGATTGTATACGCTCTTGTGGCATTGTTGCTTTCCTGAAAAATGGTCAACACTACCAAAGCATTTTTCAGCCAATCGCCCCATATTTTTTTGAGATAGGTAGATACCAATGATTAGATACATTAGCGCCCTGCTTGTTTTGTTGTGGATGGCAACAGGGTGGGCATCCACGGAATCCTATGACTATCCATTTGATAATAACTTTATCGCCACCGTGGTAGGAACACCCAGTGAGTATCGCGCCGAATTGCCTGCAAAGATTCCCGTCAAGAACCGTCGCATCACCATCTTCAAGGATCGCAAGGTGCCGGAGGTGCTGTGGCATGACAGACAATTGCGCTACTCATATGCATTGCAGAAAAATCCTGCACCATTGGTATTTATTATCGCCGGTACCGGGGGCTCGCATGACGGCGGTAAAAATACGAATATGGCGCGCGCCTTTTATCAAGTCGGTTTTCACATCGTATCGCTTTCGTCACCAACCCACATGAATTTTATTGTGGCCGCTTCCAATTCATCGGTGCCCGGCCATGCCATCGGCGATGCGGCTGACCTTTACCGGGTCATGGAACGCATCTGGGATCAACTTAAGACAAAGATCGAAGTGACGGATTTTTTCCTTACCGGTTATAGTTTGGGAGGATTCAACACGGCTTTCGTCGCCCTGCTGGACGAAAAGCGGCAAACCTTTAATTTTACAAGAGCGTTAATGATCAATCCACCCTTGCAATTGTATAGTTCGGTCTCCCTGCTCGATCGGATGTTGGAAAATATTCCGGGCGGAGTGGATAATTTTCATAGATTTTATGACCGGTTAGTAGAAGAGATAGGCCGCGTTTACAAGCGTTCCGACAGCGTCAGCTTTGATGAAGAGTTTCTTTATCAGGCCTTTGCCGCCATTAATCCGGATAATGAGGAATTGGCTGCTCTGATTGGTACTTCTTTCCGAATTTCTTCCGCCAACATGGCGTTTACGTCGGATCTCATGACGAATTTCGGTTTTATTAAACCGCCAAACATTTACTTAAAAAAGAACAGCTCAATGGCCGTTTATAACCGCGTTGCCCACCGCCTTGGTTTTACCGATTTTTTCCACATTTATTTTTTTCCATACTACAAAAAGCAGGATCCAGGGCTCACCCGTGAACTATTAATTGAAAGGATGAGCCTAACACAGATTGAGGACTATCTGCGCACAGCTAAGAAGATCGAGGTTATGCACAATCAGGATGATCTTATACTCGAACCGGGAGAAATCGATTTTTTCCCGCGAGTATTTGGCGTGCGCGCCAAGATTTATCCCAAAGGCGGTCACTGCGGCAATATGGATCACCGGGATAACGTTGCTCATATGGTCAACGTCTTTAAACCGTCGGGACATTAAGATTATGATGAAAGTAAAAAGGGAATTGTCTTCGGCGGCTGTGCTATTTTTTATTTGCCTGGCGTTAGCGGCCTGCAGTTCGGCGCCTGTGCAGAAAGGCGACACACTCATCGAACCGAAGTTCCCATCCGAAAAAATATTGCCGGAGGACGCCACCTATCTTTCAGATCAAATCGCGGATCCTATGGAAGGGTTTAATCGCACCATTTACCGATTTAACTATCGGTTTGATCGCTATCTGTTTTTGCCGGTGGTCAGTGCCTATCAAACCATACTGCCGGATTTTGCCCAGCAGGGTGTGCACAATTTTTTCAATAACATTCGCGAGATCACAACACTGATAAACAGCATATTGCAGCTGAGTTTTAAGAAAACGTATCAAACAACCGGTCGCTTCGTATTTAATACAACCTTCGGAGTATTGGGTTTGTTCGATGTGGCCACCGTGGCTGAAATTCCCAGGCATCAGGAAGATTTTGGTCAAACTCTGGGATACTGGGGGGTGGGCAACGGACCGTTCCTGGTTCTACCGATATTAGGGCCCTCCAACCTGCGTGACGGTGTTGGACTGGCGGTCGACACCTTAACGATGCGTGAGATACGAAATTGGGTCCTGGATTTGGAAACATGGCAGGAGTGGACTTGGCTTCTCACGGATGCCGTGGATACGCGTGCCAATGTTGCTTTTCGCTATTACGAGACCGGATCACCGTTCGAATATGAATGGGTACGCCTGTTGTATACTACCAAGCGACGAATCGATATCAAAAAATAAAGGGGTGAGAGGATAATGCAAATTAGACAGATGCAGATAACAGCTACCCGGGTTCTCTTTTGCTGTTTTGCGGTGATATTTATAGTATTTGCATCCTCTCCTGTCAGTGCATGGGATGCCGAATCCCCGATAAAGGTAGGGACCACGGCACCCTTTAGCGGTGTCTACGCCACACCCGGTCAAAATCAGTTGGAAGGTATCAGGATGTGGGTGGACGATATTAATGCCAGAGGAGCTCTGTTGGGGCGCAAGGTAAAATTGGTTGTTTTCGACGACAAGTCCGAAGCGGACCTGACAGCCAGACTTTACCAGCGACTGATCATTGAGGAACAGGTGGATTTATTGATCGGTCCGTACTCTTCAGAACTAACATTGGCGGCTAGCCGGGTAGCTGAGGCGCATAATTTTCCCATGGTAGCGGCGGGAGCTGCTTCGGGTAAGATCTGGTCACAGGGTTTTAAAAACATTTTTCAGGTAGATGCCCCGGCGCGCGACTATATGAATCTGCTGATGGAGTCCGCCAAGAACAAGGCGGGTTTAAGCCGCGTTGCGCTCGTCTATCCGGATACTGATTTTTCACGCGAGGTTGCTGAAGGGGTGCGCATTCAGGCCGTCAAACATGCAATGAACATGGTGTTTGATGCTGAATACCGGTTTGGATATACTAACTTCTCAGGCCTGGTCAGGCGAATGCTGCCGACCAAGCCAGAAATTGTGATTGGCGCCACCTATCTGGAGGACTCGGTAGCCTTCATGCGCGAAGCCAAGAAGCAGCAGTTATTACCCAAAGCATTTGCGTTTACAGTGGGTCCGGCGCTTCCTGAATTTGGTGACCGGTTGGGTGCCGACGCGGACGGCGTGATAGGAGTTGTTGCCTGGATGCGCAGCGGCAGAATCCCCATGGCCTATGACTTTTCGTTTCGTTTCAAACAAAAATTTGGGCGTAATGCAGGTGTGCATGCGGCTTATGGATACGGGGCGGGTCAGGTGCTGGAAGCTGGTGTGCGCCTGGCGGGCTCACTTGTCAAAGATGATGTTCGCAAACATCTGCGTGAAATGATATTTCGTTCGCTGTTGGGCAATTACCGGGTGGATGAAAACGGAAAACAATTGGGCAAAAGAATTTATGTCCTGCAATGGCAAAAGGGAAGGCGACGGTTGGTGCTTCCGTTGAAATTGAGCGAAAGCGCCATTGAGTATCCCTTCAAACCCTGGAACGAGCGCTAGCCTGAAAGTTCATA
>JASJAZ010000250.1 GCA_030066785.1 Desulfobacterales bacterium | reverse complement strand
TATTTCTGTGGCCCAATCGGCCCGTTTGCGTTCCATTTTACCATAGGGGTTGCCGCGTTTTTCCAGCGCCTGTAATGGTTTTTGCAACGATTGAGGGACATTACCGTCATCCACCATACCACGGCGTACATCCACAACTTTGTTGATGTATTCAATTAGCAACGGGCACTCTTGCTCACAGGCGCCGCAGGTCGTACAGGACCAAATCTCATCTTCCTCCAAAACATTGCCGATAATCGGCTGACCGTTTTGCGATTGGCCGCGCAGAACATATTTCTTGAAAGAATAATCACGACACTTTATGGATATAAATCGCGGACTGAGGGGACGTCCCGCGGCATTGGCCGGGCAATGGTCCGAGCAGCGGCCACAGTCCGCACAAGAATAAAAGTCTAGAATATGTTTCCAGGTAAAATCTTCAAACTGTTTCACTCCGAAAGACTCTAAATCGTCCAGCGCTTCCTCTTTAACTTCCCATCGCACCGGCTTGACGGTACCTTTGTCCAACTTCATCAAAAAGACATTGGGCAGCGAAGTGATGACGTGAAAATGCTTGCCCAACGGCAGGAAACAGAGGAAAAAGAAAAAGATGAGTTCATGCATTAAATAAGAGCCGGTATGTAATTTTTGCAAGACCGGGATAGACAATCCGGCAAAGATTTTGGTCGCTGTCCATGATCCGGCCAGGGGCGCCAAAATTTCCGTTTCAAGCCCCTTTTTGATCTGGGCGGCAGCCAGGCTCCCTTCAAATATCATGTCACATGTCACCAATCCACAAACCAGCAAGAGTACAAAAATAGCTTCCGCCGTGTGTTCTTTGCCGTAACGCGCCGGCACACCATAGCGAGCGGGCTTAAAGATGCCGCGACGTATCATCGCTATGACAACAACCACGAAAACCATAATGGTAACGTAATCTTTCAGTACATGATAAACATGGCCCAAAACACCCCCAAGGCCGGGAAACACGAAATGCTCATTGAAACCAATTATCACAAGTGTCAGGGATCTAATTGAAAGGATCATAAAGCCGGCAAAGAGCAAAATATGCAGTATTCCGGCTAACAAGTAGCGTGGCTGACGATACTGGGCAATCGCATATTTAAACATTTGATATAGCCGTGTGGTTAAACGATCTAAGCGCGGATCTGGTGCGGCTTTAAAAAGCGGCTCAAGCCGTTTAACGATGATATAGGTAAACACACCCACTCCGACCACGGGTATCAACACTGAAAAAATGATTAACGGTATGCCCAAAAACGATGCGTGTGCTGGTGGAACTAGCGCCAAATCCATTTTTTCCTTTCCTTCAAATTCTTTCTAATATAGATTGTGTTAAAGTTTTAAATCATTAATGAATGAGCGTTCATTCATTACTATTAAACTTGATTGTTTCCGTCAAGGGAAAAATACATCCGGGCATATTATCCACAAAGTTTATGGCAAACATGGTTCACAGATTTTTATGCAGCCTTTTTGATACCATATCCAGCTATATCAAGCTTTGAAACATGCAATTTGCAACACCATGGCATTACGTATAAATCATTCATACCAAACACAGTCTGAAAGAAGGAGGTCACCGTGAATACTGAAAATGGCGCATTGAAAAAACCATGGTTAAACAGCTACGAAGATGGTGTTCCCGAACACGTTCAATATAATGAGGTATGTCTGCCTGATTATTTAGAGCAATCGGCGAATGATTTTCCGGATAATATGGCGCTGACCTTTCAGGGGTACCGTTTGACGTATCGTCAACTAAACAACATGGTCAATCAGATGGCCGCCTGTTTAGATGATTTCGGTATTTGCAAAGGAGAAAGTGTTGCGATTTTACTCCCTAATCTAATACCTTGCGTAGTGGCGTATTATGCCATTTTAAAAATCGGCGCCATCGCGGTCATGAACAATCCCTTATATTCCGACCGTGAGTTGGAACACCAATTTGTGGATTCGGGCGCCAAGGTGTTGATCACATTAGATTTGCTCGGCAACCGCATGATCGATCTACGGCCCAAGACCCAAATCAAACAGATAATCTATACCTCCATAGGTGATTACTTACCATTTCCCAAAAATTTACTGTTTCCGCTGGTGGCCAAAAAGAAGAAATTGGCCGCCGATGTTAAATCGGCTGAAGATGTGTATCGGTGGAAAGACCTGATTGCCAAATATGCACCCAAAGCTCCGCCGGTTGATATCTCATTTGAAGACGTGGCCATGTATCAATACACTGGCGGAACCACCGGTGTCTCAAAAGGTGTTATGCTCACGCATGCCAATTTAAGCAAGCAGGTGCAACAAGTAGCCGCCTGGTTTCCCGCTTTTAACAAAGGTGAGGAAATAATGCTGGGCGCCCTTCCCTTTTTCCATGTGTTTGGGCTTTCAACGGCCATGAATTTTGCCATCTATATGGGATGGGGTGACATTCTCGTGCCAAAACCGCAACCCGAACCGTTGTTGGAAACGATTCATAAATTCAAACCGACCTTTGCACCACTTGTTCCCACCATGTATATTGGCATGCTCAATGATCCGGCCTTTGCCAATACAGACATGACGAGCATTAAGGGGTGTTTTTCCGGGAGCGCGCCTTTGCCGGTGGAGGTCATCCGCGATTTTGAAAATAAATCAGGCGCCGTCATAGTGGAAGGTTTCGGAATGACGGAATCAACGCCGGTTACACATATTAATCCTTTTGCCGGTGGGAAACGCAAAGTCGGCAGTATTGGTGTTCCGATACCGGATACCGAGGCACGGGTCGTCGATTTGTGCGATTCAAGCCGCGAAGTTGCCATTGGCGAAACCGGCGAGCTTGTGGTCAAAGGCCCACAAGTCATGAAAGGCTATCGAAATATGCCGGAGGAAACCGCCGGAACGTTAAAAGATGGATGGTTGCATACCGGCGATATTGCTAAAATGGACACCGAGGGCTACTTTTATATTGTTGACCGGAAAAAAGATATGATTATTTCGGGGGGTTACAATGTATACCCCCGCGATATTGAGGAGCTTTTCTTTGAGCACCCGAAAGTCCAGGAGGCAACTGCCATCGGCATACCGCATGCCAAGCGGGGCGAAGCCGTCAAGGTCTTTGTCGTGCTAAAAGAAGGTGAAACCGCCACCGAAGAGGATATGATCGAATACTGCAAGGACAAACTGGCCACCTATAAATTGCCCGCTGAAATTGAATTTCGCAAAGAACTGCCCAAAACCAACGTTGGCAAAATACTGAAGAAAGATCTGCGGGCTGAAGAAATGGCTAAACATTAAAAATGATGTATCGCTATTAGACAAACGCAACCGCATTTAACGATTTTTTCACCATCATTTTAATCACTGAAACGATAAACGGGAGCAGAACATATGCTCCCGTTTTCAATTATTCTATTTTTTGGTGAAATACTATTATGCTTTAAGTCGATTATCCCCCAAAGCTTTTCTCGGAAATATCAATCGCAGCCCCGTTGGTCTTTAAGACAGCATTCATTTTACCAAGCGTTACCGGCAGCAACGCAGATATAAAGAATTCAGCACTTTTTATTTGTCCTTCATAAAAGGCTGTATCTTTTTTCTTAGCGCCCTTTTCCAAATGTTGGGCGGCAATCGTGGCCCGCCATAGGAGCATCCAAGCCATTACCACATCGCCGGCGACTTCCATAAAAGGATAGGCAAAGGCAAAGGCTTTCATTACTTCGGGACTCATGGCGGTAGCACCTAAATGCATAGCCACCTCTCCCAGTTTGTTGACCGCCTCCTCCAAAGCCGTTGCCAAATTTTCCACATCAGGTACTGTTTTGGCCATGTGAATGGTTTTCTGTACCTCCCCAAAAAGGTCCATCACCGGTTTACCTTTGTTTAAGCCGAGCTTGCGACCCAGTAAATCCATGGCTTGAATTCCATTGGTACCCTCATATATCATCGTAATGCGGCAATCGCGAACAAGCTGCTCCAGGGGATAATCTTTGATATAGCCATACCCACCATAGACTTGAAGACCCATGTTGCAGACATCATAGGCGCGATCGCTGACATAACCCTTCGCAATCGGAATGAGGACATCGACAATTCCTTGATAAGTGGCTTGTTCTACCGGATCAGTGGCGATCTGGGTTTTATCGCCTAAATACCCGATGTAATACAGCAGGCTGCGCATGCCCTCAACCAATGCCTTCATGGTTATCAGTTGACGCCGGACATCCGGGTGCTGAATGATGGGCACCGATGGAGCGGTTTTTTCCATCATTTTTAAAAGGTGACGTCCCTGCACTCGCTCGCGGGCATAATTTAACGCATAGAGATAAGCTGAACTGGCACAGCACAGCGCCTGTGAGCCAACCAGCAAACGGGCTTCATTCATCATTAGAAACATCTGGCGCATGCCCTGGTTTGGTTCCCCCAGAAGAAAACCGCGACACTGGCCTTTGCCACCCAGTGTTAATGAACAGGTTGCATTACCATGAATCCCCATTTTTTCTTCTAAGCCGGTGCACACCACATCGTTAAAATCGCCCAGACTGCCGTCGGAATTGACCCAAAATTTGGGAACCAAAAACAGAGAAATGCCTTTGGTGCCAAGCGGTGCCCCCTCAATCCGTGCCAGCACCGGGTGAATGATATTATCGGCCAAATCATGGTCGCCGGATGATATGAAAATCTTATTGCCAGAAATGGAATAGGTTCCATCATCGTTGGCAACTGCGGTGGTGGTCAATGCCCCCACATCTGAACCAGCCTCAGGTTCCGTTAGCAGCATGGTTCCGGTCCAATCTCCGGAAAACATCTTTTTTAAAAATAAATTCTTTTGTTCATCGGTGCCAAATGCTTCAATTAATTTGGCAGCGCCGTGCGTCAAACCAGGATACATCATAAAGGCATAATTTGCGCCGTTAAAATAATCACCGGCTGCCAAGGCCACTGCTCGGGGCATTCCCTGGCCACCCCATTCTGGATCTTCTGTCATGGCCACCCATTCACCTTCTTTAAAAAGCTCATAGGCGCGATGAAAAGCCTCCGGCACGGTAACCTCACCTTTTTCGAAAGAAACGCCCTCTTTGTCACCAATCTCACGGGTTGGCAAAATCTCTTTAATCGAAAGATTGCGTGCTTCCGAAATAATCAAATCGATGGTTTTACGATTAAATTCAGCAAACTCATCGTGCGCACTCAGGCTTTCTACGCCCAACTGCTCGTGAAGCACGAAATCGACATCCCTGCGATCAGCAATTTCTTGTGCCATTTTATCAGTCTCCTGCTTAAATGTATGGATGGGACCACTAAACTTCCGTTAACCTTAATGCAAAACAATTTCATTTATTCGAGAGGTTCCGATCCCTTTAAAAAATAGTTCCACAAGTGGATCAGCCATTAATGCTAAATCGTACTGATCCTCGGAATGCAGCCAGGTATTAATGACCTCATCAACTGCTCCTAAAATAAACCGCTTAACCAAACCAACATAAAGATCCTTGCGTACGTAACCTTCAATTTGACCTTGCTCAACAATTTCTGTCACGATGCCAAAATACATTTTGGCCATTTCCCTAATTTGTGCTTCGACCAATCGGCTTTTTTGATGAATTTCTGCCTGATAAACGACCGCCATCTCTTTATTGCGCTGAAATTCTTCCAGATGAATCCGAATTAAATTTCTGAGCTTATCAACAGCGGTATCAGCTTTATTCACTTCCTGACGAAAACGGTCAAACACCTGCTTCGTTTTATAGCTAAAAAAATGAACCAAAATATCTTCTTTATTTTTAAAATACAGATAAATGGTACCATCAGCGACACCGGCCCGTGCTGCTATTTGAGACACCGTGGCTTGGAAAAAACCCTGCTCTGCAAATACTTGAATGGCAGCTTCTAATATGCGGTGGTACTTATCGTTATGATTGTCTCGTCTGCGAATAATGTAATCTCCCAATTGCGCCATTAGTTATGAATGAATATTCATTCATTTATCAATAAAATAAAATGGCTGTCAAGGAAAATTACAAGCTTGTAAGATAATCCTTATTAATAATAGAAAAATCAATATATTATGTC
>JASJAZ010000249.1 GCA_030066785.1 Desulfobacterales bacterium | reverse complement strand
ATGAACTCGACGGCCTCACGCGGGAGGAAATGTTTGCCAACAAACCCGGCATGCAAGAATTATTCGAGGAGGCCGAATTGGCTTGATGCACGCTTAGCAATTGATATCCGCAACAAAACAATATACATCAGCGGAATTCAACCTGTTTCGCAGCAAAACAGAAAACAAAAGAAGGCGGGTCTAATTTAGGCCCGCCTTCCCCGATTTTGAGTTATGATGGTTTTAGGTTAAAACAATGTAGCCTCCCAACTATGATTTCTTTCGAAGCTTTAACTCGCACCCGCGTGTTCCGGTTCGCTGACCATAGTTGCCGAACTGCTGGATGTCATGATGCCTGACGATGAACTACTGGCAGATGTTCCCCCGTAAGAGTATACTTCAAAGTCCGGGTAAGCATTGCCACCATGTTCGGTGATATCCAGTCCTTCAAGCTCTTCTTCCGGCGAAACTCGTAAACCAACAGTTTTGTCAATTAATTTAAACATGACAAAGGCCGCGGGAAAGACCCATAGGAAAGCTGCCGTTATTCCCAGTAGCTGGACACCAATTATTTTGAGCGAGGTTCCGCCAATGTTAAAAATACCGGCAGCCAGCGTGCCCCAGGCACCGCAAACGCCATGAACTGAAATGGCACCCACGGGATCGTCCACTTTGATCTTTTCAAAAAACAAGACGGACAGCACCACCAGAATACCACCGACAGCCCCTATCACTACCGCACTCAGCGGTGAAACCGATGCACAGGGACTGGTAATGGCCACCAAACCGGCCAGGGCGCCATTTAAACTCATGCCCACCTCGGCTTTGCCGAATTTGATCCATGAGGTCACCATGGCCAGAATTGCACCCGCAGCCGCAGCCAGATTAGTGTTGACAAATATCATGGCAATATCTTTGTTGGCCGCCGTTGTGGAGCCTGGATTAAAGCCAAACCAACCGAGCCATAAAATAAAAACGCCCAGGGCGGCCAGCGGCATATTGTGGCCCAGGATTGGTTTGACTTTGCCGTCTTTGGTATATTTTCCCATCCGGGGACCTAATACGATGGCACCGGCCAAAGCTGCCCAACCGCCCACGGAATGGACCACAGTTGATCCAGCGAAATCGATGAAACCCAGTTTTTCCAGCCAACCACTGCCGTTGAACAGACTGCCCCAGGCCCAGCTGCCGAACACCGGGTAAATCAACCCACTGATGATAGCGCTGTATAGGAGGTACCCGACAAACTTGGTCCGTTCCGCCATGGCACCGGAAACAATCGTTGCGGCTGTGGCGGCAAAGACAACCTGAAACATCCAGAAAGCTAGTACCCACGGGTCGCCGCCGACTTTAAAATCACTCAGAAAAAAACCACTGGTACCGAACCAGCCCGTAGATGTGGCGCCGAACATGATGCCAAAACCTACGGCCCAAAATGCCAGGGTACCCATGGAGAAATCCATGAGGTTTTTCATTAGGATGTTGACCGTGTTTTTGGCACGGGTAAAACCGGCTTCAACCATGGCAAAGCCCGCCTGCATGAAAAAGACCAGGGCTGCGGCCACAAGTGTCCAGACATAATCCGCATGCGATTGGACCAAATCGATGGCCGTTTTATTGGATAGAACCGTGGGGGCTTCATCACCCGCCCAAGCTAGCGATAGGCTGCTCAAAAAGAATAATAACACTGTAGCAAATCTCTTCATTCTGTATACCTCCATTTAATTATAGATTTCTAGATTGCATCAGCGCCGGTTTCACCGGTTCTGATTCTAATGGCTTCCTCAAGTGATGATATAAAAATTTTACCATCACCGATTTTGCCGGTTTTGGCTTTATCTTTTATGATATCGATGACTTGGCTTGACATATCACCGTTAACCACCACGCCGATCTTTATTTTGGGGACAAAATCAACCTGGTATTCAGCACCCCGGTAAATCTCTTTATGGCCGCGCTGGCGGCCAAAACCTTTGACCTCACTGATAGTCATACCGGTTACGCCGATGGAGTTCAGCGCATCTTTCACTTCATCCAGTTTAAATGGTTTAATGACTGCCTCGATTTTTTTCATTAAATGATCTCCTTGTTTTGTTATTTTGGATATTATGTGAGCTCTTTGAATTTTTCTGGGCTATTAGAGCAATCGGTGTGCCAATTGGCAGATAAGAGTGGATTTAAGACTTAACCTATTGAATACAATGAATAAATATCAATAAGTTGGTAAAATTTGAGAGACAATTTAAATTACAATTTTGTTTTTTACAATATAAATAATAACAATTATGTTATTTATTAATAATTTACTACAATATTGTAAATATTAGCTATTCAACCTCAATACTGTTAAGCGCTTTGGAATTTAAATTCAGAGTGATCTAGTTTAGAAGGGATCGATTGACGATTGAAAAGGTGAGTAAAAAAGTTAAAAGTTTTCCGCCAGTAAATCCATCAGGCGGTGGGCAGCCGAATTGATTGATTTAAAGCGATCGCTACCGGCAATCAATTGATCTTCATATTGAATAAATGGGCCAGGCCCCAATTCGTTGCCACAGTTAGTGATGAGTTTTTTAACACCCTGGGGCGTTGTTTCGATATGAAACTGCAAGCCAACCACATGTTGCATATAAATAAAGCCTTGATTCTGACACCCTTCGCTGCGCGCTAATCGTATCGCTCCCGTGGGCAAATCAAATGTGTCACCATGCCAGTGAAATACATCTAGCCTGTCGGGAAGAAAAGCGGCCAGCTTTGAAGCGGCGGCAGCACTATCCTTCTGGATTGGAAACCAACCAATCTCCTTATGCGCATTAGGATAAACCGATGCTCCCAAGGCATCGGCAATCAACTGGGCACCCAAACAGATGCCCAGAACAGTTTTTCCCGCTTCGATTGCCCGTCGGATAAAAAATCTTTCATCAATCAGCCACGGATGGGCCGTGTGGGCATAAATATTCATGGGACCGCCCATAATAATAAGCCAGTCAAATGCTTCCAGCGGAGGCAGCGCATCGCCATTGAAAAAGCAGGTGGACGATACCGAGGCTGGTTGGCTTTCGATCCATGAGGCGATACAGCCTAAATCTTCAAAAGGCACATGCTGTAAATAATGAATACGCATGATTGAAAAAGGTTATTCTTACGGAAGAAATTAAAAAATTATCTTAGCAATAGTTCTTCAAATATTGACAAAAGGCCAAATTCAAAATTTAATCACAAACTTCCATTCTAGCATCATGTAAATTGGGAAATGCCATTTTCTGATAACAAGCGCCGCAAATAGTGCAAACATCGTCTAAATGCATGATGTTTTTCACATCACGCAAATTGCGGCCGCATTCTTTGCAAGAATCAACATTACCCTCCAGATCCGCTTTGATTTGTTTGAATTTCATTCAAAAACCTCTCATCCTCGCATATTTGAAATTAATGGCAATCTCTTATAGGACCAGATTATTTACATAAATGGCCGCAAACCACCACTTGAATAAGAAGCAATTCGCATGCCCAAATCAACGACAATATACCTCTAACAATATTATTAATCTTTATAGATAGTTAGGTCAAATCGGGTCGAAATGATCAAAAAACACCCACTTATATTATATTACATTTTTGTATTCTATCCTGAAAAAATCTCAATTTTGTAACTACTTACTGGTCGATAAAATTCATTTTATAGGCTATTTGCCGCCTGTCCCACAAGCCCTTTGTATCGCTTCTTGATATTTTCTCTCCCATGAATTAATCAAATTCAAGCTGCAATTCTAAATGTCTGACCATCTTACAGCGTGCTCTTCGAACTCGAATTCTAAATCGGCCGACAAAAAAGGCCTTGCGCGGCATTGAACCAACACGACCCCATCAGGGCATTAAAGGCGCCAACGTTTATCTAAGAAAGCCCATCGCATGAAAAAAATTAAAATTTGGTACATCAAAAATGAAATGCTCGGCGCTAATTTTTTAGCCAATTTTATCGGTGTCTTTTTTGTCAATGGACTGATGACAAAAACCGAGCAGACCATACCGAACCATCTGCTGCCCACGGTATCAATGGTAGATAACATTTTTACCTTCAGCGCTTTTACCTTTGTTTGGATAATTACCCTCGTCTATGAGAAGCCGATACGGTACTATTTGAATCGCACTTTAAATGGAATAGATGTAGATGAGGACCAAACCATTGTTGCCAGGCGGCGACTGCTCAATGAGCCGTTTTTTTTGATGGCCATGGATTTAAGTATGTGGCTGTTAGCGGCCATCGTTTATCCGGTTATGTTTAAAATGTTAAATGCTGGAACCGCATTCATTGAACGCTCCTTGTTTATCAGCCTTACCAATGGTTTTATTACGGTGACGGTCGCATTTTTTTTGTTGGAGCATGTATTGCAAAAACATTTGGCACCTTACTTTTTCCCCAATGGCGGCATGAGCAGAGTGTCGCGAACGCTGCGCATCCGTATCCGAACCCGTCTAACCGCTTTGCTGTTTGCCTGCAGTTTGATTCCACTGTTTTCAATCATGCGCATTGTCAACCGTATGACGGCAGACCCAGACATAACGCCGCTGCACCTGGAAGCACTGCGCTCAACCGTACTGATCAATGCGATTATATTTATGGTGACCGGAATTGCTTTGACCCTGCTGGTTATCCGCAATTTATCTCTTCCATTTAAAGATATTATTCGCACGCTCCAGGGGGTTCGGAAAGGCCGGTTTGACGCACGCATCAAAGTGGCTTCCAATGATGAAATCGGCTACACCGGCGATGTCATTAACGAAATGACAGAGGGGCTTCAGGAACGTGATCGGATGCGCCAATCGCTTTATCTGGCCAAAGAAGTTCAACAAAATTTATTGCCTCGCAAAAACTTAAACATCCACGGTTTGGAAATCGCCGGCAAAAGCATTTACTGCGATGAAACCGGCGGTGACTATTATGATTATCTGGTATTAAACAACGGCCACAATCCTAAAATCGCGGTGGCCATCGGCGACGTCTCCGGCCACGGCATCCCCTCGGCTCTGCTGATGGCCACCGTCCGCTCGGCCCTGCGACAGCGCGCCGCAATGCCTGGCACGCCAGCTGAAATTATCGCTGATGTCAATCGCCAACTGGTGGCCGATGTGGAGGATAGCGGCCAGTTTATGACCCTTTTTTATTTAATGTTAGATACTTCCAATCATCAAATTGAATGGGTCCGCGCCGGACATGATCCGGCAGTCATATATAATCCCATAACAGCCGTCAGTGAAGAGCTAATCGGAACAGGTGTGGCGTTGGGGGTCGATGCCGGTTACCGCTACCGCTATCAGACCAGGGCCGGGCTTTCCGACGGTGAACTGGCGTTGTTAACGACGGATGGGCTCTGGGAATTGCGTAATGCAGAAGGCAAGATGATGGGCAGAAACCCGATTCTCAAAATTTTACAGCAACACGCATCGGCCAGTGCAAAAGAAATTTTAGACGCCATCTTTAGGCAATTGCATGAATTTGCCGATGGCTCTAAAATAGAAGATGATATCACCGCGGTGGTGATTAAGGCTGGGGCGTAAGCTTTCGTACACGATATTAAATTATAACTCTTTCACGCCTTCAATTTTAGCACCCCGCCCATTTAATCCTTAATCCAATACCATTGCCTGTCTGCCGGTTTGGCAGTGCGTAGCGATATCCGCATTAAACAGTGTCTCTCGAACACACGTATTCTTAAATCCGTATAAAGCATCTATTTTGCCTAAAAATAGCGAAAAAATCTTTCGATCAGCCCGTTCCAATCGTTCCCGGAATCCATTATCTATGCTACCCTCGTTGATGGCTGTTGCCTGAAGCCGTCTAATGATCATGCGAACATCTACCCGCTGACTGCAGGCCTCACTGCATCGCCCGCAAGCAATACACAGCCAAATGGCAGGAGTCTCTAATAGCTCTTCAGTTAGCCCCAAATTAAAAAGTCGCGCTATCGTACGTGGGTCAAAAGTATTACGTCCACCCGACACCGGACAGGCACTGCTGCATTCGCCACAGGTATAACAGGCGGTCGTTTTTTCCCTCTCTATTAAAGCCTTTAAGC
>JASJAZ010000248.1 GCA_030066785.1 Desulfobacterales bacterium | reverse complement strand
ATTTTATAAGGCTTCAGCTAAGGTAATCAATTTCAGCATGCCTAAAGGAGTGACATATGTGCCTTACGACACAATTTAGGATGGATTCGAAATAATTGTATATAGGGTGCGGCAATCTAAAAAAGCCGAATCGTAAAATAAGGAATGCTAATCTGAAAAAAATCAGCTGTCCAAATTTTTTAACAGGATAGCCGGAATCTTAAATTCAGCGAAAATGTAGGATGCGTAATCTAATATGAACTCTTGGGTAAGAAAAAACCGGTGGAATTTTCACCTGAGATATAAAATGAATATCACAAGTTTTGGCTGTATCGAATAACTGTGGTAAATAGCAGTTGATTTCTTAATGCGATTTATAGAATACAAAATTACTAAGTGCATTTGGAGTTAGGTGCTGTGAATTATAGCTCAGCCTTTTTTAAAAATTCACCTAAGATTTCGTTGAACTCTTCTGGGTTATCCATATTGGTATTATGGGCAGCATTTGCAATTATCTTTAAAGGTCTTTTTTCGCTTTCTGCCCATCGCCGGCTATATGATTTGACCTTCCCTGTACGCTCAGCATCTCCAATTATAATCAGGAGATCTACTGGCAAAACACCTTCATATTTATACTCCTTTACTCCTCCGTAAACTGCCCCCATGATTTCTGCAATCTCTTTTTTCGAATGCTTCTTTAGGGTTTCAAGAGCATATGCCCGAGCTGTATCCTTGATAGCAACTTGTTTTGCAATCATTTTTATCAAGCTACTGTAAGGGAAAAGCCGGAGCAAATGCGGTGCTATCGATAACAGCCAAGTATCCAGTGCGGAATAATAGGATGGTTGCAAGGGCGAAGAACCAACAGCTGTCAAACTCATTACTCTTTCCGGATGGCCACGTGCAATGTATTGAATAATGTACCCACCCATGGATTGTCCCACGAGATGAGCTTTTTCGACGTTTTCACTATTTAATATTTCTATTAATTCACCTGCGGCCCTTTGCAATGAAAATCCTTTATAGGGTCTCGATAGACCGTGTCCAGGTACATCCCAGACAATAACCTTATGTTTTTGGGCAAAGTATTCAATTTGATACTGGAAGAGATCATGATCCATGGTAGCTCCATGGGTAAATATAATACAATCATCTACCTGACCTTTCACCCAGTAGTGAACTGAACCATACGTACCAGATATAATTTTGTGTTCCAATATAAACCTATTATTTTGAAGAAATCTAATATTAATAATTGATAGACGCAGCCTTACTAATCGCTGTGTCCATAAATTCAAGGAATCGGCCTATCCTATGTTCGAGTCCGGAAAAAATCGAGGGAAGCCTGCCTTACTTTGTCACCTTCCTTGCCCCACCAGACGAAATGACCACCGGCTCGTACGTACATCATGGTAATGTCCGGAACTTCCTTTTCCAGCCGCTCAGCATGGTCGATAGTAACATCCGTGTCGATGGTGGAATGTACCGCCAGCACCGGACGGGCGATCGTGGTCCAATCAGTCTTTATGATACGTGTGGCTTTTTTCACTTCGTCGATCATACCATCGTAGAGTTGGTCCATCGGTGTCATGGACTCCACGAAAATCAAAAACTCTCGCCACCGGTCCGGTTTTTGAACGGTATGTTTTGCGATTTGTTTGATCTCTTTACGCTTTAGATCAGCTTCGTTTTTCAGAAAGGTTTTAATGGTGGTCTTCGGAAATAATCGAGCCGAGATACGTAGCAGCCACGACACCATTTTTTTTCCGCGAACGGACAATACCAGTTTGCCCAGAGTTGAGTTGGCCGCTTCTTTATTAACAACATATGGGCCAGTGACAGCGCTCCAGAGAACCACAGATTTGACCGGGTACTTCGCAGCGTAGTGAAGAGCCGATAACCCACCCATAGATACGCCGAAGACATGGACATCTTCAATCCCCAATTGGGTCAGAACCGTGTTGTAGATAGCCGCATGACCCTCGAAGCCGTCCACCACATCCACTGGCAGGTCGAAATACCCCGGTCGATTGATGGAAACCAACCGGAATCCAGCCTCCGCCAGCCAGTCGAACGCCCGGACTGAGTTGTATCCGGCCCCACCACCGGTGGAAAATAGAACCACATCGCCATCAGCGGACCCCATATCGACATACCGGACATTACCGTAACGGGTCGCTGCAACCTGGTAGCCGTTGTGGATTGTGTTCACTGAGATCTTTTTTAACATGATTATGTCAATAAGTTGGAATGCTCAGATTATTACTATAAGGCGACCATGATACAGTCATCATTCTGTGATCTTATTGCCATGCTTGCTTGATAACAGGGAAAACTTGCTTGTATTTCCATGATCTTTAATAAGAATCGGGGTGCCAAGCTTAGGTCAGTTACTTACCCAATTTTAGAAATTCTAATGCTTCATCTTTGTCATCGATTGAAAAGCCTCTCATATCGAACTTTTTAAACAGTTTACCTTCAAGATCGATGATTTTGTGCATCCATTCTTTGTGAGTTACCACTGCTATTCTATTGAAATTGGACAGGCCGAATTCACGAAAAAATTTTAATTTTTCAATTATCGCATCAAATTCAGCACCACCTACGCTTGTAATTTCTTGGTATATAGACAGTGTAGGAAAGCGGAATAAATTTACATAGACGAATGAGATATTTTTAGAATAGATTGACAAGCGGTAAATGATTATCGGAATAAAAGGGTCTCAAATTTGAGACCCTTTTTTTTATTTTGATAGGCAAGGGCGGCGGATTGAAAGAGGCCTACTGCCGCCCTTGCGAAACAGTGGGCCGTGGCGGACCCACAAGGAACGACAAGATGATAATCTTTTCTGCTGTTAAACTCAAGCAGCTTTTCAAAAAAGAGCGCAATTATCCGTGGCAAAAACCCAGCAATTGCCCACGCTGTAACAGTTTTCGACTATGGGGTCATGGTTTTGCACAGGCGATTTTTGATGGGTTCATCCGCCCGCTGCTGCTCAAACTTTATCGCTGCCCGGATTGCGGTTGTGTCATTCGGCTCAGACCCAAAGGCTATTTTAAGCGCTTTCAGGCTTCGGTTGAAACAATCCGATCCAGCATCGTCTGCAAAGCAACCACAAATCGATGGATAGCCGGCGTTGAGCGCACCCGGCAGTGTCACTGGTTTAGATTTTTGTGCCAAAGGATCAAAGTTTATCTGACCGACACCTGGTGTCACGGTATTGTGGCCGGCTTTGATTATCTTTTACAACTGGGCCAGGTTCCGGTCAGCCGTGCCATTTAATCTGCAATCATCTTTATCTGGGATACCCCCCACCGAACAGTGTCATTTTGATTGCCTCTTTTTTGGGATAAGGCACAGAAAAATTCCAAAAAGGAGGCCAATTATGACTGAAGATGAAAAAATGCAGGTTGCGGTGTTTCGATTCGGCGTTATCAGTGACTTTGTCACCGGAGCTCAAATGAGCCGAGGCGAAAAAAGGCGACTGATGCGCGATAAGTGCGCCCGCAAGTGGCAAATCCCCTTTTCACAGAAAACCAGTCTGAGTATCGGCACGATCAATCGATGGTGTCGTCTTTATAAAGGCAGCCACGGTGATTTAAAGTCGTTGCTGCCTAAAGACCGATGCGATCAGGGCAAAAGCCGGGCCATGGATGAAGACACCTGCCTGTCGCTGATCGAGTTAAAATTACAGACACCGTCGCTGAGCGTGCCCCAGCTGATCGAGCAGATGAACCGACAAAGCCGAGTTAGCCCGGGAATCGTACTGAACAACTCCACGGTTTATCGATTTTTGCATCAGCAAGATCTGATTGATCTGCCCGTAAAAAAGCCTGTGGATCGACGCAAGTTTGAAGCTGAATTGCCAAACGATCTGTGGCAAAGTGACGTCATGCACGGCCCCAGAGTCGATGTTGACGGCAAACGGCGCAAAACTTATCTGATTGCCATCATCGATGATCACAGCCGTTTGATTGCCCACGGTGAATTTTACCTCTCAGAAGCCCTGCGCTCTTACCTGGATGCCTTTGAAAATGCCTTGGCCAAAAGGGGCTTACCACGCAAGCTTTATGTGGACAATGGCGCCGCTTTCCGCAGCCGGCTGCTGGAATATATCAGCGCCTCGTTAGCCATCGCATTGATTCATTCCAAACCTTATCAGCCTCAGGGCCGTGGCAAAATCGAGCGCTTCTTTAGAACCGTACGCGGGCAGTTTTTACCCGGCTTTAAAGGCAAAAGCCTAAATGAACTCAATGAGGCCTTTGATAGCTGGCTGAGCAATATTTACCATCAACGAAAACACTCCAGTACCAAGCAAGCTCCCATTGAACGTTTTGCGGCCAACCTGCAGTGTCTGAGAGCCGCTCCGGATAACCTGCATGACTACTTTCGCAAAGTGGCTCGCCGAAAGGTCAATAAAGACCGCACCATCACCCTTAACGGACAGCTATTTGAGGCCCCGGTGGCTTTGATCGGAAAACGGGTTGAACTGCTCTACCATGACAGCCAACCCCAACAAGTCGAGGTTAAATACCAAAATAAATCTTTCGGCATGCTGGTGGCTGTCAACCTCAATGTCAATTGCCGTGTCAAACGCGATAAAAACAATAACCCTCAGATCCACTCCAATACAAGTCCCAATGAATATGGGGGCGGAAAACTGTGGTCTTCAAAAAGGAAACACGATGATGAACAATAATTACCGCAGCTTCTTCGGGCTGAAAAAAGAACCTTTCGGTGCCGATATCAGCCTAAAGGATATCTTAAAAACAGCTGAACTGATCGATGTCAAACAGCGCTTTGACTATGTCATCCGCCTGGGGGCTGTCGGCCTTGTCACCGGTGAGGTGGGCAGTGGTAAATCCACCGCCATTCGATATGCGGCCGAGTACTTGCACCCTTCCGAGTTCAAAAGTCTGTATATGACCGCATCTTCAGGCTCTATCATGGAATTTTACCGCCAATTGATCAATGAGCTTGACATTCACATCAAATCCAACTCCAAAGCCATTATGCTACGACTGATCAAAAAAGAAATTATCGAGCTGGTTGGTGAGAAAAAAATCAAAGTCGTGCTACTTGTCGATGAAGCCTCACTGTTACGCTTGGAGGTGTTTGCCGAACTGCATACCCTCTGTCAGTTTGAAAAAGACTCCAAACCCTATTTGCCCATGGTTTTAGCTGGCCAAAATAACCTGATCGACAAACTATCCTATCGCTCTTCACAGCCGCTGGCTTCCAGAATTGTGGCCCGCAGCCACCTGCAGGGCACCGACCTTGCCGGCATGCAAGATTACCTCAAACATCACCTGACCATCGCCGGCATTAAACAAAATCTTTTTGATCAAAACGCCATCACGGCTATCCATCAGGGCTCCGGCGGGCTGTTTAGAAAAGCCAATCATCTGGCCCGCGGTGCGTTGATTGCCGCCGCCGCAAAACAATGCACCCTGGTCAATGCTGAACATGTCAGGCTGGCTGCCACGGAAATCTTTTAACGATCAGCAATTAAAGGAGGATCATATGACGCTCAGTGAAAAGCAAAAACACACACAACAATTTGAGACGATCATTTACCAACTGGCCAATCTGATGCTCGATACTGTCATCGTCACTTTGGACACCCTGGAGGACTATCATCAGCTCTTGGATGAAAACTCAAATCAAAACCGAGGCGATGATATTCCTTTTTAAAACCAGAAAGGCTGATAATTGCCCGCCTTACTTACAGGAGATAAAAATGCAGCAAAATGAGAAAATTCAAAACGCTCTGAAACTCTGTGAAAAACTCGACCAACTGGAAAGTATTTTATGGGATCGCTACTGGCATGAATTTTTAACACTACTGGAACAAGAAAATGTGGAAAATCCATCAATAGATGACCACCATGCTGATTGGCCATTTTAAAAATATATCCGGAGCTGAGATGACAATCAGCTCCGGTTATAATTAATCTGAAAATTGCTCAATATCGAAAAAATAATCAGATACTTTACGTAAAGAAAATTTGGGAATCAACACGAGCTCACGAACTTACGAACTCACGAGCTTCTCTTCTCACCAACTCAAGAACTTACG
>JASJAZ010000060.1 GCA_030066785.1 Desulfobacterales bacterium | reverse complement strand
TTTACCGCTGGAGATGACTGACACCAAGGTAACCGAATTTCTGCTGGTACCCTACATCGGAGCCTGTATTCATGTCCCGCCGCCACCCCCCAATCAAATCGTTCACACCAATATCACGCAAAAGGAAGGCTACATCGTTAAGGGGCTGTATGAACCGGTCTGGGTAACGGGCATCATTGCGGTAAAGTCAATGGTTAAAGAACTTTTTTTAGTTGACGGGACAGCCGGGATCAATATCGGTTACACCATGCAGGCTAATCGAATCGAACCTTACAAGGAAGATCACCAAAAATAAGAACCGCGTGAAATATTGAATGCGAAAGATTGTGCACAAATTTTGATGATAAAAAACTGTTTCCAAGCATGCGTTCACTGGACGATCATTCCGCAGGTCCAAAATTAATAGCCACACACCAAATGTTAGCCGCGGGGTTAAAAAGGCCTCTTTTTACTTGACACAAATGGAGGCAAATTTTAAAAGCTTTTCAAAGGTGCCATAATGGCTTAATAGGGAATCCCGTGCAACTCGGGAGCGGTCCCGCCGCTGTAACCCCGATCTATTCTGGTGAGAATAGAAACCTAATCAGCCCTGCGTGCCACTGTTTCGTCATAGCGATACGGGAAGGCTGTTGATTGGGCGGGGGAGTCAGAAGACCTGCCTTGAACAAGCACTGTGCCGTTGCGCGGACTAACATTGCACGGTCATAAAAGAGGGTCAAGTAAGCTGGGTGCAGCCCTTCAAACGAATCAGTTTGAAGGGCTTTTTTGTTTCCTGTCCGCCAGCAGGAAACATACCCAACGGGATCAGAAGGGGCATTGGCAGGGGATCTTTCCGATGTCGCTGTCTCCCGGCATCGGCAAGATTTTCGCCCCTTCTCATCCCTCATTTTATGCCTGACTTATATTCGAAATCCCGGTCTGCCAAAACCGAGTTAATGATAACAGGACGCCATGCGCATCCACATACACTGGAAGCCGCTGATCTTATCACCGTGGTGCAGGAAGTTAAACACTATTCCCAGAAAGTGGTTGAGGCCCGACACGGTATTGAAAAATAGCCGCCGCTAACGTAAAAACAAATAAAACGTCAGGCAAAAAAGAGAATTGGTTGCAACGAAAATATCTTTTAAGATTTTTTAATGCATGCGAACATCCGAATTCAATAAAACATCCTATAGGGATTTTCAAATATTGCGGAGGCCTTGATAATGATGACGAAACTTGGTGTTTCAATTGGTGTGATGGTTTGGCTGGTAGTGTTGATGTTCCAGTCAAATGCTTTGGGCTATGACGTTACCGATAAATTCTCGGTTGGCGGTGTCCTGGCCGGTGCCTGGCAGTTTCTGGAAGCCGATGAAGACGCCGATGGCGAAAACGTGGATGGTTGGATCGGCTCCATTCGCCTCACCGCAGAGTTTTAATGACCACCCGTCCTTTTTGGATAAGAAGTTTTTGTCAATTTATAGTTTAAGTAAACCGAAGGCGCTAATATTACTTTTTTGTGCTATTAATCTGTGCAAACACCATGTAATCCGACATATCCATGACACGACAAGTTATGGCCATCGTTGCCATTATTTTCTTAAATTGTATGCCCCTCACGGCCAAAACCGTAACGGATCACCTGGGAAGAAAACTACAAGTACCTGATGATCCTCAACGGGTTGTGGCACTTGCTCCCAGCATCACGGAAATTATCTTTCAACTCAATCAAGCCGAGCGTTTAAAGGGCGTCACCCAATACAGTAATTATCCAGCCCAGGCCTTAAAATTGCCAAAGGTAGGCTCCTTTATTCGCCTGGATATTGAAAGGATTATTGCGTTAAATCCGGATCTCTGTATTGCGATTAAAAGCGGCAATCCCAAAGCAGTCGTAGAACGCTTGGCATCAATGCATATTCCGGTTTATGTGGTCGATCCGCACAATCTGGAAACCGTTATACAGACCATTAGTGAAATTGGCATGCTGTTGAATGCTTCCGGACCTGCCCAGGCCGTTACTACGGATATGCGCAACAGATTACAGCAGATCGAAACCGTGGTGGCCGGGACAAGCCAGCGGCCGCGTGTTTTTATGCAAATTGGCATCTCACCGATTATCGCCGCCGGCTCTCAAACTTTTATTCATGATCTTATGTTAATGGCCGGTGCTACCAATGTGGCCGCCGGCTATACAGCCTATCCGCGGTTTAGCCGGGAACAGGTTTTAGCGTTAGCGCCAGATGTCATTATCATATCGACCATGGCCAGACAGGCAGTATTTGACCAAGTCAAGGCGGAGTGGAGCCGCTGGCCGAATCTACCCGCAGCGCGGGATCAGCGGATTTTTGTCGTGGATTCGGATGTATTTAATCGGCCATCACCACGGCTACTTGAAGGGTTGGAAATCCTGGTTCATTTGATTCACCCAAGTTTGTTTGAGCACCACCAATGAAGCAGGGCCAATCCCATATCGTCAGCCGGATCGTAACCGTATCGCTGTTGCTATCCATCGCCCTTGCAGCGAGCATCCTGCTGGGTCTTTCTTTTGGGCCCACCGGAAGTGTCAGCCAGACGTTGGCCGTCATATTTCAAAAACAAGATATGAATCCCATGCACCACACCATTATCTGGCAGATCCGTTTACCACGGGTGCTATTGGCAATTCTGGTGGGTGCGACCCTTTCTGTCGGCGGTCTGGTTTTTCAGGCGCTGCTCAGAAACCCATTGGCTGAACCGTATATCCTGGGAATTTCCGGTGGATCGGCCATCGGCGCCATCATCGGAATTATGCTGGGAATGTCACGATTTCCGGGTGTGAGTTTCACCGCATTTTTGGGAAGTCTTGCTTCGCTGGCACTCATTCTGGTAATGACCACCGGCCACACCATTTTGAAAAAGGAAGCGTTGCTGTTATCCGGTGTGATGGTAAATGCCTTTTGCTCGGCGGTGATTCTTTTTCTGATTTCATTGGCCCATGATTCGCGACTTCATAATATTCTATTTTGGCTGATGGGCGATCTATCCACGGCAAATGGACCACAAGTCGCCATTTTAGCCGCCATGCTGGTGCCCTGCTTTGTCTTAATTTTCTGGTTTTCCCACAGTATGAACCTTCTGTTAATGGGCAAAGAAATGGCGCAAACCATGGGCGTCAACATTAAGACCGTGACCATTGTGCTTTTGGTAACCGCCTCTTTTATGATCAGTGCCACCGTTAGCTATTGCGGACTGTTGGGATTTATTGGATTGGTGATGCCGCATCTGTTGCGCCTGCTTTTCGGATCCGATCACCGAGTGCTTGTTCCGGCCTGCGCCATTGGTGGTGGAGCCTTTTTGGCCATATGTGATCTGCTGGCCAGAACGTTACCGCAACAGGGCGAAATGCCACCAGGGGTGATCACAGCCTTAATCGGCGCGCCTTTGTTTATTTATCTGCTGAAAAGGTCTGGAAGATGACATCCGCCATCGAGATAATCAATCTGAACCACTCATATGGCAGTCGTGCTGTTTTACAGGATTTAGCATTCACCGTTTCATCAGGGGATTTTTTCATTATTATCGGGCCCAATGGATCCGGCAAGACGACATTGATGCGCGCCATGGCAGGTATTTTAAAAATCTCTCAAGGCCAATTGAATATTCTGGGACGCCCACTTTTCGAATATAAGCGTAAAAAATTTGCCCGGATGGTGGCCCTGGTCCCACAGGGACTGCCGGTTGATTTTCCGTTTACGGTAACAGAGTGTGTCTTGATGGGGCGTGCTCCCTATAACCGCGCTCTGGGAATTGAAAACGCCCAAGATCATGCCATTGCCCAACAAGCCATGCAATTTACGGAAGTGGATCACCTGGCGACCCGCAAATTGCATCAATTAAGCGGTGGGGAGCAACAACGCGTCTTTATTGCCCGGGCGATTTGCCAGCAACCGCAAATCCTGCTTTTAGATGAGCCCACGGCGTCTCTGGATTTAGCTCACCAGGTACGCATCATGGATCTGATGGAAAGACTGAAAACCGAAAAAGGGGTGACGGTTGTGATGGTTTCCCATGATATCAATCTGGCGGCCATGTACGCGGATCAATTGTTGCTTCTGCGCGATGGCCAAGTGGTGCGCATGGGTGCGCCCCATCAGATATTGGATTTTAAGACCCTGGAAGAGACCTATGGCTGCAAGTTGCTGGTCGATAGTAGCCCTTTGGGCGATTTACCGCGCGTTACCCTGGTGCCCCGGAAATATTTGAATAACCGCTAACCTCACAATGAGGTGGTTATTTAGACTTGCCAAGCTCCTTTTCAATCATTTTTGACAGGTTGGCTAGCTGACGGTTTTCAACTTTTTTGCCGTTCATAAATACGGTGGGTGTTCCACGGACTTTAATCTTCTTGCCATTGTTAAGGTCTTGCAGAATGACGGCCCGGTTCTGGGGTGATTCTAAATCGTTATTAAACTGATCCATATCCAAACCCAAATCCTCGGCAATGCTTTTAATCTTGTCCTCATTTAATGCTCTAAAATTTTTAAACAATTCGTGATGAAATTCCCAGAATTTGCCCTGATTATTGGCCGCCAATGCCGCCATGGCAGCTTTAAACGCATACCGGTGGCTGGAGAGCGGAAAATGTTTGATAACATATTTGACGTCTTTGGGGTGTTTGTCCAGCACCTGCTGGATCAGCCGCTCTAATTGAGCACAGTAGGGTCATTGATAATCATCAAATACCGCAATTGTGATCTTGGCATCGGCCGCGCCTTTGAATGGCCGGTTGGACAAATCAATTTCATAAATACGATCAATCTGCAAAATTTTAAGACTGGCGGGATCGTGTGACGTAAGGGTCAAGGTGTCGTTTTGAGCATAGGCAATCCGATCATATATCTTATCAACCGGAATGCGATTGGTAATGTTTTGATCAGCAACGGAAAACACCAGTATGTGACCAGGTGTCAGGGCGAAAATCAGATCACCATCCGAGGAAGCCGTCACATCTAAAATCTGCGCCTTCAAATCCAGTTTCAGCAGTTGTTCCCATTCAACGTCAGCCTGAACGGGCTTTAACATCAATGCCAACAAAGCGAATAACCATAAAATCGGCACTTTGAAGAAAGGTTTGGTATTCAATGCATCGCCTCCATAGGAATAATAGTTTTTCAAACCAGATAGCTGAATCTCGTTCAAATAACAAGCATTTGAGATGGAATTTCAATAAAATGGTTATGGAGAATGGTAGGATTTGGCTGTCATCGTATGGTAGGGTCGCAAACCGCTAACGCAAGTGCCGAAATTATCGCCGCTACTTTAAAAAAATCATCCGGGATGATCTAAGATTTGCAACCCAACCAGATAATGGCCATGGTAGCGGGCTTTATCGGTTTTGGTGATATGTCTGACTTGGGATTTGAAATGGTCCGAAGCAGCGGTTTGTTCGGTTCGATAGACGTTTATTTTAAGGATTTGGCCGACGGTAAGCTGCTTTAAAATGGCTGAATCTTCGCGAATGACAACACATAAGCCGCCAAAGGAAATGTCACGCAATTTGAAATGATACATTTGACCGCTATGTGGCAATTTAATTTCAACACTTTGAAACGGTTCGGCGATTTGGCGCGGTTCGGTGCGTTTATCATTCAATGGTTCGTTGGGATTGTTTTTGGCCATTTAAAAAATCCATTTTTACGTATTTATTCATATTGTTTACCATATCTATCGGCAACATTGAAATCTAGCTTAAAGCTTCCGTCGGCACTGTCATTGGTGCTGGCCGGATCGATACCCGAATAATGCTGGTATCCCGTGTCCGTTTTGCAACCCCGAGCTAGCATCGCCCACGCCTATTTAATTAGTGCCTGGCGGTATTGGATGTTTTTTGGGCCCTTTTTGCGCCGGAAAGCAGCTTGATCCGCCCAGGCCATTTCAACATTGTGGGTAGCTTGCGCTAACTGGCGTACCGAAGGTGCGCGCAACACCTCGTGCTGGTATTGGCCGGGTTTGCCATGTATTTTCAATTTCACAACACTGTCAGACGGCAATTGTCGAAATTGTTCCTGCAGCCACGTCTTCAAATCCCCTTTATTATTATTAAATGCTTCTAGATGGAGGTCGATTTGCCGCATGGGACGGGCATATAACACGTGAAATTTCCAGCTTCGAATGGCCGCGGGGATCTTGGCCCCAATCTCTAATGACAGCGTAACATAACCCTTGGCTTCATTTCTTTCAGCAAATGATGTGCGCTCAATCGCGCCGGGATAAAAAACTGGAAAAGAAAGTGGCCGCTTGCGTAAATCAGTTGTCAAAACTTGAAATCGGTGAATATGCCCCGCTAGAACGCCGGCGAACTTGGCGGGAATATCAGCCAAACGAATAACATCCGGCGCATAGCGAAAAGTATAACCTGATGGGCCCACCGTTGCTCCTTCAACGCATTGATGTACACACAGCAGGTGAGCATCAGCTTGAACTCGCTGCCATCCGGTTTTGTTTAAGATTGTTTTGAAGCCACGGCGGATTCCAACGCGCACAAACGGAAAACCGGCCACCGCGATGACGCCTTGAGGATGCCGCCAGTAAAAAGTACGTGGCTGATGGAAAATATGAATATTGGGGTGCTGGGCTAACTGGCCATGGGGAATATGGGAGCGTTCATGGTTGCCCGGAACTACAAAAACCGGGATACCGGTGCTGGCAACCTGTTTTAATGGCGCCACGGCCATTTCCACCAACCGGGCCGGAACCTTACTGCGGTACAGCAAATCACCGGCATGTACCACGCCATCTACTTTGCCCTGTATAGCTGATGCCAGGGCGTTTTCAAAATTTTTAAAAAAATCCACGCCGCGTCTGCGCCGCTGAATCCGAGGTCGAAACGGCCAATCAAACCCAAGGTGGGTATCGGCCAGTAAAAGAATCCGAACTATACCCATTGTAGCGCCTTGGCGATTTGCTCTGGTCCTAAGATCATATGGCGTCCTACCCTTAAGCGGATGTCTCGATTTTCAGCCAACAATCGGCGCAATTCGGTGGTTAGCACCCGCAAACGGTCATAGCTCGCCAAATTGGTTAGTTCGCTCTGACGTTCTAATGGTTTGGGATATCTGACCGGATGCGGCAGGGATTGATCTATTTTTTGCGTAGACGCGCTGTGAACCGCTCCCCGGCTGATAACCATAACACGTCGCTGATGTTTTGCCTGCTGCCAACTGAGAACCGCTTCACTGATTAAAACCAACCAGCGCCCACGTCGGATGAGATGGGCGCAACGGCGCACGGCACCTGACAAGGCCCCAGCAACATGTTCCGGTGTCCAAATCATTGTTTCCGAATTGTCTTCATCCGTCCCGGTAATATCGTCATCAACCTCCGGTTCGGCTTCCTCTTGGCAGCTTGCGGCTATGAGTTTGTCGCGCCATAACTGCGCTCCTAACAACATTAACGCCCGGTGATATGGTTTGGTTTCAAAATAGAACTGGTAATGTTTGCGAAAAAGATCAAATCCCTCCTTAAAAACATCGGCATCCGGCGCCCATTTGGCGTCAATTCCCAAAGCCGTCGCAGGACAATGATTCATATCGCTATTTAGAGACACTAATTGTCCGATGGCTGCCAGTGGTTGCAAGGCTTCGGCTGTGGGCACGGGCCCGATGGGATGCCCGGCATCCGCGCGAAAAGAGTGGGCCGTAAAATCTTTTGAAAAAAATGACACGCAGCGACGACCCTTGCGTAAGGCTTGATTGTAGGGTGGTGCATACTGTTTGATGGCATCGCTTTCCAGCAAAGCGGCTTCTAAAGCAGTCTTGGTCTCGGTGACATCTACCGCGGCGATCTGGCAGAGCATTTCTTTCAAGCGTGTGGGGTATTTGGGGCGACGATGAAAATATGAGCGAACCCGTTTGCGCAATGATTTGGCTTTGCCGATATACAGTAGATCTCCGTTGCTGCGGCGCATCCAATACACCCCAGGCTGGTTTGAAATCGCCGACAAGTCCGGTTTGTTAAAAACGGCCGGCTGATCTTTGACGTTTGGCGAGAGCGGTGCTTGGATAAAGTGCTTTAGTTCTTCCAGGGTGTGCACCTTAATTTCATTTGCCAACAACCGAATTGCCTGTCGCCAAATGTGAAGGGTACCCAGTACATGCTCCCGGGCACGCCGCTGCTCTGGAACTGAATAGCCAAAATATCCGGCTACCGCCCGCAGGCTATGACATGTCAATTGTGGACACAGCTTTTTTAAAAGGGTGTGTGAGCAGATAAACTCGAATGGAAAAGGATCATGGGCGGAATGGGCGGCATGCAACTGCCGGATAAAGGGCAATTCAAAGCGGGCATAATGAACCACGCTGGGGCAAGTTTGATTGGCATCAGATGCCATCAATGGTTGAATATCTTTCCAAAGCGCCTGCCAAACATCAGCGCTATCGGCAGCGGCTTGCAGGTCGGTTTTATCGATGCCGGTCATGCGCTCGATGCGATGCGGTATACCCGTCTTTGCCGGTAATCGCACCAAACTGGTGGTTACCGGCGGAATCTTTCCCTGATGACGATGATCGGCATCTTCGATCAACCAGCCCAGTTCCAGCAGGTGGCCGGTTTGTGGGCTGGCGCCCGTGGTTTGGCAATCTAAAATCAAAACAGAAAGATCTGTCAGCAAAGGCGACATTGACACTTCTCATAACGCTACAGGCTATCGCAGAAGAACGCCCACCACCCGGGTGCGGCACTACCTGCTGGGGAAGATTAAAAAAATCACTCCATGTCGAATTCTTTAATGTCAAACCAATAACCGGTTTTGGTTAAATAGTCGAGTTCGGCCTGCACGATATTGATATGGCCTTCTTCAATTTCCAAAAATCGAGCAAACATTTGACGGCTGGGATCCGGCAACGTATCGACCATTTTCGCATAAAATCGACTGGTCTCGATTTCCACCTGCAAGGCCTTGCTCATCATTTGCATCTCAAGTTTGTGATCGTCACGGTTCATTTCCGTCTTCAGCTTATCAACTTCCTGGTTAATCTCCACCTTGCTAGGCAGCGCAGACTGCAAACCTTCAATATCGAGTTGACCGGCAGCTTGCCATTTTTCCAGCCGGTCCTTCAAATAGGCGATGTGATTCTGCTCATCTTGCTGCAACGCCTCAAAAATCCGTTTACCGGTGGCATTGGTAGCCGTCTCGGCAGCTTCACGGTAAACATCTCGAATACGGGTTTCGTATTCAATCGCGGTTTTAATGGCCTCTTCGGGTGTCATGCGGACCTCCTTGGTTAAAAATACCAGAATAATGTTCTACCAGGCATAAGATAATATCAACAACGTCAAATGGTAATTGCCTGAAAGCTGGCATCCATAAGTCTAAAACTAAATATAAAACGGAATTATCGGTTTAAAACCTATCATTGGCGATCTAATGGCTTATCAAGAAAGTGACGCCAAAGACGATGGCATCATATGAAAGCAAGCGGTGAAGGGCAACCATGAATTACAGCTTAGCATTGCGTTGTGTGAGGCCTACAAATACCACTATCCACTCGATGACAATTGCTTGCGAAAAATGGGATTGAAGTTTAATATAAAATTAACCCATTTCATAAGACCACCCTAATCGCGGGGATATCATCATGACGGTTAAAGATCTCTTAAAGGAATTTTCCGAAAGCGAAGAAACGCTAAAGAAAAGGAAACGCGAAGATGAGCAGAAGGTTCGAGCAAAAATTGAATTGCTGCTGGCTAAACTCAACCGTTGCTTTGTGGAGGTTATTTTACCCAGCGTATTTCATGTTGAAAACGATCTTAATCAAATGGGATTATGGAATCAGCTCAATATTGGCCAAACTACATCACTTGCATCTGGCAAGCCCAACATCAAAAACGTAACCCTTATATTTTATCCTGAAAAAATCCAAGCGTTAGCCGACGAGGCCCGTATCATGGCATCCGCCTATAAAGCTCAGTTTATCCCCTCGGGCGATTTGCGTGCCATTACCTTTTCCATTGAATACCCCAAACGGATCCCACCATTGGTCGAGGCCAAAGACGAGACACTGCCCACTGAAGCAATCGATAAGGCCAAAGTGGATGCATTTCTGGAAAAATTTATTTTGAACGCGCTGGATATCTATAAATCTGACCGCATGTTATTGTAATCCTGACACCCCTTTAGAGCGCGGTCCCGCAAAATTTACAATACACGGCATCAAGATCGTGGCCTTCGGCGCTACAGTTTGGGCATGCCTGAGTGGACACTTTTTGATGGTAGTGACTGGACATTTCCGAGGAGACGATTCCCGTCGGGACGGCAATGATGCTATAACCCAATATCATAATAAACGCTGCCACGGTTTGGCCAAAGCCCGTTTTAGGAGAAATATCACCATACCCGACGGTTGTAAGCGTCACGACCGCCCAATAAATACTGCGCGGAATACTTGAAAACCCGTTTTCTTCGCCTTCGATGAGGTATATGAGTGATCCACAAATCACCACGATGGTCAGCACCGCAAATAAAAATACGGTTATTTTGCGGCGACTGGATCGCAACGCCTGCATGATAAAGCGGGCCTCACCGACGTAGGTCACCAGTTTCAAAACACGAAAAATCCGCAGCACTCGCAGAATGCGGATGACCAATAAATACTGCGCTCCGGGGACAAATAGGCTAATATAGGTCGGCAAAATGGCCAATAAATCAGTCCAGCCAAAAAAGCTGGTGGCATAGAGTATTGGCCGCTGTACGCTCACCAAACGTAGTATGTATTCGATCGTAAACAGGATGGTAAAAAACCATTCTACGGCGTAAAGAATCTGCCCGTAGCGTTGATAGACCACCTCAACGCTGTCGAGCATGACGGCGATCACACTCAACAGGATGCTGACAATCAGAACAATATCGAACAATTTGCCCGCCGGGGTATCGGCTTCAAATATGATTTCGTGTAACCGGTTACGCCAGGCACGCCTATCAGAGGTTGCCGTATTCATACCTCAACTCTCCATACGCATCGTTTGATTTCACTTAAAAAATGTGGCTTCAAATTCTTATGTTAGCAATCATTGGCCCGCTTTAAAAGCATACTTTTCGGAAACCTGTCAGTTACGCATTAACTAACACTTCAATTGACTTCCGATCACATCGACAAAACCACAGATAAGATTGAGAAGGTGAAGAATCGTCTAGAAATGAAAAGAGTACCGAAGTAAGGATAGGAAGGTCTATTAAGAATACAATGAAATTCCTATCATTGCTGAGGGTAAGTGGGCAGGACGCAGCGTTTGGCTAAAATTATTCGGCAAAGCCCCGTTCACCAGTTTTGATTCGCTTTAGGGTGTTATTTTTGAACTGCAAATGTTTGAGAAAGTTAGTGGAACCAAAATTATAGATCCACTCCTCGGCCACAAAGGGCTTGAACCCGCTGGGAGAAGCACCATAGGAGAAGTTGCCCATGCCGGCGACATAATTATCGTGCGTCGAGTAACCCCGGCCGGTAACAACCACTTGGGATGGTGGGCCGCAATACTCGAGTATGCGCTCTTTTGAATCACCAATATCAATAAGTTTTGTGCCGCAGCGCAACGCAAATGCAGTTCCAGAGAAGCTTAAAACCAGAAAAAGTATTAGCACCATATTAATTTTTATACACAGAGATTTCATTTGGTCACCTAATATCCTTAAATTCGTAATATTTACTAGTTATACTAAGCTTTGAAGATAACATGTCAAATGTCTCACTCATATTTTCGAGCGCCAACGATTTTGACAGAATTTTTGTCCTTTAAGGCGTTTCGATGCTTGCTCACATAACGGTCCGGTATAATATTGTAATAAAATTGTTTCACGGCAATCGAAGATCAAAAGCTTAAGGTTCATGGCACAAACCACTATAAAGGAGATAGATAGCGATGAGCAAAAAACAAGAATTCCAGGACCGCATTGAATCGCAGCTTAAAGAATGGGGCTCCAAAATAGATGAGTTGAAAAGCCGGGCAGCGGGCGTAACGGATGATGCCAAGGGGAAATATGAAGAGCTCATTCAGGGCGCTGGCGACCGTAAACAAAAGGTCATTGATAAGTTACATCATCTTAAAAAATCGAGTGATGAAGCCTGGGTAGATATTAAAGTCGGCGTCGAAAATGCGATGGACGAACTTAAAGATGCGGTACACAAGGTCAAGGAGGACTTTAAGCAGTAAAAAAGCCGCATCTTGTTAACAAAAGTGATGCGGCTTTGTGCGGCTAAGCTTAAGTTCGTTCCATTATTTTCGGATTTGTTGCTGGATTCAGTAGGCTGCCAATAGAATAAATTGAAGCGCCCCGATATGCCTTTCCGGCTTACGGCAACTCTAAACCTTTATAGGTATCTACAGAAAAATGCACCCGCCAATTTTTTTGCCGCGCCTTGCGGCTTCGTTCCGAGGTGGCTAAGCGCTCGGAACCGTAGCTGATAGCCGCCATTTGCGACCGCGGGACACCTTCACTGATCAAAAAACTTTTAACTTCACCCGCACGTCTTTTGCCCATGGCAAGATTTTTAAGGCGCGTTTTTAACTCGTCTGCATGTCCCTCAATAATAATGGAAACCTCCGGATTGGCTTTCAGCCATTGGGCCTTGCGTTTAAGCAGGGCTTTGCCCTGGGCATCCAAGGTGGTCCGACGATAGCCGAAGTATACATCATCTGACAAAAACTCGTGCAGCGCGGCCATTTTTTCTTCACGTTCGCGTTCGGCCATCTGCTCTTTTTGGATTAATGCTTCTAACGCTTTGCGACGCGCTTCTTCTTCTAATCTGGCTTGCTCGGCTTCTTCGGCTCTTTTCTGGGCATCATCCTCAACTGGCGCACTGACCTGTGGTTCCGGTTCAACCATCTTTTTGCCACAGGCGATCAATCCCAATAGCGCGGTTACCATCAGCACCAAGGCGATATGCAACCAGACTTTCTTTTTCATGACGCCTTCTCCCTTCTCGGCACGTATTTGCGTGCAAACACAATGGCGTTTAAAACCTATACTATTGTTATATAAACAAAATAACTTCAATTACAACAAAAAAGCAAGCTCCTGAGAACACGTATCAGCCAGCCATACAGATACCAATGCAAACAAAGCTAAATGCAACGTCATAAGTAAAAATAATCATCGTAAAATTGAAATTTAGCCAACCTCCTGTTAGGATATAAGCGTAAGCTGTTATAATACATCAGATATTTAGCCAACACCAAGGAGCGGCGGCATGCACAAAACATGGTTTCTATATGTAATGATCGGACTGTTTATGATGTCCCCGATTGTTTCAGCTCAGGAAGAAATTTTGGAAATTTCAGTCACTGACGAAAACGCCCGGGTATCCTATCAAGCTATTGATGAGCGACGGTTGCTTGTATCGGTGGAAGATGCAGATGGCAATGCCATTCAAGGGCTAACCTTGGAAGACTTTACCGTCTCGAAAGGAACGAAACAAGCGCGCCTGCTAGCGGTTGAAACGCTTGAGGCCAATGAAGAGGTTGGTTTAAACGTGGTGCTGGTGGTTGACAACTCGACTTCCATGAAACGTCGCAAAGCCATTGAGCCTTTGATAACAGCGGTAGAAGGATTTTTTGATATCATCCGCCCCATCGACAACGTGCATGTAGTTGTCTTCAATCCAAAGGGTTCCCAGGCTTTTGATGGAAAGCGTTTGCATACCCAATCATTGGAATCCAATGACCCCATGGCCCTTAAAGCCTTTTTAAAAAATAGTTTTAAAGACGGTCTCTCAGGGGGTACCTATCTTTATGAAGGTATTATGGCGGGATTTGGCGCCATGCGCACAATGCCTGAAGAATCCACCAAATTGATGGTTGTCTTTTCCGACGGCGAAGACATCAACAGTGACTTTGAGCGCGACGTCGTTGAAAAAACGGCCGCTGAATTAAAAAACCTGCAAATATATACCATCGATTATATGCCAAGTGCATCTCTAGATCCATTTCTGGAATCAATGGCCACACAGCATCAAGGACGAACTTGGAAAGCCTCTTCGGCGGACGAACTGATTCCGATCTTTCAATCATTTTCAACGACGCTATTGCGCCGGTATGTTGTTGCCTACCGGTTCTTAGATCCACCCCAGGGATCTGTCAGTATGGAACCTCTGGAACTCACCTTTAACATGCTGAGCTATCTGGATGGCGCCCTGATTTCAAATGTCATTTTTTTCGATGAGGGCTTCAGCGATATTCCCGACCGGTATCAACGCTTTGAGACACCGCAGCACACAACCAACTTCAATCGGCAAAATCTGGCAAGTTCATTGGAACGGCACCTAAACACTTTGAATATTGTCGGCAACCGGTTAAAGCGAGATCCCGATCTCACTGCCACGGTGGTGGGTTTCAGCTATGGAACCGATACCGCATTGGAAAATAAGGCACTGGCCGAACAGCGGGCGGACCAGATTAAATACTATCTGCAGACCATTTGGGAAATAGATTCCTCACGCCTCCATACCGAGGGCCGCGATGCTTCGGAAACTGAAACGACCGATGCGTCTGCCCGGAAACCCGGTTATGCAGCGCAATTTCGCCGTGCTGAGATCATTTACGCTAAGGAAGATGTAGAAGCACAAGCCCGCGGGGATTATATCGGTGAGGCCAATAACATGAACACCTTGCGAATCGAACCGCGCATCAAAGCCGAATATGGTGTGGCTGAATGGCAGCTGCAAATTTGGGGCGATGATCACGTCCTGTGGAACCAAACCGGTCAAACCGCCCCACCGGCTGTCTTGGAAATACCGATGGACGAACTGGGCCGCCAAAACATGGCCAAATTTGGCAGTCTGAATGCGCGTATGACCGTCACCGATACCAACCAAGATCGTGTGGAAATCATTACCGAGCCTTGCCCGGTTACCATTTTAAAAAATAACCTCATCCATCAACTCCTCGGCCCTCCCAAGGGCTCTATCGCCGTCGCACCACCGGAGTTGACCATTGAAGAAATCACCATCATCGACACATCACCGATGCTCAACTATGTCTATTTTGACACCGGGAAAAGCGATATTCCGTCGCGCTATGTGTTGTATCGCAACCAGACGGATACCCAAAATTTTGCCATCAGCGATTTAAAAGGCACGATGGAAAAATATCAGCATGTTTTAAACATTATCGGTAAACGCCTGGTTCAATATCCCGAAGCGCTTATTAAAATTATCGGATGCAACTCTAACCGCGGCACTGAAAAGGGCCGCATCGATCTATCACGCAGTCGCGCTGAAGCGGTACGCTCCTATCTATTGTATATGTGGGGAATTGATTCATCGCGCATGGAAATCGTGACACGCAACCAACCGCCGGTTCCCAGCACTTCAAAAATTGCCGAAGGCCGGGCTGAAAACCAGCGCGTTGAAATCCATACCGATTTCCCAACAATCTTGGTCCCGATCAAAAGCACTTATATTGAGGAGAAAAGCAGTACACCGGTAATAACGATTACCCCCCATATCAAAGCCGATTACGGCATCAAATCTTGGAAGCTTAACTTAACGGCTGCCGAAAAAATCTTGGCTTCAATGGACGGACAAGGTGCCCTTGAAACCGAATATGCCTTTGATCTGGCAACCATCGGATTGCGGTCCATTGCCAGCCACCCTCAATTAACCGCACGGGTCGAAGTGATCGATCAAAAAGATCAGGTTTGGCAACAAAACGGACAGCCACCTATCCCGGTCAGTTTTATCCAGCGCCAGGAAAAACTGGCCAGTCGCAGTGGTTACAAAGTCCTGGAAAAATATGCACTGATTTTGTTCGAATACAATCGCGCCACTATCAAAGATGAAAACCTGGCGGTATTGGAACAGATTCATGAACGGATTAAACAGTTTCCAGATGCCATCGTTACCATAACGGGTCACACTGATAACATTGGCGGTGACGCATATAATCTGGACCTATCGCAGCGCCGAGCCAAAGCTGTCCACAATAAAATACGGGCATTTGGTATCAGCCCGGATGTGAATGTCTCCCATGAGGGTGCCGGCCCACATGATCCCCTGTATGACAATACCTTGCCGGAGGGTCGTGCGCTGAATCGCACGGTGACCGTGTCAGTGGAATATGAAAAGCAGGAATAAACCCCAAGGGCTGCTCTCCAATCACCCGGCGTCAGGTAGCTGAAATCTGAAGCCTGTCCCTAACACCACCAAACCGGAACAACAAACCCAAAAGCCGGACGGAATATCTTTCCGCCCGGCTTTTACGGTTCACTCCGTAAGAACAATTACGCTAGACATCCTCGGCCGGCAACCCCAGGGCTTTGCGTTTGGATTCAATGTGTCGCCTGATCAGGATTGCGGCTTTTTCCGGATCCGGCTCCACAGCAAAGGTTGCACCGACCACATCGTTTAAGCCTTCGGTCAGCAGGTTTACAATGTTCAGACTGCCGGTGATCGGCGGCATGGGACCCAAAACAGTAAAAACACCCGAAGCTACGAAATAAACCCCGATGGTCGCCGCCTTTTCAGAATACCATTCCGGCGCCGCCCCGGCGATGGGCAAATCGCTGATGTCCACATTTAACGCATTGGCCAGCGCCGAAGCCAGCACCAGGATACGCACGTTATCCACACAGCTTCCCATATGCAGGACCGGCGGCACGCCAAGGGCTCCGCATATTTCCTGCAACCCCGGTCCGGCAAGTTCGGCCGCATCCGTCATTTTAAAGCCCGCCTTGGCATTGGCAACGGCGGCGCAGCCCGTATCGACCACCAAAATATCATTTTCAATCAAACGCTGGGCTAGACTAACATGGCCGTGATCCTGTTTGATTTTGGGATTATTGCATCCCACAATACCAACCGCACCTCTGATTTTGCCAGCTTTGATGGCATCGATTAGCGGATCAGGCGAACCTCCTAAAGCGTTAACGATCGATTCCACCGAGAACCCGCCTAAAGCATCCACGGAATCCACCGGGATGAAAGCCTCACCGCGGTTTGCAAAGTTTTCAACAGCCTGTCGCACCACGGTCATGGCGGTCTCGGCTGCATTTTCGGGATGAAATTCCTGATGTTCCATACCGGGAAAACGGGCTTTGTCACTCGTACTGATCATCTTGGTATGGTAGCAAGATGCAACCGTTGCCAATGAGGGCATGATGCATTGATAGTCGACCAGCATCATTTCCACGGCACCGGTGGACAACACCAGCTCAGTGGACAGATGATTGCCGGCCATGGCGACACCGTGGCGCATCAACAATTCATTGCCGGTGCAGCAAACACCGGCCAGATTAATACCCTTAGCCCCCTTGGATTCAGCCAGTTTAAGCATTTCCTCTGACTGCGCCGCGTGCAACACCATTTCGGAGACCACGGGATTGTGTCCGTGGACGATAATGTTAACCTGGTCCTTGGCTAAAACACCCACATTGAAGCGGGTTGCCCGCGGAGTGGGTGTACCAAACAGGATATCCGACACTTCGGTGGCAATCATGGATCCGCCCCATCCGTCCGACAAGGCATTGCGTACGCCATGCAACAACAGGCTCTGCCAGTCGTTGTCCACGCCCATATGCGTGCGGTGCATCATCTCGGATGTTTCGCGGTCGATCCCCCGGGGCGTAACCCCCAAGTTGTTCCAGAGTTCCTGGCGCTTGGCTGGTGCCCGGCTGATAAGGGTAATTGATTTTTGTTTGCAACCGTAATCTTCCTTCATGGCATCCGCCAAACCCGCCGCAATTTGAAAATCATCCTTTCCGTCGGTGGCAACGCCGTACTCGGCCGCCACCCGTTTAAGTTTTTCAGGATCACGGATCTGATACCCGGACCCGTTGCCGCTGCCGACCTCGCCCAAAACATCCACCAGATCACGCCCGTGATCGGAGTGCGAAGCCGCTCCGGCGGCTATCATTCGCCCGAGATTACGCGCCACAATAATATCCGCATCGGCTCCGCAGACCCCTTTTTGGGGGCCTTCACCAAAAGGATCCACCCGGCAGGGTCCCATGACGCAGTTGCGGCAACTTAATCCCATTTCACAAAAACCGCATTGAGGTTGCTGGGCCTGGTGACGCTCCCAGACAGTCTCAATTTGGTCCCGGGCGGCTTTTTGCAGCAACAATTGACTATCTTCACAAATGGTACTGTTTTCAAATGGTTTATTCATGGCCTGCTCCTTATTTTTCATTGCGTGCAAATTTCTAAAATGGATTTATTAGGGATTGCGCATTTCGATCTGCACCTTTTTAAGGGTATTAAGCAGTTCAAAACCTGGCGATAAAGCAGCTGTTTCCGCACCGGTGGACACGCTGCGTGAAATTTCATCGGTTTTTCTTTTCATGGCCGCCGCTTCGGTTTCAAAGGTCAGGGCAGCGACCATGCAGGCCTCCACGCAGGCGGGTATGCGCTTTTGCTGCCGGCGCTCGTAACAGTTATCACATTTAACGGCCACCGTTTTACCGGGGGGCGCCACCGCGTCTTCGTGGTAACGGATAACACCAAAGGGGCACGCCATAGCACACGATGCGCAATTGATGCACTTGTCCGGGTCAATTAAAACCGTATCTATTTCGTTATCGCGGAATATGGCACCCGGCAGACACGCCAGTTGGCAAGGGGCGGGATTGCAATGCCGGCAGCGATTGGGAAAGCCTTCCTCATATAGCCCAACACCGACATGGACACGCGGTTTGGGCTGCGGTTTTTCTGAAACCGCCAAAAATAAGCTTTTCGTTTTAGAATGTGCGGCGGCACACGCCAGCATGCACTGCATGCAACCGACACACCTCTCCGGGTGGACAATTACTTTTTTCATACGCCCTCCTTGCATTTACAATGAACCGTAACCATCAAAGTCTCTGTTTAGGCGGCTTTGGGCGATGCCGCCCAGGCGCCATGGGTCATTACCTGTTTGAAATTGAATCGGGTGTCCAACAACGCTTCTTTTGGTATGGTCAACGGTATTTGATGATGCATCAGCGCCATTAAAACACCCCCCTGTTCAATGTCATTGACCATGGTAAATCCAACCAGGCGTTGATCACAAAATACCATTTTACGGTAGGTATTGCGCCCGGCATGCATAGCACTCATAACCTCATAACCATTTTCATGCGGAGGCGTTACCAATCCACCGGTCAATACATCCAGATCAAAAATACGGATCACATTACGGCTTAGGCTTCCGGCATACGCCACAGGTCTGCCCGCCATGTTGATACCTGCAATACGGCCTTGACTCACAGCTTCAGGCCAGATGGCATTGACCCAGCGACTGTTCCGGGCCACGTCGATATATTCGGCGACATCACCGGCGGCATATACGTGCGGGTTGCTGGTCTGCATGTGGGCATTGACCATAATACCCAAATCGACTTCAATGTGATCACGTGGTACAAAGGACAAAGCCGGCAGAACGCCCTTGCCGATTACCACCATATCGCACGCAATCTTTGATCCATCCGATATTTGGGCGGCCTCAACCTTATCTTGGCCTTCAAAGGCGGTGACTTCCACACCAACCTTCACTTTCAGTCCCTGGGCGACCAGCTCCTTCAGAATCATCTGGCCGGCGGTCTGATCGACTTGAAGTGATAGGGGATAGCCGGATCCGATCAGCATGGTGACTTTCAGGCCGCGGCGCAGCAACCCATAGGCGGCTTTAAATCCCACCAGGCCACCGCCTAAAACCAGTGCATCCCTGGTCCCCGCTAAACTCTGCAGCATATTTGCGACATGGAGGGAAGTGCGCATGTAGGATATATTTTTTAATTCCTGATTTTGCGCGTTGATGGGACGTGGGTCGGCACCGGTGGCAATCAACAAACGATCATAGGCAACGGATTGGGCCGTTCCGACTTGTACGGTTCGACTACCAACGTCGATGTCTGTGACGCGCTCACCAAAAATTGGCGCTATGTTTAGCGTATCATAGAATTTTGCTTTGCGAATGGGTAACTGATTTGGCGTGGCCGTACCTTCCAGCACCATGCTGATCATCGGTCGGCAATAGGGAAGGCCACTTTCGTCACCGATCATGGTAATATTGCCGTCAGCGTCAAGCTGCCGAATGGATTCCGCGGCACTAATGCCCGCCACACCATTTCCAATGATGACATATTCCATAGACCCCCTCCCAAAATATTTTACTGTTTGATCCGATGACACGCTACCATGCCGATAGCACTGCGTGGGCGCGAGATTTCCTATAATGCGCTGGGCGTTTTTTTGAATCAGCCAAAAATGATGACGACAAAAAACGCCAAAGCCTTCATCAGGATGATGCAATCCTGATGAAGGCTTTGGCTGATATTTTCAGGATAACCGACGGCATAGATGTTACCCCGTATTATTAGAAGGCAGGTTCGATCTTTGCAGCAGTATAGATGTGCGTGTCAGGAGAGTCAAATAAAAATATGGTCAAAATCGAGATGGCGTTAGACCTCTGGAAATGCCATCACCAATACCAGGCGCCAAATGTCGATGCCGTAACCCGCCGACGATCAGAAACGGATTCACTGTCAAAAATAGATTAGACCCTCAACTTTGCAAGCTGCCTTGCAAACCAATCTCAGCGGCCACTTCACGCATACCCATAATGGTGTCGGTCATCAGTTCGGACAATTCAATACCCAACATTTCAGCGCCTTTAGCGATAATCTCGCGGTTTACACCGGCGGCAAAGCGTTTGTCTTTCCACTTCTTTTTTACCGATTTGGCTTTCATATCCAAAACGCTTTTGGAAGGCCGCACCAGTGCCGAGGTTACCACCAAGCCGGTTAACTCGTCGATGGTATAAAGGACTTTTTCCAAATCGGTTCGAGGCTCAACATCGGTACAAATTCCCCAACCATGGCTAATGACGGCTCGAATGTACTCCTCGGGCCAGTCGTTAGCCCGAAGAATTTCTTCGGTCTTTTGACAATGCTGATCCGGAAACTGTTCATAGTCAAGATCGTGAATCAGGCCGATCACACCCCATTTCTCCTGATCTTCACCACGTTTGCGCGCAAAATAACGCATAACGGCCTCAACAGCCAGTGCATGTTTAATCAGACTGTCACTCTGGTTGTATTGCGTTAATAGTCTATAAGCGTCTTCCCGGGTCGGCACCTTTGGGGACATACGACCACCTCCTCGTTGTTAAATGGATAAGATCCCATGGACCTCGCGCAAATTCAGCCACAGTGAAGCTGTAAATGTTTCAAACCTAAAGATCCAGGTTGCAGCAATATGCTCAATGATATCGAAGGGATTTGAAGAAATTCAGGATCAAAATCCTTAACACGTGTTAAAACATTTCCATCTGGTCACTCGATATTTCACTGCCGTGTTCGATAAACAACGCCACTTGCTTTTTTAACTTCTCCACCTGGTTCATGTGGCCCATTTTCCATTCATATAGTTCCTTATGCAATCGATGCTGATCATCGGCGAGTGCTGCTTTAATTTGCGGTTCAACCGGTTCCCAGAGAAGATGCGCTTCTTCGGGTGGCAGATTAATTTTATTAAAACGCCAACGACAAAACCGACCCCACCATGGCGAATAGATGGATGCATTGGTTGCCGCCCCTTCAAAATAAAAGCTGGTCCATTCCAGCTGGTGCAGGGGAATGTAAAGATCACGGGCAATATCTCGGAATACGCGTTGGCCCTGCGGTGTATGCTTATCAAATACCACCCAGTAGGGAAACCGTTGGTCCGCCGACTCCGATGGATAGTATTGCGGAATATCGCTGGCAACTGCCAAATAGGCCGCTGCTAAGATAGTAGCACGGTCTCGGGGCCGACCCGCATTTCGAAATTGAAATGCATTTTCAATAAGGGCATCAGCATCGCGGGATTTTTTTTGGCGCTCCACCCACTGCCAGAAATCATCAGGGCGCTGCACGCCTTGGGCGACAATTTTTATATGCCGGTCATCCGCGGATCCATCGAGTACCGTATGATCGTTTCCAGCCAGCGCATAGGCCAAATATCCGAGGCCGGTGGCATCTTTGGCCTTAATCGATCGAGCCGCCTTAACCAGAACGGCAACTTTACTGTAAAACTTACGATTGAAAACCAACTCAGCACCCAGGGGCCAGCAGTCTTCAAAGGTAATGATGGCCGCGCGGGTTCGAAACCAATTTTTATCGCGGGAAGCGAGTGTCGCAACAATGGCGCTGGTAATATAGACCAACTCTTCATTGCCGCGTCGAACCGCCTTCTGCAATAACGATCGGTATTTCGCATCAATATCGGATTGCGTTGATTTCATCGGCCGCCAAACGGCCTGCCCAGTACTCATTGGGGCGCAGGGCGATTACCGATTGCGACACAACCGCCAAGTTGGCCGAATGTTACCTTGTGTAATTCTCAAACAACATCAAAAATGGCCTGGAGGCGGTTAACAACTTGGCCGGCAATCATCTCATGCCCTACCTGGTTGGGGTGCAAGCCGTCTTCCAGATAATATTTAGCATCTCCCTGCTGTCGGTTATTAACAAACGGATGAAACAGATCGATAACCGGAATGTCGCTTTGATCCGCCGCATCTTGCATGGCGTGGGCGAGTTCTTTAATCTTTTGATTGCAGTCCTCGAAACCGCCGAAGGGCGGCATCATTTCATATTGCTGCGCCCGCTCTAAACAGAGTGGCAATGGCAAACCAATGACCGACGTCACACCATGGTAAAACGCCTGGGCAGCCATCGCAAACGTGTTGGCCAAAATGACATTAATCTCAATATTCCACCACAGATCATTGGTTCCGTTTAAAATCAACACCAGGTCCGGTTGTCTTTGGACAACATCGGGGTAAAAGCGACTCAAAAGCCCAGCGCTTGTATCGCCGCCAATGCCGGTATTAATAACATGCAGAGGCAGTTGTTTTGCGATCAAGGCCGTCCAACGGTCAGTGCGTTCAAGATCTGCCGCTTCTGTGAGGCTATCGCCGTGGCAAACAATCGTTTTCAAAAAAAACTCACCCAAAGAATTCCAATGAAGGTTTGCGCAGACCCCATCCCAAACATGCTGGCTATTATCGCATCACCTTCACCGATGGCGCCTTCTCGATTAGTTAATATGAATGTTGATACCGGTTCGGCCAGCCTAGGTATTGAGTATGCCGGTGACCACGCCTTGCGGGCGGGTGTCGCTGCGTTTGTCGTGCATTGGAAAATCAGCCGATTTCCACACGATCCATCCGCCGCGTAAAACACACACATCTTTAAATCCGGCTTCAATTAATTGGGCGGCGACCTCCGTGCTGGTCTTTTCCTCCGGTGTGGAGCAGTAAAGGACGATGGTCTTGTCTTTGGCGTAATGATCTTGCCAGTTGGGCACCTGATCCGGATCTTCGTGGTGCGCATTACGAATCATTTTCTGACTGGTTGTCCAGTTGAGGCGCACGTCGATAATCATCGTCTCGGCATCGGCAAGGTGTTCTTTTAAGGCCTCCTTACTGATTCGTTTGATGGCATCCATTTTCCAAACTCCTTTCTATTCACCATAATGGTATCGCTATTTGAGATCGATTTATTTAATAAGCTTGTTGGCAAACCGTTTGATGCGCTCACGCCAAGGGTGATGAATATGAACCTTAAGGTAAAGATCGCCGGCGGTGCCGCCGCCTTGTCCTTTAGCACCCATTCCGCTCAAGCGGATGCGCTGACCGTGCCGGACCCCCGAAGGAATTTTAACCACTAACTTCTTTGAGCGCTTGCGGTGATAATACGCATAGGGACCTCCCTTGAAAGCTTGCTGAGGCGTCAGGTAGATGGTATCAACCGTATCGTCGCCATCCTGTGGCAATTCTAATCCGCTTACTTTTTTTAAAAAATACTGCGCCATCCGACCGATTTGTCCACCACCTGATGGCCGGTCCAGTTCCGGACGCTTGCGACCAAAAGGGCCGCTGAAGATAAACCCACCTGCGAAAAAGCCCGGGCGTTTAAATTCAAAGCGCCGAAACCCTTGCCCATAAAATTCCTTGAAAATATCGTCAAATCCTCGAAAACCGAATGATTTGGCCATTTCTTCAAAAATCTTGTGAATATCGGAACCGTGGAAGATATCCTGTTCGGAGTAACTGCGACGAAAGTGAGTGTAGGCGGAATTGCCGAATTGCCGTCGCAGATTATCGTATTCCTGCCGCTTCGCCGGATTTGAAAGTACCGCATAAGCTTCATTGATCCATTTCATTCTTTCAGCGGACTGGGGATTATCCTTGTTGCGGTCCGGATGAAATTCAAACGCCAGTTTGCGATAGGCATCACGAACGGCCGTCTGGTCTGCATCGGTATCAACACCCAGGATTTTATAATAATCTTTGGTTTCCATCCGTTAAAACACAATTCTTATAAAAATTCGTTAAGCTAGGCGGTCATACTAAAAAAAATTTCTGTCCTATACGCAATGCTCGGAATCACGACATGTGAATATATAGCTCAAAGACTTGTCGTTTGTACCCTTTTAGCACTCACCCCCTGGAACCGCAATCAGAAATAGATCCGCACCCAATCGCCCATTTTTTAAACGACGGCCGCCCGATAGAAGTAGTTTATAAAACGAACAATTTGCGCAGCTGAGAATGAATCATTTCTAAAGAAAACCCCCCATTAAACCGATATATTTTTTGATGAAAACAGAATTAAAATTGCTCAAATTTTAAATTACTTAATGAATACATGTGGTTATTACATTATGAAACGGATCGCGCGCTGTGGCGCTAATTTCGTATGAAAGCCAACGAGGATGCCAAGCTGGCGCACGGTTTGTCACCATAAAATCCAATTAACCCTTTGTCGCCTGGAAGGAATTACCTGTGGATAATTCACTGACTGCAGCCTATCAAACCGAGACTGAGTCTCCATTTGTTGACAGCCTCACCGGTTTATTTAATCACGGATTTTTTCAAATCAACCTGGAAAGGGAGATTGACCGTTGCAAACGCGATAGCGTCACTTTCAGTTTAGCACTCATCGACGTAGACGGTTTTTCAATGTTTAACAAACGTTGCGGACATCTGACAGGGGATAAAACATTGAAACAGATTGCCACCCTGATTCAGTCGAACGTGCGCACGGCAGATCTGTCCGCCCGTTTTGGGGGCGATGTGTTCGCCGCGATTCTCATCAATTCTGAAAAGACCGTATCATATGAAGTCGCCGAAAGAATCCGTAAGGCCGTGGTGAACGACACCAAGGGCGAGCATACCGTCAGCATCGGGCTGGCATCATTTCCCGACGATGCCCATGATCATGACACGATCTTGCACCAAGCCCACAAAGCGTTAATGCAGGCCAAATCAGACGGCAAAAACCGGGTCAGCTTTTTTAAAAAAGAACCGCCACGAATAGACAATGGCCAATCGGTCGTGCTGGTTGTGGATGATGAGCCCAAAAATGCCAAGCTGATGGAAGCCATCTTAGCGCCCCTCAACTTCACCATTCAAAAAGCCACCAATGGTCAAGATGCATTAAATATCATTAAAAAAACCAAGGTCGATTTGGTGCTGCTGGATGTGATGATGCCGGGCATGAGCGGGTATGACGTATGCCGGCGAATTAAAAATGACGATGCCACCCGTCTGATCCCGATTATTCTGGTAACCGCACTGGATGACAATGAATCCAAAATCAAAGGCATTGAAGCCGGTGCTGATGATTTCATTTCCAAACCGGTAGACCGCGCAGAAATCATTGCCCGCACCAAATCATTGGTGCGGGTAAAACAGCTAAACAGCAATCTTACCAGCATCGAAAACGTACTATTTTCCCTGGCAGGTGTGGTTGAAGCGAAGGACAGCTACACCCAAGGACACACCAACCGGGTGGCTAACTTGGCCGTATCGTTGGGGCAGAAAATGGGGGTCAGCCCTACCGAACTGGCGGCGCTCAAAGTCGGTGGTGTATTGCATGATATCGGTAAAATCGGGGTATCGCGTGAAATCCTCAACAAACCAGGACCGCTTGACAAGGAAGAATGGGAGATAATGCAAACGCACCCCGTGCAGGGTTATAACATTTGCCTGCCCCTTGGGAGAAACCTCGGACCGGCACTGCACGTCATCCGCCACCACCATGAGAAACTAGACGGATCCGGTTATCCGGATCAACTGAAAGCCGACGAAATATCCACCGTGGCCCGCATCATGGCCGTGGTGGATATCTTTGATGCATTGGTCACCGACCGGCCCTACCGCAAAGCCATGCCGCGTGAAAAAGCATTTGCTATTCTGCGAGAGGAGGCCGCGGCCGGCAAATTGGATCAAGACGTGACTGCGCATTTAATCGAAATGATCGCGAACTCCTCGGCCCTAGAGGCAACCGCAAGCTGCTGAACTAAATGCAAAAGAAAAACGATACGGCACCCCTCTAAATTAATGACATATGCGATTATCGATCAAAATAGCCTTGCTAATGTTGCTGGTGGGTTTTTTGCCTTTGTTATTGGTAGGTATTGTAGCCATTAGCTACATCGAAGGCAGCTTTAAGGATACCACACACCAATCATTAAATTCGGTGGCAACCGAAATTGGTAAAGAGGTTTGGCGCAGTGTCAATGAAGGTTATCGTAGCACGCTTTTGTTGGCCCGCAACCCGGTGGTTCGCTCAGCGAGTGCCAATGAAAAGACACTAATTGAAGAACTACATAAAACCCAACGGTTTCAAAGTATTTTTCAGGACATTAGCCTACTATCCACCAATGGCCAGACCCGTTTTTCCATATTTCATTCCATGCGCGGATCCTGGAACCAAACAAACTGGTTCCAGGAAGCCCTCAAGGGTCGCACAGTATTTTCAGAGGTACACACCGTGCTCTACCCTTTTGATACGGTCCTAACCGTTGCCACGCCGGTTCGAGATGACAGCGAAAGCATCAGCGGCGTATTGGTCGGTCTTTTGGATATGGATCGCATTCAGGAAATTACAAACCGCGTTAGATTCGGGGAGCACAGTGAAGTTTATATTCTGGACCGTCGGGGCAGGATGATCGCCGCGCCCAATCCTGACTCACTATTGAAACCTTTCGCCCATGACGTCATTCGCAAAGCAGCCCAAAACCAGACCCGTGACGTCACGGTAGTTAACCAAAACCAACAAAAGACCATCGCCGTAAGTGTGCCAATCTTTGAAAATGAGGCCCACAAGCCCTTGGGATGGAGTATTGTTATCACCCAATCTGCCAGCGAAATCTATGCGCCTCTGTTTCGTGTGCGCAAATCACTCTATCTAGTGGCGATTCTGTCGATTTTATCAATCGGATTTTTAAGTTTAATGATGAGCTGGCGCATCAGCAGCCGCATTGGTAGATTGGTGGACGCCACCCGTTTAATCGGCAGTGGCGACTACTCGCAAAAACTGGAAGAAATGGGCAAAGATGAAATCGGCGAACTGGGTCAAGCCTTTAATCAAGCCATTCAACAATTGGATTATTCCCGGCAGAAAAGCCGCAAGGCTGAAGAGGCCTTGCGTAGAGCGCACGATGATCTGGAATTGCGTATTGAGCAGCGCACGGCCCAACTGGCGCGGGCCAAAGAAGCCGCTGAGGCTGCCAATGTTGCCAAAAGTGAATTTCTGGCCAACATGAGCCATGAATTGCGCACGCCATTGAATCATATCATCGGATTTACCGAACTGGTTGTGGATCAGCATTTTGGCGGGCTAAATGCAATTCAGGAAGATTATCTTAATGATGTGCTCAGTAGCAGCAAGCATTTGTTGTCATTGATCAATGATATCCTGGATCTTTCCAAAGTGGAAGCCGGCAAACTGGAATGCGACCTTAAAACCGTTAAATTGAGGCAATTGCTTGAAAACAGCCTCACAATGGTGAAGGAGAAAGCTGTCAAACATGGCCTGAGCCTCCATCTGGAACTGGATGCGGCGCCCGAAGAAATTCAAGCCGATGAACGTCAACTAAAGCAAATCGTTTACAACCTATTGTCCAATGCTGTGAAATTCACCCCTGAAGGCGGGACCATCACCCTGAGCGCCCGTTTGCGATCAGGAGTCGAATCCCTTCCAGAAAATCAACAATTATTTAATTATCAATCCGCAAATGCCGATCAATTACAGGAAGATCTGAGTTTTGTCGAAATCAGTTTGGCCGATACCGGCATCGGTTTGTCGCGCGAAAATCAGCAACGAGTTTTCCATCCGTTTGAGCAAGCGGATGGTTCTTACAGCCGCAAGTATCAAGGCACCGGTTTGGGACTTTCATTGACCCAAAAAATGGTGGAAATGCACAACGGTTGCATTTGGGTGGAAAGCGACGGCGAGGGTCAAGGCAGTACCTTCCGGTTGATTCTACCGATCGAAATAATGAATTGAGGTTAGCACCCATGGGAAATGAAAAGGTTTTGATTATTGAAGACAATGAATTAAACATGAAACTGGTGCGTAGTCTGCTGCAGCTGGGAAAATATCGGGTATTTGAAGCGGATAATGCCGAAAAAGGGCTGCAGTTGATGCGGGCAAACCGGCCGGACCTGGTGTTGATGGACATCCAACTGCCCGGCATGAATGGTCTCAAAGCTACCCAAATTATTAAAAAAGATAACGATTTGAAACATACGCCGGTGGTGGCCCTGACGTCATATGCCATGCAAGGCGATGAAAAAAAAGCCGTCAGTGCCGGCTGCGCCGGCTATATTACCAAACCGATCGACACCCGCAGTTTTCTGGATCAAATTCAAAAATTTATTAAACACGATGCACAGGAAACCAAAGCCCCAAATTCTGATCGGCCTGCCAGCCAAAACAGCACCTGCGCCAAGGTTCTGATTGTAGATGATGAACCGAAAAACATTAAACTGCTGTCTGCGCAAATGCCACCAAGTGAATTCAATATTATCAGTGCACATGGTGGGATCGAGGCTATGCAAAAAATCAACGATCAACATCCGGATTTGATATTGCTGGATATTATGATGCCAGATATGGACGGTTATGAGGTCACCCGCCGTGTTAAGGCAAATCCGGCCACCAAAGAAATACCGATTATTCTCATCACCGCATTGGACAGCAAAGATGACAAGGTCAAAGGGCTGGAGGCCGGGGCCGAAGAGTTTCTGACCAAACCGGTCAATATGGCCGAACTGCGTACCCGTATCAATTCTATGCTGCGCCTGCGCCAATATCGGGATCAACTCAAACAAAGAATCCAATCCGAACAAAATTTTACCTCCTCGCAAAAACCGCGTGTCGCCGAGCAGGAACCCCAAGACCGACCCTGCGTTTTGTTGGTGGAAGATAATGAAAAAGATATCAACATCATCCGATGTTTTATGCAGGATCAACCCTATGAATTAATTGTGTGCCGCGACGGCGAAGAGGCCATCATGATGGCCAGGAAAGGGGCCATCGATTTAATTCTATTGGATATCATGTTGCCCGGCATGGATGGGTTTGATGTTTGCCGCAATCTTAAAGAATCGGATGAAACCAAGCACATTCAGGTGGTTGTCATCACCTTTCTGACGGATTTGGAAAGCAAAATAAAGGGTGTGGAAATGGGGGCCGATGATTATTTAATCAAGCCCATTGACAAAAGGGAGCTGGCCGCCCGCATTAAGGTATTGTTGCAGAAAAAAGCATATTTAGACCGCCTGCATTCGCACTACGAAATGGCCCTGACCTCTGCCATTAAAGATGCACCCACAGGCTTATACAATCATGTTTATTTCAAACAGTTTCTGGAACTTGAAGTCAAACGCGCGATTCGACAGGAATATACCACCGCTTTAATCATGATCGACATAGATGATTTCAAACGGTTTAACGACACCTATGGCCACCTCACCGGCGACCGCGTACTAAATGCCATTGCGCGGGTGATCAAGGACAATGTGCGTGAAACCGATCTGCCGGCTCGCTACGGCGGTGAAGAATTTGCCATAGTTTTACCGTATTCGGATAGCACGGGTGCCGAAACCGTGGCGGCCAGAATTAAACGTGATGTCCAACTAATCGATTTTCCCTGTGAGCCGGCCGATAAACCTTCCAAAATTACGGTCAGTATCGGCGTGGCGCAATGCCCCTTGAACGCGGATACCGCTGATAAATTGATTCAACGTGCCGATGAAATGCTGTACCAGGCTAAAAACGAAGGCAAAGATCGAATACGTGTTTGCGCCGGTGAAGTAAGCAATTAACCATACGCCAATTTTCTACCTATCATACCGTAATGGGAAAAAAATGGATGCCACTAAAATCTTGTTGGTCGAGGACAACGAATTAAACGTTAAACTCATTCGGGCTCTCATGCAGTTAGGAAATATTTACATGTTTGAAGCCGGCGATGCGGAAAAAGGCATCGAAGTTGCCCGTCAAGAAATGCCCGATCTGATTCTAATGGATATCCAGCTGCCGGGAATGGATGGTTTAACGGCAACCCGTAAAATCAAAGTCGATGACGATTTGCGCCATATCCCTGTGGTGGCCCTTTCCGGTTTTAACGATCGTAAAGATATAGATAAGGCCACTGAGGCCGGATGTGATGGCTATATTACCAAACCGATCGACGTGAAGACATTTTTACAGGATGTTCAGGGGTTCTTGCGATAACATCAAATTTACTCAGCACTATCAAATGAATACACGTGAATCACGATCCGCTGATACAATGGTAAGCAACCTCAAATGGAGGTTTCAGGATATTATTACCAGCGGATTCCATAACACTCATCCTATTGAAATTACACGTAAAATTATTCTTCTCAATATCGTTTGCATCACCGGCATCGGCAATCTCATTCCTTTGGGTATCCTTGCCATCAAGCAACACAACTTCCCTCTGGGCGGCTTTGATTTTATCATGGCTGTTTTGTTGGTCATCAACCTGCTCTATCTAAGGAAAACTGGCAATTACCGGATCGTTAGTTATTTTGGGATTACAGCCATCGGGGGATTCTTTTTATTTTTATTTTTTTCCGGCGGAGTTAACAATTCTGCTTATGTATGGGTTTATACGTACCCACTTTTCACCCTTTTTTTATTAGGCTCCACCATGGGATCAATTGCGACGATGTTCCTATTTGTGCCGGCCGTTTT
>JASJAZ010000059.1 GCA_030066785.1 Desulfobacterales bacterium | reverse complement strand
GAGCGCTTGCTAAAACGGAAAAAACGACCGGATGCAATTTTCTGTGCCAACGATCTGCTTGCCATGGGCGCTATGGACTATGCCCGCGGTCAATTAGGTATACGCGTTCCGCAAGAACTGTCAATTATCGGTTTCGATGATATACCCATGGCCAGCTGGCCGGGCTATTCCCTGACGACTATCAAACAGCCGGTTGACTGGATGGTCGATGCAACGATTGAACGCCTGATTCGCGCCATTCAGGCACCGGTGGCTGAAATCGTGATGAAAAAAGTACATGGCATTTTGGTTGAAAGAGATTCGGCCCGCACCGCCAAACTGGAAAAGGTGGCCGTTTAAAACTGGCATCAAATGAGCCAGACTCAACCATAAAAAAAGCGTCTTATGTTGAATACGTATACAATCATGATTGCCAACATTGCTAGTTTAATTTTTCTTTTTACCCTATTGATAATTGGATTTTCCTAAAGGTGAATTCCAGATCAGAATTAAAAGTGAGGTTTCAATTTCTATATTCTTCTTGGGTCTAATAGGCATGCACGTGACCATTTTGAGTCTGAGATGGGGATGCGGCCCAAGATTTAAGACCAATATAAGGACAGGAAGCAAGAAGTTTAAATTTCTATTTTATTCATTCACACTGGTAGGAGGTAACTATGAAACGTTTAGCGTTAAACTTATTAATTGGTTTTGTTGTTGTAATGATATCCTTAAGTTTGATGGCGCCTGTGTCATCCGCCAAATTGCCATACGGACTGAAGGAAGGTATGCCCTACAAAGGAACCAAGCTGACCTTCTTGGTGCATAATGCCGCCCAGAGCCAGGCCCAGGCCAAGCGCGTGAATCAATTTACCAAGATGACCGGCATCGAGGTCGAGTTTTTAATGGTGCCATATCCCAGCCTGCGCGAGAAGATCACCGCCGACGCAGTGGCCGGGACCGGTACCATCGATCTTTACTGCTTTCTTGATGGCTGGGGGCCCTCGATGACAGGTTTTCTGGTTCCCCTAAATGACTATCTCAAAAGAGATGGTGTCGACTTAAGTGCGAAATTGCCACCGGCCTATATCAAGGGCGGAACCTATGATGGCACCACATACGGCATCCCCACCCGCGGTCATCCTCAACTGCTGCTTTATCGCAAGGACTTGTTTAAAAAAGCCGGAGTTGAAGTTCCCAAGACCTGGAAAGAGCTAATCGCTGCCGGCAAGGCCATTAAATCCAAGACCGATAGAGACGGTATTGCCATGTACTACGGCAAGGGCAACGCTGCTCAAAACCTGTTTTTATGGTACTCGTTTCTAAAGAGCGGCGGTGAAGATATTTTTAACGATAAAATGATGCCGACCTTCAACAGCTCGGCCGGCATTCAGGCCACACAGTATTATGTGGATTTGCTGTTGAAATACCAAGTAGCTTCACCCGGCTCTAAGTTCTTTAAGGAATACGAAGCCTCTCAGGCGGTCGCCCAGGACAAGGCGGCGATGGTCATCGTTTGGTGGTGGCACTACGGTGTGTTGACCAACCCGGACAAGGCGCAAGAAGTGGTCACCACGAACGTTGGTTTCGCGCCGGTTCCTGCCTGGGAAGGCAAGGGCAAGGCCACTCTGGCGCTCTCCATGCCGGTTGGCATCAGCAAAGCCTCCAAAAAGAAGGAAGCCGCCTGGGAATTTATGAAATGGCTCACCAACCCAGATCTTGAAAAAGAAAATTTCCTGGACAAAAGTGATCCCAAAACCCGCACCATAGTGGTGGTACAGAAAAAGAACCTGATTGATCCTGAGATTAATAAGGTTTCCGGTGGCATGCACAAGGCAGCGGCGGCCAGTTTGGCGGTCAGCGACACATTTCCGATGTTGCCGGAATGGCCTGAAGTTGCCAGCTCTATTGAGGTTGCCATCAGCAACATCGCCGGCGGGGCCGACACCAAGACCGAAATGGATAAGGCGGCTAAAGAAGTAAAAGCCATCATGAAACGATCCGGGTATTAAGATCGGAACATGAAACTAAATATTTAACTGTAACCAGGGGGGACCCTTCAATGTACCACTTGGGGCTTCCCCCTCTTCCGATTTAATTGGTAAAAGGTAATTGAAGTCCATTAGCAACAGGACTAATCAAAACCCAACGTTTACGCCAAGCTGAAGACAAGGCAGCCAAACATGAACAGCCGAGAAAAATACGTCAAGTGGGTGATGTTGGCCCCGGCCCTGTTGATTCTGATAGGCACCACGCTATACCCATTTCTTTACTCATTTATCACCAGTTTTCGATTCTGGAGGCTGACACGGTCTGCAGAGCCCGGCGCCTTCGTAGGTCTAGCCAACTACGTCCGCGCTTTCGGGGACGCAGGATTCTGGAACAGCGTCTGGGTGACGGTACTTTTTACCATCATCTCAGTGACGCTCTCCATGGCTATTGGCTTAGCCATTGCCCTCATACTGGAGCGCGCCACCAAGCTAAACACCTTCATGAAATCGCTACTGATTTTTCCATTTGCCATGGCACCGGCCTTGAAGGGATTTTCATGGCGTTTCATGCTCAATCCTGACTATGGCATCCTTGATGCCATGATCGACTTTGTGTTTCCGTTCTGGTCCGATGTGGTGTGGCTGGGCGAACCTTACTGGGCTGTATTCTGGCTGGCCATGACTGAAATCTGGGGTTGGGCGCCGTATATTGCCCTGGTCTTCATCGGCGCCCTGGGTGCTTTGCCGCAAGAGACCGTTAATGCGGCCAAAGTAGACGGCGCCAACACCTTCCAGGTTTTCTGGCACGTTACGCTTCCCCAGCTGATGCCCATCGTCATTATGGTGGGGCTGCTCAAAACCATCTTCAGCGTGAAGATGTTCGACCAGGTGGTGACACTCACCGGTGGCGGACCGGGCCGCGCTACTGAAACCCTGAACTTCTACGTGTATAACCAGGGTTTTAAATTCTATGACATGGGCTACGCGTCGTCGCTTGCATACATTCTGGTGACTACCATGTTCATTTTTGCTTTCATTTATGTCCGTTTTCTGATGAAGGGGGAGCAGAACTGATGGCTATGACCCGCGACGAAAAATTCTGGGAAGGCATGCGTTGGGCGGGTTTCGGCGCTACGTTTCTATTTATGGCGTTTCCCATATTCTGGATGATTCTCACATCTTTTAAAGTTGCCCGCGATGCTTATTCTACAAAGGTATTTTTTTCACCCACCCTGAATAACTTCATTTCGATATTTCAGGATCCTTACAACTTCGGTCCTCTATTGTTTAACAGCGTGGTGGTGAGCTTTTCCACTGTGGCCGTGGCCATACCGGCGGCAACCTGTGCGGCCTACGCTTTTAGCCGCTATCAATTCAAAGGCAAAAATGCCCTGATGGTGTCGGTGCTCAGTTCCCAGTTCGTGCCCCCGGTTGTGGTGGTGCTGCCTTTTTTTATTCTTTTTAAGAATCTGCATTTATTAGACACGCGACTGGCGCTGGTGATATTAAACCTTTCCTTCGTTCTGCCTTTTGCCGTATGGATGATAAAGGGCTTTATCGATGCTCTGCCCCCAGACATAGAGTCGGCGGCGGTGGTGGATGGCTGCAATCGTTTTCAAGTGTTGCGCCACATCACCCTGCCGTTGATTATGCCGGGTGTGGTCACCAGCGCGGTCTTCGGTTTTATTCAAAGTTGGAACGAGTTCTTGTTCGCTTTGATCCTTACCAACCAGAAAGCGGTTACTTTGACAGTGGGTCTGATGGGCTTGCATACGGACAAGGGAATTCTTTGGGAACACATGGCAGCCGCCAGTATGCTGATCATGATACCCATCTTTGCAATCTCTTTTACGATCCGTGAATATTTTATCTCAGGTCTCACGATGGGGGCGGTAAAGTAAAGCATGAATCCACACCTTCGCTCTGATCAAACACTTACAAAAGCTGTCTGTTCGCAGCAATAGCAGGAGGCATTGAAAATGGCTGGAATCAAAATGGTCGACGTCAAAAAACAGTATCCGAACGGCTTTGTGGCCATTGAAAACATGAATCTGGAGATTCCGGATAAAGAGTTTGTTGTGCTGGTGGGCCCTTCGGGCTGTGCCAAGTCTACGGCGCTTAAAATGATTGCCGGTTTGGAGGAGATTTCTTCGGGAGAAATGTACATTGGCGATAGGTTGGTGAACAAGGTGCCGCCTAAAGATCGAGAAATTGCCATGGTCTTTCAGAGCTATGCCCTTTATCCCCACATGACGATTTACGACAATATCGCTTTCGGCCTGAAAATGCGCAAAACACCCAAGGAGGAGATCGACAAGCTCGTTAAAGAGGCCAGCGAAATACTGGGAATGTCTGATTTGCTGGATCGCAAGCCACGCCAATTGTCCGGAGGGCAGCGTCAACGAGTTGCATTAGGCAGAGCGATTGTGCGACATCCGCAGGTATTTCTTTTTGACGAACCGCTTTCCAACCTGGATGCCAAACTGCGTGTGAAGATGCGCACAGAGTTGAAGAAACTGCATGAGCGGTTGCATACCACTGTGGTATACGTCACTCATGACCAAGTAGAGGCCATGACTATGGGCAGCACAATTGTGGTGTTGAAGCTTGGCGCTATCCAGCAAGTCGGTTCCCCATTGAGTTTGTACAGCTTCCCAAGTAACCGTTTTGTGGCCGGGTTTATCGGCAGCCCTTCCATGAATTTTCTGGACTGTACCATTGCCGAAGAAAATGGAAATTTATTTGTGGATACCGGCGCCTTCCGGCTCATGCTCCCTGAAGATAAGGCCGCCAAGGTACGCGACCATGGCGGTAAAGAATTCATTTTTGGTATCCGACCCGAAGATATCCGCAAGCGGCGGGAGAAGAAAGAAAGCTATAGCGAGGAACACATCAATGCCAAAATCAACGTCATCGAACCACTGGGCAAAGAGATGTACGTGAACCTGTCGGCCGGCAATCTGGAATTCATGGCCATTATTAACGCCAGATTTCCATTGAAGCCGCATGAAGAGGTAGAACTGACCTTGAATATGGATCGAATGCACCTGTTCGAAAAAGAGGGAGAAAAAGAGGCAGTAGCCCATACCGCCAAAAACGCAACCACGCTTGAAGGTGCTCGTTTAATGGCAGATTTAGACGAAAGTGATGACGATTGAACAGCCGTAATTATTGCAGGAGGACATGATGAGGTTATTTGTGATTGCATTAATAGCTGCGGCGATGATGGTCGTGCCGCAAAACGCTTTTGCCGGGTGCGATATAAATGCTACCGGTGAAGTTAATGTCATTTCTTCCCAATTTCCAGTTCTGGAAGTCCTGTCCAAGGCCATGCGCAACTGCGCCCGAAAGGATTTGACGATTACGTATGATTTTTTGCCCCGCAAGCACTCTGAGGCTGATAAGGCTCTGGCACTAGCGTTTTCTGAAGGTACGGTCTATGATCTGATTCAGGTGGCCAATGGCTCGATCACGGTGCCACAGGCCGCCGGCCAGCTTCTGGTCCTTAATGATCTGGTCGAAAAATACAGAACCCAGTACAGCATCGAAAATGCCACCTTAATCAAATTTGGCGATGATATCATGGCGATCGCCTTTCAGGTCAATGCCCAGCACTTTTTTTACCGCAAAGATCTGATGGCCAAGCATCATCTCCCGGTCCCTAAAACCTTTGCCGACGTTTTGGCCGCTGCGGAGATATTGAAGAAAGACGCATCCATTCCATACCCGTTGGGAGGGACCTACCGCACAGGCTGGAATTTAGCATTAGAATTCATCAACATTTATCTGGCCATGGGTGCTAAGCTTTTTGAGCCCGGTACGGCCCGGGTGGCGTTTGATTCCCAAAAAGGGGTCCAGACCCTGGAACTCATGAAAAAATTAATGGCCTATATGCCTCCCAATGCCCTCTTGGCAGATACCACCATGGTGATGCAGCAATTTCAACAGGGCCAAATTGCCATGGCCAATTTGTGGGCCTCCCGGGCGGCTAAGATGGATGACCGCACCGAATCCAAGGTGGTGGGTTTGATCGAATTTGCAGCTGCGCCAGCAGTGTTTGAAGGAGGTCCCCCCGCCACAACCTTATGGTGGGACGGGTATGTCTTGCCTAAAAACATGGATGGTGATTCCGATTTAGCTTTCCAGATCATGATGGAAGGACTGAAAGAGGAAGTCGTCAAAAAGAACAACGATGTGGCCTTGTGGTTACGTTCGGCATACGAACCCGGACCGTTTGCCGCAGGCGTGGTTGCGTGTTTAGAAGGGGGAGCACCCAGCTATCCTATGCAAGCGCAGGTCACCCTTGCCCATACAGCCATTGGGAATAACATTGATAATTATCTGCGAGGCACAGAATCAGCAAGACAGGCATTGTCGGCTGCTAAAAACGAGTACACCAAGCTTGCCAAGGAAATGGGCTACATCAAATAAGCGCATAAAGCATAAGTGATCAAAAACAATTTTATAACTAAGCACCTATCATCACATTCACAGCAAAAGGGGGTAAAAATGCAAAGATCTCTGATAATCGCAATGGTCGCGGCGCTATTCTTTGTGCCGGCGATAGCAACTGCCGGCTGCGATGTTCAAGGCAGCGGTGAAGTTAACGTGATTTCCAACAGTTTTCCGGTGTTGGAACTGATAGCCAACACCATGAAGAAATGCAGCCGAGGCGATCTGAAGATCGAGTACAAATTGACGACCGAACACAAGGAGGAAACAGCTCAAGCACTAGCAGCGGCTTCCTCGCCGTATGACCTAGCTCAGGGGGCCAACAGCTCCATTGCGCCCTTGCAGGCCGCCGGGCAATTACAGCCTCTCAATGATCTGGTTGCCAAGTATAAAGGCAAATATAACATCGAAGATTCAATGTTGATCAAGATCGATAACGATATCATGGCCATTGCCTTTCAGATCAACTGTCAGCATCTTTTTTATCGCAAAGATCTGTTGGCAAAGTATAACATTCCTGTACCCACAACTTACGATGAAGTACTGGCTGCTGCTGAGAGACTAAAGAAAGAAAAAGCGGTAGAGTTTCCATTGGGTGGAACGTTTAAATCCGGCTGGAACATCGCCCAGGAATTCACCAATATCTATCTTGCCATGGGAGGGGAATTTTTCAAACCCGGCACCGCCTTGCCGGCCTTCAATTCAGAAAAGGGTGTCACAACACTCGAACTCATGAAGAAACTGATGGGCTACATGTCACCCAATGCACTTGCTTTGGACACCACGGCGGTGATGCAACAGTTTCAGCAGGGCCAGATCGCCATGGCCAACCTGTGGGCGTCACGAGCCCCTAAAATGGATGACCAGGCAGAATCCAAGGTGGCCAACCTGATAGAGTTTGCCACCGCACCATCAACGGTTAAGGGCGGACCGCCGGCGACAACTTTATGGTGGGATGGGTTTTTTATACCTAAGAACATGGACGGTGATCCGGATCTGGCCTTTCAGATCTTGATGGAGGGCCTCAGCGAAGAAGTGGTCAAGGCCAACAATGACGTGGCTATTTGGCTACGATCAGTTTATAAACCGACCCGTTATTCCAAAGGTGCCGCCGCTTCTGCCATGGCCGGCGCCCCGGCATACCCTATGAAACCACAAATTACGATGGTCCATGCTTCAATTGGCGCTAATATTGGCGATTTTATGTCAGGCAAAGAAACTGCCAAAGAATCGCTAGCAGATGCCGAAGCCGCCTACATTAAAGGCGCCAAAGAAAAAGGGTATATCAAGTAAGCTGGAGCTGAGTATGCATCCCATCCGATGCCGGCATAATGGGATGCATACCATGCCAACATGCATTCAAATATCGAGAGGTTGCTATGAAAATTAAGACCTTTTTAGCATTCGTCGGACCATCGGTTCTGGCAATGGTAGGCTTGATCGCTGTACCATTGATCGGCGTGGTCTATCTTTCGTTTCATAGCTCTTACGTAAAGACTGAGATCGTTGAAGTCAAATCCTCGGTACCCCTCTTTGGCGGTTTGACTAAAACTACCGTCGAGAAAGTACCCCAGCCGGTGCTGGACGAAAATGGAGAGCCGGTAAAGGTGTGGGAGTATGTGGGTGGTCGGAACTTTGATACTGTGGCTGATCCCGGCGGTTTGGTCGCGGCCGTATCAAAAGATCGCTCCACGACCGAAGACGGCCAACCGACCAGTTTCAGACAGCGCATGGACGGCCTCTATCGGGATGTGACCGATATTGATTTCTGGGGTGCCCTGGAATTTACGCTGCTGTACGCCTTTATCACGACCCCCTGTATTCTCGTGCTTGGTTTCCTTCTGGCGGTACTAGTTAACAGTGTGGTTCAATGGATCCGGGGACCATTGATATTTGCCACGCTGCTGCCCTTTATCATTACGCCAGTGGTGGGGTCGCTTTCGATTTACTGGCTTTTTTTGGACAACGCCTTGGTGGCTTCTTTGCTGGAGCAATTTGGCGCCGGCAAGATTTACTTTCTCAAAGACGCTATCAGCATTCGGACCCTGATTGTTCTCTACGGTGTTTGGCATGTGACGCCGTTTGCCTTCGTCATTCTCTATGCCGGTTTGCAGACGGTTCCTCAAGATGCTCTCCAGGCGGCAATGGTAGACGGAGCCACCTACTGGCAGCGTATTCGCTACATCATCATTCCGCACTTGAGAGCATTGTTCAGCTTTATCATCTTAATTCATTTGATGGACGCCTATCGCATATTTGAGCCCGTATTGGTCTTCGGATCAAATCTGTTTGCCAACTCGCTGCAGTATTTAACTTACTATATCTTGAACTTCGAAGATAACTACTACAAGGCCGCCGCATCGGCAATTCTGACAGTGATCGGAATTTGTATTCTGCTATTGCCAGTACTGCGACGGACATACCGTGAGCAAAAAGGAGTGGCCTAATCATGACGACCAATCTGCCGAAACCATTGAAACCTTTTACGACGGCTTTTCTGGGCTTTTGGGTATTTCTGGCGGCGTTTCCCTTTCTGTGGATGTTTCTAATTTCCTTCCGGGCGCCGGTGGATGCCTTCAGCTTTCCACCCAAGCTTTTTGCGCCCATCACTTTGGAACATTTCTACACGGTCTGGATTTTAGACGGCTTCTGGAAACAGGCCCTCAACACCACCATTGTGACTCTGGGAACGGTCACTGTATCGCTCACCATCGGCTGTCTGGCCGGTTATGGCCTTTCCCGCTACCGGGGTAATTTGGGCTTTTGGATTCTGATCATCGCATTGGTATTTCGGGCCATGCCGCATGTGGTCATGTTAGTGGCTTACAAGCCGGCCTTCTGGGCCATGGGCATTTGGAACCGTTACGAGACCCTGATCATCGTGCTGGTGGCCATTAATCAGCCCTTTACGATTTGGATGCTGCGCTCCTTTTTTGTAAACATTCCCGAAGAACTGGATCAGGCCGCCCTGGTGGATGGCTGCAACCGTGTCCAAACGTTTGTCAAAGTAATTATGCCGGTTATGTGGCCGGGGGTTATTACCACAGGCCTGTTTTCGTTTTTGCTAGCCTACAACGACTTTCTGATTTCCAGCCAGCTGATGAGCGGTGACCACATGACAATGACGGCGGCGCTATCCAATTATATCTTCTCCGATGATTCTTTGGCGAAGCTGATGCACGGTGTCGCGGGTGCAGTTTCGATCACCATTCCTTTGATTTTTTTGGTTCTATTCTTCCAGCGTTATATCGTCGCGGGTTTAACCCACGGAGCCGTGAAGGGATGATGAACATCAGCAAGAATTCTTTTAATATAAAGGTATTGAAACATTCTTGATCGAAGTGGCTGAATTTCGAACAGATAGAATTGCGATGGTTCGAGGGAGAAGAAGCCAAAAAATTTAGAATTTTTCGCAAGGTTGTAACAAAAAATAAATGAGTAATTACCAAGACAACAAAGCAATCATACGTGCTTATTACGACGAGCTCGAATCAGCCACTGCCGATACCGTCGGCGGGGTCTTAAAACGATACAACAGCCCAGATCTGGAGTGGTTCGGCGTTCACCCGTTTAATGAACTGCGGGGAACGGAAGCGGTTGCCGAAACCTTTTGGCGGCCGCTATATCAGGCGTGGGCTCATCTGCAGCGTCGGCAGGACATCTTTATGGCGGGTACCAACGAGATTGACAACACCGAATGGGTCACAAGTATGGGCCACTTCATGGGTCTGTTGGATCACAGCTGGCTTGGAATTCCGGCCACCCGTAAGTTAGCATTTCTTCGCTATGCCGACTTCAACTGCATCAAGGACGGTAGGATCTGTAAGACCGGCTTTTTCTGTGACATCATCGCGGTCATGAACCAAGCCGGCTTTCATCCACTGCCCGAGCAGACCGGTGCGTCATTTGTCTATCCCGGTCCCAGAACCCACGATGGCCTGCTATACGAACCACAGAATGAAGAAGAATCCAGGAAAACACTGGATCTCGTGAACCAGATGTGCTGCAATCTTGATGAATTGAACCGAAGCGGCAATGATTGCCCCTCACCCGACTTTCTATGCCCTACCTGGCATGACGACATGATCTGGTATGGACCTGCCGGAATCGGCGCCACCTATACCATACCCCGCTATCAAGAACAGCATCAGTACCCCTTCCGTCAGGGATTAAAGGATAAAGTTTTCAATGGTCACGTGTGCCGCTTTGCTGAAGGCAAGTATGCCGGATTTTATGGCTGGCCTAATCTGACGAATACGCCGGTGGGGGGATTCTTAGGGCTTCCAGGCAATGAAATCCGGGCGGATATGCGCGTGGTCGATATTTATCGGCGGGAGGGTGACAAGCTAGTCGAGAATTGGGTTCTGATTGATCTTCTTTATTGGCTAAAGCAGCAAGGTCTGGATATTCTTGAGCGGATGCGGGTTCAATATGCAAACAAGTGATCTTTTAATTGACAAGAGTTTAGAATAAATGGCGTTAGCCTCAAAAAAAACGATGCCATCTAGTCGCACTATCGCGGAAATATATAATCAACAACAGATTGGCAAGGTTTACGATCTTTATCAGCACAATGCGGTGCTGCACCTACCTTGGGGTGATCTTTACGGGCGTGAGGCCATCATCCGCGAATATACTTGGCTGTTGGCAGCCTTTCCCGAGCTCAGCTACCGATCATTAAATACGGTTTGTGTAGAAGAGAATGATCAGCAGTCTAAATTGATGGAACACTATGAGTGGTCCGGGAAACATACCGGTTTCGCTCATTTTGGCCCACCGACTGCAAAATCAGTCACTATCTCAGGCCTGCGTGTCCTGCGATGTCGCGATGGGCGTATTTTAGAAGAATGGGTTCAAGATGATCGCTTAAATCTGATCCGGCAACTAGAGATAGATCCGCTTATGGCCATTGAAAAGATGAAGACAAGTTCGCCGGTTGATTTCACCTGGGAAGTCACCCCTGGTGGCATCGAGCACAGCTTCGGCCAGACAACCCCGGATCCATGGCCGCAATGGAAGGAAAGTGAAATCAATTCCGAGTTAGTTGTCGAAACCTATATTTCAAAAGTATGGAATTGGCGGCTTCTGAAATCAGTAAATGATCTTTTTGCTTCTGATTGCCAATTTGATCTTTCCGGGGGCGTGTCCTGTGAAACCATCGATGACTATAAAGCTACCATCCTAAATCGGCTGGCAGCGTTTTCGGATTTAACGATGCTGTCTGATGATTTTTACTGGAAACAAACGTCTGATGGCGTTATCGATTCAGCCTTACGTTGGACCATGATCGGCACCCATGATGGTTTCAGCAGTTTTGGCGCCCCCAGTCGGGCGCGCATTTGTGTACCGGGTCTCAGCCTGATTCAAATAGAAAATAATCGCATCGTAAACTTGGTCGAAAGATTTGGCGAGTTGGCCTTGATGGCTAATATGGCAGATATCCAATCTCATCAAGCCGACCCTTATATGATGAATGATACCGATAACAAAGGTGGAAAATTACCAAATGAGTGAAACCAAGATAAACCCAAAAACAAATTCATCGAAGACGTCGGAAAAGGAGATCACGCTCGAATCCAAAGGCGATATTTCAAAAATTATGTCGCCGGGAACGGAACGTAAACAGAGCCTGCAAGGGTTTGACGATGATTACGTGGATATTGTGGACTACATCATTCGATGTACCCACAAGATATGGGAAGAAAAAGGGGTAGGGCTGATCTACTCCCACTACGGCCACAATATTCCCATCTGGACCACCGACGGATTGACCTACGGTCGGGAAATTGTGGTGGAAAATACCTTGAAGACCATCGCCGCCTTTCCGGATGTGCGGCTGATTGGCGACGAAGTCTTGTGGACCGGCAATGATGAGGAAGGATTTCACACCTCCCACCGCATCACTTGGGTGGCCCATAACACCGGACATAGCCCGTATGGCCCCCCAACCGGCAAAAGGGTTGTTCGAACCGGAATCGCCAACTGCTTGGTAAGGGAAAATAAAATTGTTGAAGAGTGGATCGCCCGAGATGAAATTGCGGTGGTTAAGCAGCTTGGCCTGGATCCCATCGAGACGGCTAAAAAACTTGCTCAGCAAGGCACGGCACCCGGCGTCCAACCCCATAAGCACGGTGAGTTCGAACGCTCAAAAGGGCAAACACCCCCGCCGGATATGCCCTCGCAACCGCCAGATATGCCAGATGTCGAATATTTTATCAGGCGCAACTTTTATGAAATCTGGAATCAACGTCTTTTAAATAGAATCGATCAATATTATGTCAAGAATTACGTTTGCCACACCACATCGGCAAGAAATTTATATGGACTGGGGGCGTTTAAAGGATTGATATTGACGCTTCTGGGCGCGTTTCCAGATGCTGTCATGAACGTGGATCATTTCTATTGCATGGGCAATGCCGACGACGGCTATAAAACCATGACGCGCTGGAATTTACAGGGCACCTATAAGGGCAATGGGCCCTACGGACCCCCAACGGGCAAACCATTTTATCTCATGGGAATAAGTCATCATCTAATTAAAGATGAAAAATTTGTCAAAGAATGGACCTATTTCGATGAGATGGCGCTCATGAAACAGCTTTTTATATAACGGTATTCATCCGAGCTGCCGCTTTGGAGTACTAATGGACATTCACCAACACAATAAGCAGATTGTGGGAAAATTCCGAGCCGCGCTCTATGATTGCCAGGAGGCAATCTTGCAAGCGCAGCTGCAGGAAATTTTTGCACCAGATTGCCAAATTCATCTGGCCCATCCTTTGGGAGATCTCAGGGGGCCGATGGCGTTGTACCAAAAAGCCTATCATCCATTAATCGTCGCTCTTCCGGATTTGGAACGGCGCGATTTTATTGCTATGGCCGGCAGCAGTCAAACCGGCAACTGGGTCGGTTGCTGCGGTTATTATGTGGGTGTATTTGAACATTCCTGGCTTGATATCCCCGCGACGCTGCATCCGGTGGCCATGCGGTATCACGAATTTTTTCGCATAGAGGGGGATCAGATCGTTGAAATGCAAGCAATTTGGGATATTCCTCAGGTAATGATGCAAGCCACTGCTTGGCCGATGCCCGCCAGTCTTGGTGTGGAATGGTTGGTGCCTGCGCCCGCCACGCAGGACGGCATTATCACGACACCCTATAATGAAAAGAATGCGAATGCCAGTTTGCAGTTGGTGTCAGGCATGTTGGCATCGCTTCAAAACTATGCCGAGCATGGCGTGGAAGCAATGAACCTGGATCACTACTGGCACCCTAAATGTAGCTGGTACGGACCGGCCGGAATCGGCAGTAATCGCCGCATTTCCGGTTTTCGTCATTGGCACCAGCAGCCCTTTTTAAATGCCATGCCGGATCGAACGGTGGAAGGCGAAAGTATTTTTTTTGCAGATGAAAACTATGTTGCCGTTACCGGAATGCCGAATATGCGGGCTACAATCAGCGGAAACGGATGGATGGGTATCGCACCTGCGAATCAGGAAATAACCCTGAGCAGCTTGGATTTTTGGCGTTGTGAAAACGGTAAAATCCGCGAAAATTGGGTGCTGGTCGATCTCTTGGACGTGTATCACCAAATCGGCGTTGACGTGTTTGCACGCATGCGTGAATTAACAGCCGCCCGGCAAACACCCAAGCCGCAAGTTTAATTTGCCTGTGATTCTGAGGAGAAAAATTGAGCCTTTTTTGAGAGCAAAGCAGAGACGATAAATAGCATGACCACTCCCATTTTAGATATCCGCGACGACCGTTTACTGGAGGTCCTAGATACCGATGCCCAACTGGAAGTCATTGCGGATGGATTTGAATTTATCGAGGGTCCAATTTGGCATCCGTATGATCATCACCTGATTTTCAGTGATATCATCAGCGATACCATGTATCGCTGGCAGCGTGGTGACGGGGCGCGCTTGTTGCGCCAACCGAGTCATATGGCCAATGGCAACACTTATGACCGGCAAGGACGCATGCTCACTTGTGAACATGCCACCAGCCGGGTTACTCGTACCGAGCAAAATGCACAGATCGATATTTTGGCTTCTCATTATCAGGGAAAGGAACTCAACAGCCCCAATGATATTGTGGTCAGATCCGATGGCCAAATATTTTTCACCGACCCCAATTCCGGTCGCGGACCGATATATGGTGTTGAACGGCCTCAGGAGCTGCAATTCCAGGGGGTCTACCGGCTTGATCCGGATACCCGATCACTCACTCTTTTGGTAGATGATTTCGAAAAGCCCAATGGCCTCTGTTTTTCCCTGGATGAAAAAATGCTTTTTATCAATGATACCATCCGTCAGTATATTCGGGTCTTCGATGTGACCGCTGAAGGTTCATTGGAAAACGGACGTTTATGGGCCGAACTAATTGGGCAAGAGATCGGTGTAGCAGATGGTATGAAGGTGGATTCTTCCGGCAGGTTATTTTGTACCGGTCCGGGCGGTGTCCATGTGTTTGACCAGGAGGCAAATCTACTAGGTCGGATAATGGTGCCGCAGCAGGCGGCCAATTTAACTTGGGGCGATCCGGATTTAAAAGGCCTGTTTATCACCGCCTCGGATGTGTTGTATCGGGTTCGGGTGCGAATCCCGGGTCAAAAACTGTTTTAGACCATTATTTGGTAGATAACGCTTGGTGTAAGGCTGACATCAAAGCGTTATATAAAATTGCAACGACATTATTTTACTGTTTTTTATGAAAGGAGAATATCATGACTGAAAGAAAATCTGTTTGGTTTCACGAATTGTCCGGGCAAGAGGTAACTGCCTACGCGCATAAAGTGTGTGATGTAGCAATTTTGCCGCTAGGCTCAATTGAACAACATGGTCCCCATTGCCCCACGGCAAGCGATTCACTTAATGCCATCGGCATGGTGGAAAAAATAGCTGCTAAATCAGGTGCGATGGCGCTGCCCAGCCCGATGTATGGCTCCCATCCTTATCATCACTGGCACATGCCGGGAACCATTCCGCTGACCTATGAAACCCACATCGGGTTGGTCACCGATATTGTTAGAGGTGCAGCGGTGGCCGGCTACAACAAATTCATCATCCTGTCCGCCCACGGTCAGGTTTCCTCCACTATCGTTGCAGTACATAAGCTGGGGCTTGAGGGGTATTTTACGTTGTCTTTGCATTGGTATGATTTTCTGCGCGACAACCAGGATATTCTTGAAGATCCCATGTGGCACGCAGATGAAGCTGAAACCTCGGTGGCATTGTATTTGTATCCGCAGTTTGTCGACATGAGCAAAGCAGTCAAGGAAGATTGTGAGGGGCTCATCAGTTCGAAATGGAAGGTCGCACCTGGAATGGAAGCCAAGCCCGGCCAGATGTATCATTTTGAAGGTACCTTTGCTCAGCCCGAATGCTGTGAGTTAAAAAACGGGGTGGTGGGCGATCCGACCAAGGCCACTGTCGAAAAGGGCGAAAAACTGGTGACGCGGCTGGTAGATCTCGTCAGCGAACTTGTTGCCGAGATCAGAGAGAAATACCCCGTTGGCGTGAAACCCCGTGTTAGCGTTAAAGAACGCGAATAGGACAAGTAAATTAATGACCTGGAAAAAAAGATGATTCAGGTTCAAGGATAATAGCGGGTGGCTGTTATCCAACATAAAGGAGCTTCTATGAGGTTAGAGGATAAAGTTGCCATCGTAACCGGGGCCACCAAAGGCATCGGTCTGGCCATCGCCGAAGAGTATGCCAAAGAAGGCGCTAAGGTAGTCCTAACCGGCCGCAGCGAAGACCTGGGTGAAAATGCGGCCCAATCAATTGCGGCCCAGGGCCACGAAGCCATGTTTGTTAAATGCGATGTCAGCCAAAGCGACCAGGTTAATCGACTGGTTGAAAAAACCGTGGAGCGTTTCGGCCGACTGGATATTATGGTTTCCAATGCCGGCATCAATAACAAGGCCGAGTTTCTGGACGTCCAAGAAGACGATTGGGATCGTGTTATTGCGGTTAACTTAAAAGGAGTTTTTCTGTGCGGTCAGGCGGCTGCCAAGCAGATGGTCAAACAGGGAAATGGCGGTGTGATCATCAATATGTCCTCGGTGATGGGCGTGCTGGGACTTAAGAACCAGGTGGCCTATACCACCAGCAAAGGCGGTATTAATCAATTAACCAAGGTGATGGGACTGGGACTCATTGATCATGGTATCCGGGTCAATGGCATTGGCCCGGGCGCTGTAAATACCGAGCTCATGAAGCGGGTGGGTCACAACAAAGAGTTAATGGACATGATATTAAAACGTACACCCATCGGCCGGGTGGCGGAATGTTATGAAGTTGGCCGTGTGGCGGTCTTTCTGGCATCTGATGATGCATCCTTTATGGTGGGTCAAACGGTTTACCCGGATGGCGGCCGAATGATTCAGTCGTTTGACCGCGAAGTAACGTAACAAACTATCATTAGTGAGGTTGATATGAATCCCCCCAAAGTTGGATTAATGACCTTTGGTGATGCACGGGATCACGAATGGGCCAAATTATTTCAAGGGCTCACCGAACCCCGACACCAAAAGGCAGTTAAATACTTCGATCAACTACCCGTTGATTTGGTAAGTTTCGAAAGTGTGGCCCGCAAGATTGATGAAATCGACGAACAGGCCGAGCAACTGAAAGTGTCTGGTGTGGAGTCACTGGTGGCGCATGTGCCCTGCTGGGTATCGCCCAACATGGTGTTGCGGGGTGTGCAGCGCGCCGATCTTCCCACCATTCTTATTTCCAATAAGGATCCAGGAACACACGGCTCGGTAGGGTTATTTGGCGCTGCCGGGGCGCTGGATCAAATTGGCTTTTCACATGTACGTATCCGGGAAGAATTTGAGGGAACAAACCCCAATGCGGTGGCCGATAAAGCGTTGCCCTTTATTCGGGCGGCATCTGCCGTGTCGCGCTTAAAGGGACGCAATTTTGGTCTGTTTGGCGGTCGCAGTCTCGGCATCGATACCGGCACCTTTGACCCGATGCAGTGGCGGCGACAATTTGGTGTGGACGCCGAACACATGGATCAACTGGAGATCATCCGATTGGCGGAAGAGGTACCGGAAGATGAAACCCAAAAGACCATGGATTGGCTTGCCGAGCATATGGGCAGCATCGAGTATGATGATAAGGGCTTGATTCCGGATAAACTGGCCCATCAGGTCCGATGTTATCTAGCTACCAAGAAAATTATCAAAGAAAGACATCTGGATTTTGTGGCCATCAAATGTATGCCTGATCTTACCAATTACTACGTACCCCAGTGCCTGTCAGCCGCGCTTTTGCCCGGTCCGTATGATGCCGACGGTGAAAAGGAAACCACGGTCATGGCTTGTGAGGCGGATGCAGATGCGGGCCTGACCTCTGAGATCATGAAGCTGGTCTCCGGTGGGTTGCCCACCATGTTTGCCGATGTTTCCTTCATCAATGATGATACCAGCACCTTTTATCTTCCCAATTGTGGCGGCATGTGCACCTGGTTTGCAGCCCGCAGCCAGGATCCGTCGGAGAATTTAAAACAGGTTCACATCCGGCCGGCCATTCGACCCGGCGGGGGCGGCACGACCTATCTGACATGTGCACCCGGCCCTTTGACTTTGGGACGGCTGTATCGCAAATCTGGCGAGTATTCCATGGCCATATTTCACGGTGAGGCTAAAGAATTGCCGCAAGATGAATACGAGGCCTTTGTGGCTGCACGCGGCAGCCACCAGTTGCCCACCGCTTTTGTAAAAGTGGATGTCGATATCGATCGGTTTGTGGACGAGTTTGCTTCCAATCACATTTGCGCCGTGCCGGGAATCTGGGTGAAAGATTTGGAGTATGTTTGTCGGCTGCTCAACATTAGACCGGTGTTGCTGGATCGATAAAGCGCCATGTTTAGTTGGCCGCAGTACAATACCCACCATTGTGGGAAAGGAGATTTAGATGGAATATGATGCCCAGGCCAATTTAGAGCGCCTGCAGTCTGCCATTGCATTGGAGACACCGGATCAGGTACCGGTGTTTTTACATGCCACCGGGCCGTTTTCGGCGGGGCATTCAGATATAGGACTTTACGACTATTTTCATTCCCCCGAGCTGATGTATCAGGCGCAAAACTATTTATATCATCGCTTCAGCGGTTTGATACCATTTATGCCGGATTTAGGACCGGCGCCTGAACCGGCGGGCATCGGTGCAGAAATTACCTTCACAGACGATGGGGTGCCCTGGGTGAATGAATTTGTTGAAACCGAAGAAGACCTTGAAAAACTGAGCTTACCGGATGTGGAAAATGCCGGATATCTGACGCGGATGCTTCACAATTATCGCTACATGCGCAACCGGGTTGATTTTGACATACCGGTCTATTTTTATTCCGTGATGTCGCCTTGGGCCATTGCAGCCTTGATTCGGGGTGTGAGCAATTTGATGACCGATATCATTTCCGAACCGGTTTTCGTACACAAGCTTGTACAGAAATGCACCGAGCTGGAGATCATGTGGCTCAAAACCATGCAAAGCGAAGTGCCACCCAAGTATTTTAACCGGGTTTTGCTAAACGACGATCTGGCCTCATTTGTGAGCCTGGAACAATTCCGGGAATTTATTCTGCCATCGTACCAAGAAGTGTACAGCGCCTTTCCTGGCTGCCAACGGTGGTATCACAACGATGGCAATACCACTGCCATTCTGGAAGGCATCGCTGAAGCCGGGATTCAGTGTTTTCATTTCGGCTATCAGGTGGATCCGGCGCATATCAAAAAAGCAATCGGTGATCGGGTCTGCTTGATGGGAAGCATACCGCCGCTTCAAGTCCTACGGGAAGGAACGCCCGAGGAGGTGGATGAAGCTGTCAAGGCCGTGATCCAGATCATCGGCCCGGGCGGTGGCTGCGTCATTTCCGCCGGTGGCTATTTGGCCGAAGGAACCCCGCTCGCGAATTTGGAAGCCATGATCCGCGCTTGTGAAAAGTATGGGAAGCGGGATCAAGTGGGTACGCTGTCAACCAAGGTGTGGCATGCATCATACAAGATCAAAGATCCGACCAAGGCAGCACCAGCAGAGCCGGCAGCAACGCAAGCAGCGGTTGCGGAAGAAAAGGATGAATTGTCTCCGAATCTGTTAGAATTGCAAACCGCACTGATCCAAGGAAATTTCCGATCGATCCAGTCACTGGTGGAGACAGCCGTAGCGGATGATGTTGATCCACAGTGGATGCTTCAGGAAGTGATGATTCCCGCCCTTGATGAGGTCGGCCGGCGTTTTTCGGCCGGCAAGATATTCATACCGGAGATGATGATGTCTGCCAAGGCCATGAAAGAGGCGCTTGAAGTTCTCAATCCAATTCTGGCCAGTGCTGCCGATGTAAAGAGTTCGGGCGTATTTGCCATCGGAACGGTAAAAGGCGATCTGCACGATATCGGTAAAAACATTGTTATCACCATGCTCCAGGGATCGGGATTCGAGGTGATCGATTTAGGCGTTGACTGTCCCGCCGAAAAATACATCCATGCCGTGGAAAATGGTGCCCAACTCATCGGCATGTCGGCCATTTTAACCACCACCCTGGAGCAGATGGAAAAGGTCATCCAATTGCTGGAAACCAAGGGTTTGAGAGATAAGGTAAAGGTCCTGGTTGGCGGAGCGGCCGTTACCGAAAACTTCGCAACCGAAATCGGTGCAGACGCGTATTGCGAAGATGCCGGAGAAGGTGTCATCAAAGCAAAAGAGTTTATGGAGGCAGAATAACCGACATGTCGAGAAGTTTATGTCGAATTGAATGAGCAAATTAAATGAATATGGAAGGAAAACGAAACAATGATTCATGTGATAACCAAATTTGATCGCCCGCCACAAGAAGCCATCGATAATTTTAGAAAGATCGCCGTGGCCACGGTTTACGAAGCATCAGGTCGCAAGGGCCAAGTTGACAGCCTGATAAAACCGCTCCGGCGTGGTCTCAAAATTTGCGGCCCCGCTTTTACGGTGCAATGTCATCCCAAGGATAATTTGATGCTGCACAAAGCATTACAAAAAGCATCCCCGGGCGATATTCTGATCACCACCACCGGTCAATACTACCAGGCGGGTTACTGGGGCGATCTGATGACGACCTCGGCCATTGCCAGAAAACTAGGTGGGCTTGCCATTGATGGTTGTATCAGAGACTCAGAAGAAATTATTGAGTCCGGATTTCCTGTTTTTTGTCGTGGTTTCTCCATCACGGGAACGGTCAAAAACACCCTTGGCCTCATTAACCACCCTATCATATTTGGCGGCACGGTTGTGAATCCCGGCGATATTGTTTTGGGTGATGATGATGGCATGGTGATCGTTGATCGATCAAAGTGTGATGAGATTTATGCGAGTTCCGCAAAACGGGTGGAAAAAGAGATTCAGAAAGCCGAATTGCTGAAAACCGGAAAAACCAGTGTAGAATTGAACAAGTTAGATAAAATTTTTGATGCATTGGGAATGCAAGAGGATTAATACACAAATGCAAATAACTTATGAAAAACTGCATGATGCCTGTTTTGCGATTCTTTCCAAATTAGGCGCAGATGAATCCGAGGCCCGACAGGTATCCGACAGTCTGGTGCGGGCGAATATGCGCGGAATTCATAGCCATGGTGTGAAATATCTAAAAATGATTTCCGAACGCATCAAGGCCAAGATGATGGACATACCCACGCAGGCATCTGTCATTAAACAGTCGCAGGCGATGGCGCTGATTGACGGCCATAATGGTTTTGGCCAGGTTGCGGGGACAATGGCCATGGATTTGTCGCTCAAACACGCCGATGAATTTGGGGTAGGAATTGCCTTTGTGCGCAATACCAACAATATTGGATTTCTATCACATTACACCATGATGGCGGCAGCCAAGGACATGATCGGCATTTGCGCGTGTAACGCCGCCGCCTCAATTAGTTTATGGGGCGGCATGGAACCGGTATTGGGATCAAACCCGATTTCCATTGCGTTTCCAACCGATACCGAATTTCCGTTGGTAATGGATTTATCGGTCAGCAATGTTGCCCGCGGCAAGATCCGCGAAGCCGAACGGCTTAACAAACCGATTCCGCCCACATGGGCCTTTGGGCCGGATGGCGAACCCACGGAAGACCCGGCCGAAGCCTTGAAGGGATGTCTCATGCCCATTGGCGGGCCTAAGGGAGTAGCCTTGGCAATCATGGTCGATCTTCTATGCGGCCTCATTTCAGGCTCCAAGTATAGCAAGGATGTTAAGACATTTCATAAACTTGTGGGGACCACAGGCGTCGGCGCGTTTTTTCTGACAATTAATCCCAAGGAAATAATTGATCCAACCTTGTTAAAAAACCTGATCGGCAAATACATGGTTGATATCAAAGATATTAAATGCGCCGAGAGTGTTTCCAAGATTTATCTTCCCGGAGAAATCGAGAACGAAAATGAAGCCCGAAGTCAAAGCGAAGGCATTGAGCTCGATACCGGAACGATTGAGATGCTCAACACCATGCTGAAAAAGTTAAACTGTGATGTGGTGATACAATAATGTCATAATCTTAATATTTCGATCAAACAGGAGAAAAAAATGAGTAATAAGTGTGTCTTAGTGACCGGCGGTTCAGGATTTATCGGCATTTATCTAATGAAAAAACTGGCCGAACAAGGTAACAGGGTCATCAACTACGATCTTGCGCCTCCCAGTCCGGTATTACAGAGGTTTTTAGATGACAGTGATAACGCGGAGAATATCAGTTTTCAAAGGGGCAGTATTTTAGACCTGCCGGATGTAATGGCCGTTGCCCAGGATACGGGGGTAGATAAAATCGTGCACATGGCCGCATTTTTTGATCCGGCGGAATCCAACAGAAGGCCCTATTTTACCTACCAGGCCAATGTCTTTGGCACCATCAACATCCTTGAAGCGGCAAGATTGTTGAAAATGAGCAGGGTAGTCAATATCAGCAGTATTGGCGTGTATCCGAAAAAGCAATTCGAACCGATGGATGAAAATCATCCGATGTTTATCCTCGGTGCCGGGCACGGCAGCCATTACGGCTCCTCTAAGGCGGCGTCGGAAATGATCGGGCAAGCTTACTGCGAAAACAACAACGTCAGCTATGTGTCTGTGCGGTTTTCCGGCGTTTACGGCTATGGCATGCGCTATTCCATGTTTATCAAGGATATGATTGAAAATTCGCTGCAAAATGCTCCAACCGTATTTAAAACCGGTGGAAACCTCACCCGCGACTATACCTATGTAAAAGATTCGGTAGACGGCGTCATCTGTGCACTTGAAGCCGATGATTCGGATCTTGTCAGCCGAACTTACCTGACCACTAGCGGACAGTTGTATTCCGGAACTGATGTAGCCGAAATTGTCACCAAGCTTATTCCCGGTGCCTCGATTACCATTGAACCGGAGTTAAGCGCCTTTGAAGAAAAGGATATGGCCAAAAGGGGCAAGATCGATATTTCGCTGGCTCAAAAAGAGTTGGGCTACGAACCAAAATATTCGATTGAAGATGGCATCAAGGAATACATTGAGACATACAAGCAGTATTCCGAAAATTAAATACTACTGAATCATTGACTTAAAAGATAGGAATGAACAATGCAAGGATACGCCAATAAAATACTTCGAATCAACCTTACCACCGGCAACATCTCTCAGGAACAGCCCCGTGAGGAGCTGTACAAAAATTTTCTGGGCGGTACCGGATTTATTATTCACACGCTGCTCAACGAGCTAAAAAAGCACACCGACCCCTTGGGTGCTGAAAATAAACTGGTGTTTGCTCTGGGTCCGATCACCGGCCATCGGGTACCTGGCAGCGGCCGCAATGTGGTGGGATCAAAGTCACCGTTGACCAATACTTATGGTGAAAGTGAAGCCGGCGGGTTTTGGGGCGCTGAACTCAGAAAATGCGGGTTTGATGCATTGATTGTTGAGGGCCAGGCTGCCACACCGGTGTATATAATGGCCCATAACGATAAAGTCGAAATTCGCGACGCCCAGCATTTATGGGGACTTGACGTTGGCGAAGCGGTCATCAAAGTTCAGGAAGAAATCGATTTGAAGAATGTCCGCACAGCGGCCATCGGTCCCGGCGGTGAAAATTTAGTAAGGTATGCATCCATTCAAAATGATATTATGCATTCGTGTGGACGCACTGGCATGGGCGCTGTCATGGGCTCCAAAAACCTCAAGCTGATTGCTTTGAAAGGTGATATTGACCCCGAGGCAGCGGACCAAGCGAAAGTCAAAGAACTCGCCAAATGGATGACGGCCAATTACAAAAACATTACCGAATTTCCCTGGAAATGGGGCACGGGTCCGACCATGGTGCAATATGAAAAAACGGGTAACATGCCGATTAACAACTTTAAAGGGGGCGAGTTTCCAACTATCGGCCAAATTGCCGTTCAGGAAATGTTTAACAAAGAATACATCGTTAAACGGCCAACCTGTTTTAGTTGTCCCCTTCACTGCAAAAGAAGTGTTAAGCTAGAAAAGCCATGGACTGCTGATCCCATTTACGGTGCCCCCCAATATGAAACCCTGGTGGCACTGGGATGCAATTGCGGCGTTGATAATTTAGAGGCTCTTATTAAAGCCAATGAACTGTGTAACCGTTTCAGCATCGATACCATCTCCACCGGAGTATCCATATCTTTTGCCATGGAGCTTTTTGAAAAAGGCATTTTAAGTACCGCCGACACCGATGGTTTGGAGCTGAATTTTGGCAACGCGGAAGCGATGGTTGCACTCACCGAAAAAATCGGCAAGCGTGAAGGCCATCTGGGAAGATTACTTGGCGAGGGGACAAAAATCGCGGCCGAAAAAATCGGCAAAGGTTCATCTGAATATGCCATGCATGTAAAGGGAAGTGAAATCGGCATGCATGAGCCCAGATATAAACAAGGCATGGCGCTGCATTACAGTGTGCATGCGGCGGGGCCCGATCACGTTTCGGGGATTCATGATGAAAAGGTCAGTGCCAACCTTAAGTCCTGGGATGAGATTGATGTCGCCGAGGATGTTTCCAATTTGGAAATGAGTCCACGCAAAGCCCGGATGTTGTATCACATGGGCATTTGGCGACAGGTAGGCAACTACCTGGGAATGTGTGCCTTTATACCCTATACGAAAAAACAGCTTATCGAGTTGATTGAAAACATCACCGGTATGAAAATGAGTCATTGGCGATTGATGAAGACCGTTGAAAGGGGCATAACGCTGTCACGGATTTTTAACTTAAGAGAAGGTTTTACCATCGATGATGATGTCCTGCCCGCCAGGTTCAACACAGCGCCCTCAAGCGGACCGTTAAAGGGTGTCACAGTAGACGCAAGCGAACATGCCGATGCACGCGAAGTATATTTTCAAATGCTGGGCTGGAATGATGCCGGCATACCGACGCGAGGCCGCTTGGCAGAGCTGAACATGCTGTGGGCCGAAAAGTTTATCAAAGAAATCGATTCGTAGCCATTATAAAGGGCTTGAACACAGCCCTCTTTACTAGAAGTAGCCCTGATAGTGCTGTAGTTTAAAAGGAGAATAGGATGATCATTATCGGAGAATTGATTAATGCCAGTCGCAAAGCCGTTGCCGCTGCCATAGAAGCCCAGGATGCCAACGCCATTAAAAAACTGGCCAAAGACCAGGCGGAAGCTGGTGCCGACTATATTGATGTGAATGCCGGTATTTTTGTCAAAAAAGAAGTGGAATACCTGCGCTGGCTGGTTGAAAGCGTCCAAGCTGCGACGGATAAACCGTGTGCCATTGATAGTCCGGCTCCCCAAGCCATTGAAGCATCCCTTGAAATCCATCAAGGCACCGCCATGATTAATTCAATTTCTTTGGAAAAGGATCGTTACGAGAATCTGCTTCCCATTGTTGCCGGAACAGATTTAAAAGTGGTGGCGCTTTGCATGAGCGACGAGGGCATGCCGGAAAGTGTGGAGGATCGATTGAAAATTGCTGATAAGCTGATCAACGGTTTGATACAAAACAATGTAAAAATCGAAAATATTTTTGTCGATCCGCTAGTGCAGCCCCTTTCCGTAAACGACAAATTCGGAATGGAGTTTATTAACGCGGTGGAACAGATCAAAGCCAATTTTGCGGGGATTCACACGGCCTGCGGTTTGTCAAATATATCCTACGGGCTGCCGGAAAGAAAATTATTAAATCAAACGTTCATGGTTATGGCCATCGCCAAGGGCCTGGATGGTGCCATCGTCAATCCACTGGATCAAAAAATGATGGCCTGTATCACGGCTGCCACGGCGCTGGCCGGTGAGGATGAATTTTGTCAGGAATACATTACCGCTTTTCGGGAGAATCGCTTAAGTTAAAAGTATGATGGAATAAAAGTTGGGCGTTTCCAGTGTCGTGGTATCCGTGAGTGGAAAACGAATTAGTTCGGCAGTAGCCATGTCGCCGGCATTTTCATTCTTGTCACGGATACCAACCCTGCCATTTCCAGTTTTGAACATATCCTACCATTATATATAGGTAAATATTTAATCCCCGGCCAATTACACTTTCCAAGGTGATTCAGCGCTGAACCAATACTGGAATATGAGAAATAACCGAACGCGATAAGCCAATCCTTTAAAAGATGCCGTTTACATGAAACCGAAGTTCAGTTTTGCATTGGGAAACATCTGGCGATGGCATAACTCGCCAAACCGTAATGTTTTATTAGACGATATTAAAAAGCTGGATATTTCTGGAGTGGAGTTAACCTTTGCCACCAAGAAAGAACTTTACGCATTTAAGCCATCAGAGCCCAATAAACGCTGGCTTCAAAGCTTAGACTACGTTACCATTCACGCACCGTTCCGCTTATATGAAGATTCTGGAAATGAAGCGGAGGTGGCAGATCAGATCGAAATTATTTTAAAGATGTATCATGATCTGATGGCTAAAAATGTCATCGTTCATCCGGAATGGAAATTGTTTAACTCGGGTCTGCTTAACACATGTAATGTTAATATTTCGGTTGAAAATCTTCCCCGCAAGAGTAGTATATCAACACCAGATTTGCAGGCCATTTTTGAGCGGCATCCCCAATGCAGGTTTTGCCTGGATGTCTCCCATGCCTATTCTTGGTCTAAATATGAAACGCGTAAGTTGATAGATGCTTTTCCGGAGAAAATATCACAGATCCATTTCAGCGGACATTATCGCAAAAAAGATCATCAATCGTTACGTAAGGTATCCAAGGCCTTTTTGTTTTCGATCCAACCGATTAAATACTTGGAAGTGCCGATTGTGATTGAGGAAGACATGTCGCCAAACTCATTAGAATCTGTGAAAGAAGAAATCAAATTCATTAAAAAGTTTTTTAGATAATTTTGGTGACAACGCGGACCAAGCGATTGGTTACTGCAGAGTATATACTTGCAACAGCCACACATATTTACGGGGAACGGGGCGAGGTTTCATCGTCGACCGGCTCCAAACGGATAAGACTGCCGTTGGATTCATCGGTAAGAACATACAGCAGCCCGTCCGGACCCTGACGAACATCTCTGACCCGTTGCCCGATACGCAGAGCAGACTGCCCCATCACCTTGCCAGCCTCATCTAAGTCGATACGCCGAATGTCCTGAGATTTCAAACCGCCCGCAAAAATATCGCCTTTCCATTGTTCAAATCGGTTGCCGGAATAAATCAAAAGACCCGATGGCGCAATGGCTGTCATCCATACGACTTTAGGATCAGCCATGTCTGGCTTCGACGTATGGGGCGATATTTTGAACCCGCCGACATATTCGCGACTAAATGTAGCTGCCGGCCAGCCATAATTCTGACCTGCTTGAATCCGATTCAACTCATCGCCGCCCAAGGCACCGTGCTCAGATGCCCATACTATCGACCGCCGTGAGTCATATGCCAGTCCTTGTATGTTACGATGGCCGTAACTATACACAGCTGGCGTGGCAGCGGCCGATGCTACAAAAGGATTGTCGCGCGGCACCGAGCCGTCCTCGTTTAAACGTAGAATTTTCCCTAAATGGCTGCTGCGATTCTGTGCCTGATTGCGAATCCAATCACCTGCCAATCGGACCGGTGGATTACCCCCATCCCCGATAGAAACCAAAAGGGTCCTATCCGGCAGCCACAGCAAGCGTGAACCGAAATGTTGACCACCGGATTTGTCCATCGCCACTTCAAAAATCACCTGCCATTTTTCAAGACGATTGTTGTTAAGAATGGCGGTTGCCACGCGGGTGCGGTTGGCATTTGAGTTTCCATGGGCATAAGTGAAATAGATTTTGCGATTCTCCCCAAATTGAGGATGAAGACGGATGTCTAGCAGTCCACCTTGGCCGGAATTAAAAACTTCCGGGATGCCGGAAATCGGCTGTGCAGTCAGCTGGCCGTTTTGCACGCGGCGCAGACGCCCAGGCCGCTCGGTTACCAGAATGTCGCCATTGGGCAGCCAAGCCATTCCCCAAGGATGCTCCAACCCCTGTACCAGGACTTTAGAGCGAAAGCCACCCTCAGCCGGTACATCTTCCTGAGTGATATATGGCTGGGCTGAAAGATAGGTTGCGCAAATAACAATGGTTAGTACGACACTGGCTATGTTTCGGATTAGTTTCATGAGTATCTTTCCGATCTTTTAAATCTCGTTGTACCCTGCGCCATCATAAATTTTCTTTAGTTTTTGATAGACAGAATATTTATACTGCGCAAACGGGTTGTTAAGTTATGAATTTCGCAGTGATATTTATCGAAATCACACCGTCGATTTCAGCAATTCTATTTTTGAGAAAAAAAACGTCTGCAGGATGATCCAGCGTGATGCGAACAGCCACAGCGCCGGATTTTACGGCGACATTGATTTTCACTCCCTGAAATTGACGATGCGTTTTAATAATGTTTTTGATGTTGCGCTCGATATCAGCATCAGTTTGCGATAAAATAGGTATCACCCGAATTTCGTTTTCAACTTCAATGACACCTTCGGTTTTCCAGGCTATTTTTTCGTAAATCATTTTTTGGATGTACTTGTTTACAGAACCGTATAACACAACATATCCGTTCTCCACGGCGATGTTAACGTTTTTCAGTCTTATTTTAAATGTATCAAACGCTTGACGCTCGATGGTTTGTCTGATGATCTTATCGCTTGGGGAGGCAAGGGAGGTTTCAATCACACCAAACAAGAATATGATAGAAAGCAAAAGTAGTTTTATGCGTGGTATTGTTTGCATCTTTTAATCCTCTCGGTTAAATCGAGTTACATGAGCCACGAATTTTAGAGGTTTAAGTATGACTTATTCGTCATGCAAAGAGGCTGTCAATGTTTGGAAAGAGAGTTTATATAATGTTTTTAACCTGAAATGTAACTCATGAAGGATAAAACGCAAATATGAGAACGAATATTTAGAAGCATCTAGACTTAAAAATGCCGTTTAACATTGTGTGCACTTCAAGCCAAGCTTATTTAAAAAGCGCCATGTGATATTCGTGTTCTTCAATGTAAAAATCATGCTGGACACGTTTTCTGGGGACGACCATTAGACACCCGATTCCAACGAAAAAACCGGAAAACGTTTGTCTGCAAGGGCCGTTTTCCGGTTAAATCTATTTGAGTTTAATTCGATGCTACCGAGTCAAATGTCTATGTGTCTTATGGATTAAAAGTTGTTATACGGGCTTTTATTGAAAAAAAATTTTTGGATGGGTTAGCATTACATGGCTTCGGCTATATGTCGTACAACTCTCAGAGTAGGATATGCCAATACCGCCACAACCAATGCAGTCCCAATTATTTGTGTAAAATCATATTTCATTTTACGATCTCCTTTCAAGTAGAATCTTGCAAGAACATTCAACTAAATTGTCTAAGAAATATGATTGTCATGTATTTCTAAATGTCAATGCATGAGCGGATTTAGAAGGACAATTTTAGTTCCATCGGCTGCCAGTATATGTTTTTGGAACTGCCGGATAAAAAAATAATAGGTTTAAGCTACCATAAACCTACCATTATATTCACATTGAATCGTATTAGACTTGCATTAAGATACCATATAAAAAGCTGGTCACAGGCGAACAGCAAATTTTTTCTGTGTCATCTTGTTTCCAAATAACAAATTGGAGAATTACTTAAAATGAAATGGTCATTCAAGATTGGTCGGTTCGCAGGCATTGACGTTTTCATGCATTTCACCTTCCTTTTATTAATCAGTTGGGTGGCTCTGGTTCATTGGCGACAGGGACAAAGTGTCGCCGCTGTGATTGCCGGTGTGACCTTTATTCTGGTGATTTTTCTGTGCGTTGTGTTGCATGAATTTGGCCATGCACTGACAGCTAGGCGATATGGCATTCAAACACGCGACATTATTTTGCTGCCGATTGGCGGCGTTGCGCGCTTACAAAAAATACCGACCATCCAATACAAGAGCTGTGGGTTGCGCTGGCCGGGCCGGCCGTAAATGTCGCCATAGCCATCGCGCTCTTCATGTGGCTAAAAGTAACCGCCTCACTGGAACCGTTGCAGGTGTTGACAGTCACTGGTGGGCCATTTTTGGAACGTATCATGGCCGTCAATATTTTCTTGGTGATATTTAACATGATTCCGGCGTTTCCCATGGATGGTGGCCGTGTGCTGCGGGCTCTTTTGGCAACCCGCAAGGATTACGCGCGCGCTACCCAGATCGCGGCCAACATCGGTCAGGGGATCGCGGTCTTATTTGGTTTTATCGGCATTTTTTACAACCCTCTGTTGCTTTTGATTGCTTTGTTCGTGTGGATTGGTGCTGCCCAGGAATCGGGGGCCGCCCAACTCAAATCTGCCGTGGGTGGCATTCCGGTGCAGCAGGCCATGCTGACAGATTTCAAGACGCTTCAGCGCAACGATAATCTGGAACGTGCTGTGGAACTGACGATAGCCGGTAACCAAAAAGATTTTCCTGTGGTCGACAATGGCCACATCGAGGGTGTTTTGACTCAAACCGACCTTTTAAAAGCTTTATCGCAACGTGACCAGCACCCCACCGTCACATCGGCTATCCAGAAAGAATTTGTTACGGTGGATTCTTTGGAGATGCTGGAATCCGCTTTTGAAAAGCTCAAAGATTGCAATTGTCACACTTTACCGGTCGTAAGAAATGGCCGTTTAGTAGGACTTCTGACCATGGATAATATTGGGGAGTACATGCGCATTCAAGGCGCTTTACAAAACTGAGTCTACATCCCTAAAATCACATGCTGAAAATTCGGCACTTTTTTTATTCAAAATGCTGTATACCTAGATCCCTTCATGGGCAAGCTTTTACTCACCTTTTCAAAAAACAAGCTACTGTGTTCCTCGCGTGTTTCGTATAGGCAACAAACCTTGCAAAGGTTTGTAAATTGATTGATTTACGAAAATATTGTGTTTATTATTTGGGTGTTTTAAATCGCGTTCATAATATGTTTACTAGGAGCAGACCATGGATAAGAAAGTGGTCATCGCTGTTGATGAATCGATCCAGGCCAAACAAGCAGTTAATTATGCCGTTGCACAATCGGAAATAATTGAGCCATTACATATTGCGCTTCATCATGTTCAGCCCCAAATTTCTCAATATCTGATCGATGAAGCCAAAAAAAATAT
>JASJAZ010000247.1 GCA_030066785.1 Desulfobacterales bacterium | reverse complement strand
TACCATTTTACTAATATCGGATATCGCTTTATAAACAGATAATTGACGCAAGGCTCCAATTTAGTCCTATAGCTTGACACACGGTCATCAAAACAATTATGATTGCCTATTACGGCCTCAAACCGTGAATTTTGACAATAACCACCATTGGGTTCGATCGAAAAGTGGTTGGGCCTTTTGAATATTTTTCACTAAAAACGGACATTTAGCGATGCCCGCTCCAACCCAACTGCCGGCCCGATTGGCCGCTGTCCTCGTTTACAGTCGTCCCGTACTCGTTTTCGGAGGCATGATTTGCGCCTTGGCGGTCATGTGGGGCCGCAATCCGGCGATCTACACGCTTGGGGTTTCCTTTTTGTTCCTGTCCATGACCTTCGATTTAGTGGACGGATGGTTTGCGGCCCGCTTCAGGCCCGATGAACCGCTGGGGCACTTAGCCGATCGGCTCATGGACAAGCTGGTCTATTCGATTATTTTTCCGGTTATCACCGCAGGAATGATGTGGCGCTTATTGGTATTATCCACGGATCCCACCCGTGGCCAGCTAGTGCATGCCATTTTTGTGCTGATTCTATGCGTCACCGTCCTTATCCGGGATAATTTCGCAAATTTCATGCGCGGATTTGCCATTCGCCAAGGCAAAGAGCCCGAAAGCAGTGAGTATAACCGACTGCGCACGATTGTGGCAGCCCCGGTTAGCGCACTGCTCTACGCCCATGCGTTTTATGTGCCCGAAGGCCCCCCTTCGTGGATCTATTTCTGGATTTCCTGGATGGGCAATGTTCCTCTAAGAGTTCTTTTCTTTATTGAAATCTTATTCTTAATCATCAATTTTGGCTCCATCGCCGGGCTTTGCCGCAAATACGGTACCGCCTGTCTGGATGAATTGTGCTTGGGAAATCAGGGCCTGAGACGTAAAATTCTTTCAATTTTTCCTAATGCTCTAACTGTCATGAACGCCATGATGGGCGTCATTGCCGTATTTTTTGCCTATCAGGGCCGCTTGCGTGAATCATACCTGATGATGATCGGTGCGGCTACTTTTGACAAATTAGATGGCGCACTAGCCCGCCGACTGGGGCTGACCGAACCGTTGCCTGATGCGCTGCCGCACAAGAAAATCAATTTAGGCAATCTGATGGATGATTTTGCCGATGCGATCAGTTTCTGTATCGTGCCCGCCTGGATCTTTTATATCGCCGTCGGCGAATTGGGACAGGGATGGTTTGAAACCCTTCCGGTGGGCTGGATTGCTACTTTTTATGCTCTTATGGGTATCTGCCGGCTGGTTTATTTTACATTGGACAAACACCCCATTCCGGGTTTTTTCAAAGGCCTACCCACACCGGCGGCGGCTCTGTTGGTTTTGGCGCCTCTGGTTGTTTACGATCAAGCCATAGCACAATCTTCCAACCTGATTGTCTTTTGGGGATTCTTTGCCACCGGCACCATGGTTTTTGCCGCCGTGATTATGAACGTCTATGCAATCCGCTACATCCACCTGGGCCGCTCCATGAGCCGCCATCCCTGGTTTGGCCGAGCCAACCTCGCCCTGCTAGTATTTGCCATTTTCTCCCCCTTTTTCGGTCAAATTTGCCTTGGATATATGCTGCTGTACGTTCTATCGCCATTCATTACCTGGCAGATCAATCCGGAGGAAGCCGCCCGGGAAAGTCGCCATGACCCGATGCAGGCACGCTGACCGTTTTTTGATTGAATCATTCCCCCGCGCCAACTCACCGCCTGTATTACCACTATAATATTTCTACTTCCTATCTGCTAAGCGGTTATTGATCCTGCGTTGATGGTTATCAAGATGGGCCAATGCCAACTCAAGGGTTTGCAGGGGGGTAAGCGGGCCGGCGGCGGGATGGCTGAAAATCACCTTATCGACATTTTCGGAATTGACCGTTTCGAGCAACGCCCAAAACAATTGCCGCTCCTGCTCCCAGAGTTTTAACAGTTCCGGTAGTGATGTGTTACCATCCGGCTCTAAACTGGGATCAGGCACGTCCACCGGCACGTCATTTTCTAAAATATTTTTAACAACATCGACCAATTCGCCTGGCCTGAGATGCTCGCGCACGGGGTTGTCACGCAATTCTTCTTCCGAAAGCCGCATGCCACGTTCCGCCCATATAACATGTTGCAACTCTTGCAGGAGCGACCATTTGTCCGGCCCTAATTTATACGTAAGTTGATCTTCACTGACCGACTGCACGGCTGTGATCAGAGCCTGGCGCTTTTCATCAAGTTTATCAATAGCTATTTGAATTTCTCTCAGCATAGAATATTCCTTTCAGTATTGATAGTTTGACAAGCTCAACATAATCACTGCCGCCTGCCCCGCAATCATTAGCAGAGCGATTTCAGAGATGCGCTAGCACCGGGCAGCATAAAGGGAGTAAAACTTCGTTTGACCTTTTGTGTCTGTTTGGTTAGCAATATTTTAAACACCGATTGACGGTATTTAATACCAAAGCAAAGGAAGCATAGCCGGGCGTTAGTAATTACCGCTTTTTGGGATGACGGTGCATCCGATAAACTTATTATACTGTTTACGAATGAGGTGATGACATGAGTTCTAACCCTGTAATAGCGATGCTTGGCAGAAAACTTCGCCTGGCGGTCATCGGTGGCGGACCGGATTCCTTTATCGGCGGCATGCATCGCCTGGCGTCTCGCATTGATGATCGCTATGAAATTGTTACCGGTATTCTTTCTTCAAAACCTGTAAAGGCCAAAAAAATTGCCGGTGAGATCGGTATTTGCAGCGATCGTATTTATTCAAGCGTAACCGAAATGCTTGATGCGGAGGCAGTCCGCAAAGATGGTGCTGATGTCGTTGCCATTATGACCCCCAACGATTCGCACTGTGAATATGTCTTGGCATCGCTCGCCCGAGGCTTTGATGTAATCTGTGACAAGCCCATGACCAATACGGTGGCAGAGGCTCAGACTGTACATCAAAAAGTGAAAGAGACCGGCCTTATTTTCTGTTTGACGCATAACTATACCGGTTATGCGATGGTGCGCCAGGCCAAGGCCATGGTGCAAGCAGATGAAATCGGCACTATTCGTTTGATACAGGTAGAATACGTTCAAGGCGGCCGAGCGGATGAAAATGATCCCGATCCTTCCGGCGACATTCCATGGCGCCATGATCCTGAAAAAAGTGGTCCATCTCTGGTGATGGGAGACATCGGATCGCATGCCCACAACCTGGTGCGGTTTATCTCAGGACTTGAAATCGAGGAAATCGCGGCCGAAGTCGGCAGTATTGTGCCCAAGCGTCAATTTCACGACTTCGCCGGCGCGCTCTTGCGGTTTAATAATGGTGCTCGAGGAGTTTTTTGGGTAACCCAGGCAGCGGCAGGTGTTGAAAACGGTCTTGGTATAAGAATTTCGGGAACTAAAGGTACCCTTGAATGGATGCAAGAAATACCTCAAATTCTGACGTTTAAGCCGCTTTCTGCCCCTGCTCAGATCCGGACACCCAACGGACCCGGAACACTGCCCCTGGCCGCCCATTCCTTAAGAATGGTGGCAGGCCACCCCGAAGGCTTTCCAGAAGGATTTGCCAATATTTATTCGGATGCAGCCGAAGCGATTGCTGCACGTCGCAGTGGCAAGCAGGCCAATCCACTGGCGCTGCATTTCCCAACATCCGCGGATGGTTTGGCGGGTATTCAATTTATTGCCGCCGCGATTGAATCAAGTAGTAAAGGGGGGCACTGGGTGAAATGTGCTACATTTTAATATCACCCCAACTAATATTTGGTAACATTTAAATTTGCTGCTATCGATGAAGGTGCAATTACTGGGACTTATATTAAACTATAAAACGCCTATATTATTATCCGCTGCTTTAGGTCGGAGCAGATTCAAATCCCCCAAACAGAGCAACGACGATTCCGAATAACACCATTTGTATAATCCAGCCGATGAAACATACGCCCACAGCTCTCCAGGTGCTGCTGTAATCAAGGGCTTGCCGGACGGCAATGACCATGGCTATCAACATCCATATGCTGCAAAGAAAGAATATGATGGGTCCCAATAAAGGAATAATGGCCAGAATACGCAGCACACCCGGCGCGCTGGAAAAACCGATAGTGCGCAAAAGCTCACCATAGTCGGCCCTGGTTTGGGGCTCCGGCAAAAGTCTGGTACCCACAAAATAGGTAATATAGGCCCAGACGAACCAGCCGATCAGGGCAATCACGGTTCCCATAAAAAGACCGCTAACCCCGGTCTGGCCGGCATTGCCGATGCCGGCGGCTAAGCTGGCCAAAACAACCACCCCCATGGCCTGGCCAAAGGCTTGTTTATCTGCCTCGACCTCTTCATACAGATGAACATCCAACTTGGCCGCGCGAATCATTCGGTCTGTTAAAGTCGACATGGTATTGCTTCCTCCGATCACATGAATTGATTGAGCTTGTCTGTGCAAGTTACTTGGCATGAGTCACGCTTGTTGTCAAAATGAAAGGGCCAAAAAACGAGGGTCAGAGATCTTTTACTTAAAACAGTAAATTTCGCATGGTTCAATTTTTATTCTGCTTAATCTGTCTTCATTATAATAATTATCATATGCATCATGCAGCATTTTTGAGCACAAACACAACGGCACGCCCACCTTTGCCTTTGGGAAAATCGATCGCCTGCCAGCCACTGGCTTGCGCGTCTGATACCATGATATCAAACGCCGCTTGCTTGACATGCATGCGAGGCTCAACCACCAGAAGTTTACCACTTGGTTTGAGTAAGGACTGCATTTCTTCAAAAAATTTGCGGGGACTAGGCGTTTCATGCACCATATAAAAGGCCAGGATAAAATCCGCCTGCTGTTCGATGCCGATCCGATCGGTATCACATTGGTGTACGGTTAGCCGGTCGGCAACCCCGTGTTTAATGGCTTTGTGGGCGACCCGCGCCAACATTTTCGGTTGCAGATCCGCTGCAATCACTTTACCGTGGGGGCCAACCATTTTCGCCATGTCGATGGAAAAGAAGCCCGGTCCGCAGCCCACATCAATGGCCATATACCCCTCCTGTAAATATTCACCCAATATCTTGGCAGGGCGTTGCACCAATTTGCGGATAAAGTTGTCCAAAATAAAGGCAAATTGATGCGGACAAATGTGCGCATCTGCTGGTTGCGAAACTGTGTTATCAGACATTATGTTCTCCTTGATTTAGAGTATAGATACTATACACTTTTGATAAAAAAACTATTGCATGGCACTTTTTAAAAAAGTTTCGATTTTAGACAGAACTTCATGCAAAAAATCCAATTGTGCCTGATTCATTTCAGTAAAATAATACTTGAAGCCGCCATCCATGGTTTCATGCCAATGCTTGTGGGCATAATAGGCGGTTTTGCCTTTGGATGTGAGTCCGACAATGGACCGTGACAAGTTTTCAGGATCTTCGTCTTTGGTCGTAAGCCCCCGTTTTTCAGTCTTTTTAAGGTTTTGGGAAACAGCTCCTTTGGTAACGCCCAACAAATTGGCCAATTCCGTTACACTATCGGTTTCACCATTATCGCCAATGGCCTCAATCAAACGAATCTCGGTACTGGTCAACAGCTCGTCGGTGCCGAAATGACGCGGTGTTTTCTCCAGTTCGACCGTAAGCTTGACGATGTTAAAAAACTTTTTATGGATTGTGTGAATGTCAGTCTCAGTCATGCCAATACTGTATAGTAGCTAAACACTCATGTCAAGGTTAATCATTCGGACTACATTTGGGTAAAACATAACCGCACCGCTCTGCACCCTATCTTAAAACATCACAAGATGTTTAGCGTTTACCAAACAAAGATCCTAAAACACCCCGGATAATCTGCCGGCCCAATTGACTTCCGATGGATCTAGCGGCGCTTTTAAACATGGCCTCACCAACAGACTGACGGCGTCGGTGTGAACGACCCGTCGAACTACCCCACCATCCGCCGCCGGGTTGGTTTGCAGTTGATTGACGCGCTTGTTTCTGGGCTTCGGCTTCGGCGGCCGCAGCCCGCTGATTCAGCATTTCATGGGCCGATTCGCGGTCGATGCTTTGTTCATAGCGGCCATGCAACGG
>JASJAZ010000058.1 GCA_030066785.1 Desulfobacterales bacterium | reverse complement strand
CACTGTTTTAGTAAATGTTTTAACGGTTAAACGGTGTACCCTATTTAGAGTCTCATAGACATGTTTTTGATCCGCAGTTGCGGAGGCTGTCCCAATGGCGACCAATAAGCCGAGGATTGAGACATTTTTATTAGTGGATGATGGCATATTTCCCAATAATGCTGTGTTGCCATTGGTCCTTTTTAAAAAGGTTTTCAATGCTAATACAACTAGCTTGGCGGGGAGTATTGAGGCGCTGTTTCACAAAAACGGCTGGGGCCAATCGTGGCGTAACGGTTTATTTAATTTTCATCATTATCACAGTTCGGCCCACGAAGCCCTTGGCGTCTACGCCGGCTGGGTGAAGGCTCAATTAGGCGGGCCGCAGGGTGTGATGGTTACTGCCCACCAAGGTGATGTCATTATCATTCCTGCCGGGGTGGCACATAAAAATATTGATCAATCGTCCGATTTTAAAGTGGTTGGTGCCTATCCTAAAGGTCAAACCTGGGACATGAATTACGGAAACCCACAAGAGCGTCCTGTCGCAGATGATCGTATTAAGAGGGTCGCATTACCACTCAGCGATCCGGTATTCGGTAAAACCGGGGCACTGATGGAATTGTGGCGGTAGATCACACATCCTCTTTTTCTTGTGGGATTAACAAATTCCCTTTTTAATCAGGCTTCAATACTTTCATAACCGTTTGTCCCTTTAAAACGGTGTCACCCTTCTGGTTGTTACATTGTGCGTCCAGAATAATTTCGTTTCTTGCTGGATTTTTTTCACTCACGGTCAGTGTGGTGGTGATGGTATCGCCAAACATGACCGGTCCAACAAATTTAACATTATAGTGATATGAAACACCGCCAGGGGCTGGGATGTGGCCGTTTATTTTGGCCATGACCGTCGATACAAATCCCACAAGCATTGCCCCGTGGGCGATGCGGGTTTTGAAGCGGGTCGTTTTGGCAAATTCCTCATCCACGTGCAGCGGATAGAAATCGCCGGTAATACCGGCAAAAAGATAGGCATCTGTTTCCGAAACTGTTTTGGAAAAACTTTCGGCAAGTCCCACTTCAATCGCATCTATGTTTTTATTCGTTTTCATCGGTCGCCTCCAATTACCTTATTGTCCGATATGTAGCCTGGGCAATATTGCTGCGTTGGGTTGCATTGGTGGTCGGATAAATCTGGGTGAACACGGCATCGCGGTAAAGTCTTTCCACGGTATAATCTTTCATATAGCCGTATCCGCCATGGATTTGCACAGCCTCTTGGGTAGCTGCAACCGCCTGATCAGATGCGATTATTTTAGCAATGGCTGTTTGGGTTGTTAATTGGCTACGCTGCCCGAGATAAAAGGCAGCCTGGTAGACAAGCAAGCGCGCGGCCTCGACACCGGCAGCCATATCCGCAATTTTATTTTGGGTGGCCTGCATTTTTGCAAGGGGTTTGCCAAATTGAACGCGGGCTTTACAATGTCTTACCGCCTCCTCCAGAGCCGCTTGCGAGATTCCGACTGCAATAGCACCAATCGCCGTCTCAGAGCGCCGCAGGAGTTCACCATAAATGGCGCCTCCATTGCCCTCAGCGCCCAGCAGGTCATCATGGGTAACGTGAACATCGTTTAGCTGTAAACGACCCATCGGAAAACTGCGCATACCCATCAGTGCGTCATGTCTGGTTGCCTTGAACCCCGTCATTTGACGGTCCACAATAAAAGCAGAAGGGGTGGTGTTGGCTGTGGCAGCAAATACAATGGCGATATCGGCAATGGGGGCATGGGCGACTTGCAGCAGGCTTCCGTTTAATCGATAACCGTTTCCATCGAATTCGGCCCGCAATGATCCGACGGACCTTTTATCAACATCAGACAATTCGGTAGGCAGTGCTGCCAAGATTTCGCCGGCGTGCAGGCGAGCGATGAAACGTTGCTGCTGTTTTTGGGTACCATATTGATATAGCAGGTGGAGGGCCGCCTCAGTTACACTGATGCTGTGGGCCAAAGCGGCATTCCCGTACGCAAACTCATCAAGTGCGATAATGAAACCGAGAAAATCTTCACCAAGTCCGCCCATCGATTCCGGCAGTGCCATGTCCATAATACCCAGCCCAAAAGCCTGCTGATAATTGGCCGATGGGAATTCGGATGTTTCATCCAACGCTTGCGCCAAAGGCACAACCTCTTGGCGAACGAATTCTCGCATGGCCCGGCGCGTCATTTTCTGAATTTTGGTTAATTGAAATTCCATGATTCCTCGATTGAATCTTCCGGCAGAAACCTATGTGTCTCCATATTTATCGGAGTGTTTTTAAGTAACGGCGAAAAATAAGGATTACGGTGTCAATCCGCCTCGTTGCAGACTGCGGGCAATGATAATTCGCTGCACTTCACTGGTGCCTTCATAGATTTGAGTGACCTTGGCATCCCGATATAGTCGCTCGAGCACATTGCCCTGGGTGTATCCTTGAATGCCGGTGATTTGAACGGCAATACCGGTATGTTTAACCGCAGCTTCCGATGCAAACAGTTTTGCCATGGAAGCCTGCGTATTGGCGGGTATACCCTGATCCTTTAAGCGGGCGGCCTGGGCAATCATGGCCTGGGCGGCATACATATCGGTGGCCATATTGGCAATCGCCCACTGCACGGTCTGTGAATCGGCCTTGGCACTATTTGCCCGGTCTTTGTCCGCCGTATCCTTCAAAACATTTTCCAAGGCGGAGCGCATGAGACCCAGGGAAAGGGCGGCGATGCCGATACGGCCCCTTTCCAGAACCACCATCATATGTTTAAAACCGTCTCCATCTATTCCCAGAACGGCATCGGGCGGTAGTTGACAATCTTTGAAGTACAGACTTGAAAGCTGTGAAGCGCGCTGGCCCATTTTGTTTTCTTTAACGCCCCGTGAAAAGCCGGGGTAGCTGGATTCAACGATAAAGATGCTCATGGCACGATCATCTGCCTTCGCAGCGGGCGAACGGGCCAGGACCAATGCGAAATCACAGATAGGGCCATTGTGAATGAAATGTTTGCTTCCATTTAAGATGAACCCCCGCGAGTTTTTTTCGGCTGTGGCGGCTAAAGCCGCTAAATCAGATCCAGCATCCGGCTCGGTCAGTGCAAACGAACAGGTAGTCTGTGCCTTTAGAAGCGGAACCAAATAGCGTTGTTTTTGAGCTTCGGTCCCCAACTCGTTTAAAAGCGTTGCACACAATTCGACCAATCCGCATAAATCGGCAATCGATGCATAGCCATTACTCAACTCTTCCATTACCAACGCATATGACAATGTGTCGGACTCGGCACCGCCCCACTTAGCGGGAACGGTTATTCCAAGCAGTCCCTGCCGTGCCATTTTTTTATATATGGTGTTGGCAAATTTCGCGGTCCAATCCAATTCCTGAGCATGAGGTGCAATTTCCTTCCGGGCAAATATTCGAGCCTTTTGCATCAACGTCCGTTGTTGGTCGGTCAGGGATCGGCATGCCTCAGCCTCAGTGGATAACATCAAACAGCTCCTCTGAATCGAATGTTTCTAGTAAATGATGATTTGTCTTAACCATTATTTATGCGTTTCCATGGCGGTTGCGCTTTTAGATTTAATTGTTTTTGGTAGACGGCCGGATTGGTGGTTTTGAGATCAGGGGCCATGTTAAGTTCAAAATCGATATGGGCAAGAATATCCTTTTTAAGATCTAAGCCGGGGGCGATTTCAATTAACCGTAAACCTTGTGCCGTTAGGTCAAACACGCCCACATCGGTGACATACAGTACTTTTTGACCTTTTTGAAATGCCAGCTGCCCGTTAAAGGTTATCTGCTGGACATCTGGTACGATTTTGCGGAATTTTCCCGCTTTAGCCAATGTAAGTCTGCCATTGGCTATTTCGTATTTGACACCGCCGGCCGTCATTGTCCCGCAGAAAATCAGTTTTTTGGCTTTATGGATAATATTGCTGAAGCCGCCGGTTCCGGCAAGCACATGCGGCATTTGTTTGAGCCGCGTGACATTGACATTGCCGGCCTGATCGATTTCGGCAAACGATAAACAGACGAGATCCGGCCCGCCGCCGTCGAGAAAATCGAATTGGCTTGGACCGTCGATGAGGGCCTGGGGATTGATGGCGCCCCCGAACTGAATGCCGTCATAAGGGTAACCGCCGATACACCCGTGCTCCGTGGTAAATATGAGTTGATCCAAAATGCCTTCGGTTGTCACGACTTGGGGAATGCTGCTGGTAATGCCGAAACCTAAATTGATTACATCGCCGGGTTTAAGTTCAAAGAGCACGCGATTGATGATGGCGTGCCGGATGCCCTGCAACGGTGGTGTTTGAATAGACTTCCACGGTATGCGCGTTTCACCGCTTGCCGACGGATCATTGCGTATGCCGGTGGTCAATTTTTGATCTTCGTCAATGACTACCGCATCAACCAAAATGCCTGGAACACGAACCATCTGAGGGTGGAGCGATTCGCGCGCTACCACCCGTTTGACCTGGGCGATTACTTTTCCGCCGCAGTTGTGGGCCGCCATCGCCATTGCCAAAACGCCTGAAAGGGTAAATTCATGTTCCATGGTGATATTGCCGTCTTCATCGGCGGAGGTGCCCCGGATGATGGCTGCATCGACGGGAAATGACGGATAAAATAGAAATTCCTTTCCATTGAGGGTAATGAGCTGAATAAAATCTTCGGTGGTGCGGGCATTCATTTTGCCACCCTCTTGGCGTGGATCTAAAAAAGTGCCCAGGCCGACTTCGGTAATGATGCCAGGACGCCCGGCTGCTATTTCGCGATGCAGCTGCATCAGCGTACCGATGGGTATGTTATAGGCGGTTATTTTGTTATTTATTATCATGTCGTATATTTTAGGTGGGTTTTCGGAGGAACGGGCAACAGTGAAAGACCCGGCGATGATCTTTTTCACCATGCCCGTCATGGCCAGGTGCTCCATTCCCAATATGTCATAGCCGTCTCCCACCGCCACCGGCAATACCATGGTTAAATCTTTCGGCTGCCCCGTCGCGGCGAAGCGCCGCCCCAATGCCGCCATTGCTTTGTCGGGTGTGATACCCCCTGAAATGCCGCAGACCGAGATAGTCGCCCCCGATTTAACTAACATTACGGCCTCATCGGCGGACATCAGTTTTTTGTGCATGACCTTACCCTTTCCCCCTGCCTGTGAACTGAAATTTGATCGTGCGGGCTTACCCGGCAGTTTAATGCGCCGCAAACTTGTCAGCGTAAAAAGATATGAAAAATACCATATTCACAACCCCCTATCTTGATCAATCTTTTTTAGATATTTAGCCCCTGATTCAAAATTTGAGGAAAACGCTTGACAAAATTCTAACAAAATAATAGCCAAATAATAACATAATACGAAACAACATTTCATAATACGAAACCATCGATGGGCTAGTAATGGATTTAAATCCTGCAATGAAAGGTGCTAAGCCTCGCAATCTTGTTCAATCCATTGAAAGAGTATCGATGATTTTAAATACCCTCAGCGATTGCCCCCAAGGGCTCAGCCTCGGTGACCTTTCTCAAAAAGTCAATTTATCTAAAGGCACTACCCACCGACTTTTATCTTCGCTCGTTTTTCTCAATTATGTCCGCCAGGACACCGAAACCAAAAAATACAAGCTTGGATTTAAACTCGTTGAACTAGGCAATCGGCTTTTGAACCAAATCGATTTCCGAACCGAAGCCCGGCATTTTTTAGTGGCCCTTTCCGAACGCACCAAGGAAACCGTGCATATGGTTGTTCTGGACCAAAACGAGGCGCTTTATATCGACAAAGTTGAAGCCATCGGGCAGCCCTCAGGCCTCCGAATGGGATCAATGTTGGGGTCGCGTGTACCCGCGCATTGCAGTGCCGTCGGAAAAGTGTTGCTGGCGACGCTAAATGAAGATGAGTTGGCAGCACTGATTAATGCAACAGGTTTGCCTCGTAGAACAGCCAACACCATTACGGTTTTCAGCAAACTCAAGGAACATCTTAAACTGGTTCGTAAAAACGGGTATGCGATTGATGGGGAAGAGAATGAAATCGGCATCCAATGCGTTGCCGCACCCATTTACGATCAGCGCGCCGAGGTGGTTGCGGCCATCAGTATTTCGGTACCGGTCAGCCGCGTCAAGCTTCGCTTACTTAAAACGGAGCTGAAAGACCGGGTTATGGAGACCGCTTTAGCGATATCAAAGAAAATAGGCTACCCCGGAAGGTAACATTATAATCGTGCACCATACGCTACAAGGCATAAAACAAGGACCGACGGCTATTGTAGCCAGACTGCTAAAGATTGAACCGCAGTATTTAACCGATTTTTAAAAATGGTAATCGTCTGAAACCGACACAATTTCTGTTAAAACCAGGAGGATATTGCATGGAAATACGCAACGCCGTTCACCCGGAACATGCCGCTTTATTTGATACAGATGAGCTGCGCGAACAATTTTTAGTTCAGGAATTGTTTAAGCCGGATCGGTTCAAACTGATCTACAGCTATTTTGACCGTCTCATAGTGGGAGGCATCTGCCCATTAAGCCCCGTCACGATTGATGTAGATGAAAAAATTATTGGCGCCCCCTATTTGTTAGATCGGCGCGAGATGGGGCTTTTCAATATTGGCGGTCCCGGTATAGTGACCATTGATGGCGAGAATGTTTCTTTGAATTTTAGAGACGGCTTATACATCGGCATGGGCGCCAAAGATCTGGTTTTTTCGAGCAGCGATCAGAATAATCCGGCCAAGTTTTATATTAACTGTGCCCCGGCACACACCGCCTATCCAAACACCAGAGCAACCTTTCAAGAAGCCGAACCGGTTGAACTGGGGGAGATGGCCCAAAGCAATATAAGAACCATTCGAAAATACATTCATCCAGATGGCATTAAAAGTTGTCAGCTTGTTATGGGCATGACAACCTTGGAAACCGGGTCGATCTGGAATACCATGCCGGTGCATACCCACCAGCGGCGCATGGAAGCGTATTTTTATTTTGGTTTGTCTGAAGAGCAGGTCGTGTTTCATTTTATGGGCGAACCAACGGAGACGCGCCATATCGTTGTCCGTAATGAAGAGGCCGTTTTATCCCCCAGCTGGTCGATCCATTCCGGTGCCGGTACCAGCAATTACACCTTTATTTGGGGCATGGTGGGTGAGAACCAGACCTTTACGGATATGGATGCGGTACCCATGACGGATCTTATGTGAATGGCGTATCGGCCGCACGGCGCCCTTAAACGCCGTTATATGGCATGCCCAAAGGCGCAGCGTGGCTACAGCAGTTGGGATATCTGTTTTAGATTCAGAAACCAAGTTGGCACGCTTGATTAGCGATGAAGCGATCTTATCGCAATGCTGAAGGAGTAAAGCATGATTCTTGACCAGTTCGATTTGTCCGGTAAAGTGGCCCTGGTAACCGGTTGCAGTTCGGGTCTGGGTGAAGGTATGGCTCTGGGGCTGGCTGAGGCTGGCGCAGATGTTGTAGGGGTCTATAACCAGGGACAACCAAAAATCAAAGATAACATAGAATCCCTGGGCAAGACATTTAAAGGAATCCAAGCAGATCTGACCAGTATTGCGCCGCTTAAACATATCGTCAAAGAGGCTGTGGATGCATTTGGCCGCCTGGATATCCTATTGAACAATGCCGGCATTTTGCGGCGGGAAAAGGCGCTCGATTTCGGTGAAAATGACTGGGATGATGTCATGAATGTCAACCTGAAGTCACTTTTTTTTCTTTCTCAGGCAGCCGCCCGTCAGTTTGTCGATCAAAAATCCGGGGGCAAAATCATTAATATTGCTTCCCTGCTCTCATTTCAGGGCGGGATATTGGTGCCTTCCTACACAGCCAGTAAAAGCGGCGTCATGGGGCTAACCCGATTATTGGCCTGTGAGTGGGCGTCCCACCATATTAACGTTAACGCCATCGCGCCAGGCTATATGGTTACCAGAGTGACGCAGCCGCTTAAGGAAGACCCGGTTCGAAACCGGCAGATTCTGGACAGAATCCCGGCTGGAAGGTGGGGCCAACCCGATGATTTAAAAGGCGCGGTCGTATTTCTGGCATCAGACGCATCCACTTATATCAATGGTTATACGCTGGCGGTTGACGGAGGATGGCTGGCACGTTGATTACCAATAGAGAGGATATGGATTGAAAGCCGCTGTTTTAAAAAACGATATGCATTTGGTTTTTGAGGAGGTTCCAACCCCCAAACCTGCCGAGCAACAAGTTTTGATTCGGGTGAACTGGTCCGGTATCTGCGGTACGGATCTGCATATCTATTTAGGCGAATTTAAAGACCGTGTGGTCTATCCCCGAATATTGGGCCATGAATTTTGTGGTGTGGTGCAATCGGTGGGCGTGGACGTTACCAGCGTTCAACCCGGTGATCGGGTTACGGTGGATCCGATTATATGGTGCCATCAGTGCCCAGCCTGCTTAAATGGACAGAACAATGTCTGCCGCCACCTGAAGCTCTTGGGTGTCGAATATGACGGTGGATTTGCGGAGTATGCCGTTGCCGGCGCCGATAAAGTCTTCAAGGTCCCGGATTCGGTTTCCATGCGGGACGCGGCTTTAATTGAATTGTATAGCCTGGGTGTCCATTCTGCCCGTAAAGCGATGATCGAGCCGGGCGACCGGGTTGCGATTCTGGGCGCTGGCCGTTTGGGTCTGGCGGTTTTGGAAGTTATCAAGCAAACGGCGGCGGCCTGGGTATGTGCGGTGGATGTCATTGATAATCGATTGGACATCGCTCGGCAATTGGGTGCTGATTTAACCGTTAATGCGCGCGTTGATGATCCGGTGGAAAAAATTTTATCGATAACCAACGGCGTTGGTGTGGATCGCGTGATCGAATGTGTGGGCACCTTTGTAGAGATCCCCGGTCAGGAAGGGCCGGTCCAACAGGCGGCTAAGATAGCCCGCAGTGGTGGACGGATTGTGGTGATGGGGCTCGGTCCCCAACTAACCCCCGTTTTCTGGAAAGAGTGCGTGCTCAAGGAACTTGAGATTGTGGGTTCACGGGTAACCTTGGGCGATTATCCCCGGGCGCTGCGATTGATGGCATTAGGCAAGTTTCAACCCGACCTATTTATATCTGAAGTATTTGCATTGCAGGATCTCGACCAAGCGTTTCAACTGCTGGAAGAAAAGCCGGATCGGTATTTAAAAGTTCTGATAAAAAATCACTGAAGGAAGAATTATGAGTCCAATTCTGGATCAATTTGAACAAATGAAAGTGGTTCCGGTAGTCGCCATTCAGAATGCGCAGGATGCCATGCAACTGGCAGATACATTAATCGAAGGCGGACTGCCGTGTGCCGAGATTACCTTTAGGACCGCGGCAGCCATCGATGCTATGCGGATAATGGCCGGTCGGGAAGACATTCTCGTGGGGGCCGGCACTGTATTGAAAGTCGATCAGGTAAAGGCGGCCATTGACGTCGGGGCGCGATTTATGGTTTCGCCGGGTTTTAATCCGAAAGTGGTGGGTTACTGCGTTGAAAACGATATTCTGATCGCACCGGGAATCTGCACACCGTCAGACATTGAAGCGGCCTTGGATTTCGGCCTGGGAGTGTTAAAATATTTTCCGGCGGAAGCTTTTGGCGGACTTAAGACCCTCAAGGCCATGAGCGGACCTTACGGATCGGTAAAGTTCGTTCCCACCGGCGGAATTGGTCCCAGTAATCTGGTCGACTATTTGCGATTTCCCAAGACCCTGGCCTGCGGAGGTACCTGGATTGCCAAATCAAACCTGATATCCGACGGCAATTTTAGCCAGATTCTTAGCAATGCCACTGAGGCGGTTAATTTGGTCAAAAAGGCCAGGCAACTGTAGGTTATTATTTTAAGTTCATAATTATAAGACCACTGATAGCTGTGGTTCTGCGAATCTTTAACTGAATCTCTGTAAGTTTAAGGAGATGTGCAAATGGCAATACTTGATATCAAACCGGCGGAAAGCTGTCGTTACGATCTGGTATCCTTGGGCGAAATCATGCTGCGCCTTGATCCGGGCCCCGGGCGCATTCATACCACCCGTTCTTTCAAGGTATGGGAAGGCGGCGGCGAGTATAACGTAGCGCGCGGATTGCGCAAATGTTTTGGTTTGCGAACAGCGGTTGTTACTGCCTTTGCGGATAATGCCGTCGGTCGATTGGTTGAAGACTTTATTTTACAAGGCGGCGTGGACACGACATTCATTAAATGGGTAACGTTTGACGGGATCGGAAGGACGGTTCGCAATGGTTTGAATTTCACCGAACGCGGTTATGGCTTGCGCAGTGCCCTGGGGGTTTCTGACCGCGGCAACACCGCCGTGTCACAGCTCAAAAAGGGCGATATCGATTGGGGAAAAATTTTTGGTGAATATGGGGTCCGATGGCTGCACACCGGCGGAATTTTTGCTGCACTTTCCGAAACCACTCCTGCCGTGATCGAAGAGGCAATGGCTGTAGCCCAAAAACACGGAACGATCGTCTCCTACGATCTGAATTATCGGCCCTCTTTGTGGCAAAGCATCGGTGGCAAAGAAAAGGCCCAGGAGGTCAATCGACGGCTGGCCCAATACGTGGATGTGATGCTGGGCAACGAAGAGGATTTTACCGCCTGCCTGGGTTTTGAAGTAGAGGGGTTGGATGAGAACCTGTCCTCGCTGGACGTGACCAATTTCAAAAAAATGATCAATGTCGCCGTTGGAGAATTCCCCAATTTCAAAGCCACCGGAACAACCCTGCGGACCGTTAAAAGCGCCAATATCAATGACTGGGGGGCGATTTGCTGGGCCAGGGGTGATTTTTATGAGGCAGCACTAAGAGAGAATTTGGAAATATTTGACCGGGTGGGCGGCGGTGACAGTTTTGCTTCCGGTCTGATATACGGCTTTATGAAAACCGGAGACCCGCAAACAGCTGTAGAGTATGGTGCCGCCCATGGTGCCCTGGCCATGACAACGCCGGGTGATACCTCCATGGCAAGTGTCAAAGAAGTGGAAAAGATCGTGGGCGGCGGCAGCGCCCGGGTTGTGCGTTAAACGGAACCACCCAACCTGTTAAAAGCACCATAATTGCGACTGGGTGCAGTGGTAAACCCCTGCTGCCCGGAACCAAATTAATTTATGCGAGTATATTATGGACTTAACTCTTGCAGGTAAAACAGCTTTCGTCACGGGAGGAAATATAGGGATCGGGCGGGCCGTCTCGCTCGCGCTCGCCCGCTGCGGTGCCGATGTAGCCTTGACTTACTATTCGCACGAGGCCGAAGGGAAAGAAACAGTTGAGGCCATTGAACAAATGGGTCGCAATGCAATCGCTTTTCAACTGGATGCAACGCATGGCGAACAGGTTAAAGATGTGGTGGGGCAGGTGTCACAGGCGCTTGGCGGCCATATCGATATTCTAATGAATAATGCGGGTCACCTTGTCGGGCGCGCTTCAATTGCAGATATGACCGATGAACACTGGTTTAAGACCATCAACGTTAATTTAACCAGCACTTTTTTCTGCACCCGGGCCGTATTACCGTATATGAATACGGGGTGGGGACGTATCATCAATATGTCCTCCTTGGCAGCTCGCAACGGTGGTGGAAACGGCGCTACCGCCTACGCCGCATCAAAGAGCGCGATAATCGCTTTTACTCGAGGTTTGTGCAAGGAAGTTGCCGAACAGGGGATAACGGTTAATGCCGTGGCGCCAGGGCTCATATTGGATACGCCCTTTCACGCGACATTTACCAGCGAAGCCGGGATTCAAGGAGCCATTGATGGTACACCCTTGAAGCGTGCCGGTACGCCTGATGATGTGGCCAATGCGGTAGTCTATTTTGTCACTGAACTGGGCTCGTTTATTACGGGCGAAATTATTGAAATTAATGGTGGCCAGTACTTTGCGTAATAAAATTGCATAAGGAGCAAGACGCTGTTATCCAGCAGCTCCCAGCAACAATAATCAACACAGTAGAAAAGGCGCTTGTATACGTTGGCCATTCACAACCACAATGCGAAAGGAGGGGTAAATATCGGGGAAAGATTTAGGCACAACTGGTTTTTAAAACCCTGTTAATTGCCTATTGATGTCGTCATAATTTATGATGGCTTAACCGTCAATGCTTTTTGACATGCTATGTAAGGAGGGAGCAAAATGAATTATCTGAAAAAAATCACTGGTGTTGTTTTAGCTATTGCATTGATAATCGGATTTTCTGCATCGGTCCAGGCCAAGGAATGGAAAGGCTGGAATATTCATGTGGCCGGCTACCCGAATACGATAGGAACGGACAAGTTTGCCGAATTAGTGAGCCAAAAGTCGGGTGGCAAAATGAAAATAAAGATGTATCATGCGGGAACGCTTGGCAGCCAGCCGGACGCCATCGAGCAGGTGCGTATGGGCGGTCTGGAGATTGCGAACTTCAGCTTGGGTCCAATGGGACCGATTGTTCCGGAAGCCAATGTGGTTTCTCTCCCCTTCATATTTAAAGACCCGGATCATGCCTTCCGTGTGCTTGAAGGCAAAGCGGGCGATATGATCAACGAGGGTATGGCCAAGAAAGGCCTCGTTTCCCTGGCATGGTATGATGGCGGATCTCGTTCGTTTTATAATTCTAAGAAACCCATCAAGGCCCCTGCCGACGTTGTTGGCATGAAAGTCAGGGTAATGAATAATGAGCTTTACTCCGGAATGATAAAATCCCTTGGTGGAAATCCGTCTCCCATGGCTTTTGCTGAAGTCTACCAGTCCCTGAAAACCGGAGTTGTCGACGGTGCTGAAAATAACTGGCCTTCGTATGAGTCCACAGGTCACTATGAGGTCGCCCCATTTTATTCCCTTTCTCAGCATCTGATCATACCCGAAACCCTGTGTATCAATGCAGCTGTGTGGAAAAAGCTGTCTGCACAGGAGCAGAAAATTTTGAAGGAAGCCGCCCAAGAGTCAGCGCTGCTTCAGCGCAAGCTTTGGAAGGAGAGATCAACAGCGAGTCAGTCCAAGGTTATGGCAGCCGGTGTATCGTTCAATATGATTCCAGACAAAGGTCCGTTCCAGGCCGCGATGAAGCCGGTTTACGATAAGTTTCTGGCAGACAACCCGGCCCTGAAGCCGTTGGTCAAGATGATCCAGAATACACCATAGGTTGGTTGTGCAAACATCACGGTCACCGGTATATCTTTCAGTAAGGAATACCGGTGACCATTTTATTTAACGTTTTACAAAGCGGGAACATCATTGAGGAACAAGTCATCATTTGATAGATTGCTGGATTTCTTCAGCCGTGTAAACACGGTTCTTACCGGCATTGCCATGGTTTTCATGACAGCTATTTTCGGTTGGTTGGTCTTCGGGCGCTACGTCCTGAATGCAACACCAACCTGGGTCGAGCAGGTTTCTTTGCTATTGATAGTCTATATTAGTTTTATAGGCGCATCTGTCGGTGTCCACAAAAGAACCCACCTGGGTGTATCCGTGTTCCGGGAAATGAGCCCGAGACTGGTTCGTCGGATTTTTGATTTTTTAGTCCATGTTATTCTACTCGGATTCGGTTTATTGATGGCCGTCTACGGCTATAAGCTGACCGTGTTCAAATGGAGCGCCGAGATCCCCCTCATCCGGGTCTCGGAAGGATGGCGTTCATTACCGATCATTTTAAGCGGAGTATTGATTTTTCTGTACTCCATTGGACATCTGATTCACTTTTTTTCACGTCGCACCTATGAGGAAGACTTGAAATAAGTTGGGAGACCGCTGATCAATGGGCCTGTTCATTTTAATCGCTGTATTTGCAATTTGTGTCGTTGTCGGGCTTCCGGTGGCATTCGCGCTCGGGGTGGCCGCGATTTCTTCTTTTATCTATGAAGGCTTGCCGATGATGATCGCGTTTCAAAGGATCATTTCCGGCATCAGTATTTTTTCACTCATGGCAATACCCTTTTTTATTTTTGCGGGTGAGTTGATGTTCCACGGAGGTATCGCCATACGGTTGGTTCGTTTTGCATCCTCGGCTGTCGGGTCGGTGCGCGGGGGACTGGGTGTCGTCAACGTCTTTTCGTCCATGCTGTTCGGGGGGATATCGGGCTCGGCCATAGCGGACGTTTCCGCGCTGGGGTCCATCCTGATACCGGTCATGAAAGAAAAAGGATATGACGACGATTATGCGGTAAATGTGACTGTAACCTCATCGATTGCCGGAATCATCATACCACCCAGCCACAACATGATTATTTATGCCGTGGCAGCCGGCGGTAGTCTTTCCATTTCCAAATTGTTTCTTGCCGGGTTTATTCCCGGTGTCGTGATGTGCCTGTGCTTAGCTGCCGTCTCCTATATTGTGGCCGTAAAAAGGGGCTATACTTCAGAAAATTTTCCCGGTTTAGTGATTTTATTCAAGCATTTCATCACGGCCCTTCCCGGTTTGCTGACGGCCGTCATCATCGTGGGCGGTGTGCTCAGCGGCGTTTTTACGGTTACGGAATCCGGTGCATTCGGAGCCATATATGCCTTTTTCGCCACCATTATCGTCTATCGGGCTTTGTCATGGGAGAAGTTCAAGCAGGCGGTCACCAGCGCTGTCCGTACAACTTCGATGGTCATGATCTTGATCGCCTGTTCGGGGGCATTTGCATATCTGTTGACGTTCTACCAGGTGCCCACCAAAATGTCTTTTCTTCTCACATCTATTTCAGACAAACCGTTTGTAATTCTGTTGATGATCAATCTGATGCTTCTTTTTCTGGGAATGATAATGGATATGGCCGCCCTGATTCTTATCTGTACGCCCATTTTTTTGCCCATTGCCAGCAGCATTGGCGTCGATCCATATCAGTTCGGCATGTTATTGATGATGAACCTCGGGCTGGGCCTCTGTACGCCGCCCGTAGGGTCGGTTCTGTTTGTGGGTTGCGCTGTCGGTGGTGTTCGGTTAGAGGATGCGGTCAAAACCATTTGGCCCTTTTACCTTGCAATTTTAATTGCTTTAATGTTCGTAACATTCGTTCCCGCTATATCGCTAACCTTACCAAAGCTTATAGGGTAGGGATATGAGCGATTAACCAACTTGTTTAGTGTAAACAATTTACTGAAGAGAAAATACAATACTCAATGGCAAGCAGGATTGTGGGTACTTGATGGCCTCGCCAGTCCGAACCAAAATGCACCTTTACCAAGGTTCAAAGTCCACTTTGTTACCATGCAACACCTGGCGGTAAACTTTGACCCACGGCATTGCAACGTTTTAATGAATTAGAAATGAGGAATATACAGATGCTCACGTTGGATAAGTTTTCCATCGGCACCGGCGACCGGTTTGCTCAGCAGGGCAAAGCCCAGTTAGCCGCCGTTATCGAGGCTCGGAAAAGGGATGGGTTGGATCTATCGATTGCCTGGAACAAATCACACCGGGAACACCTGATCATCAATACGTCCCCGGACAGCGTGCGCCGTGAGGCGGATACTGCCGTCAGTGATCTCGCTTGGAAAGGCAACTATTTTGTTGATGCGGATCACATCAATCTTTCCAATGTTGATCTGTTTCTCGACGCCAGTGATTTTTTTACGATTGATGTGGCTGATTTTACCGGTGAAAAAGCGAAAGAAATGGACATAGAGAGTTTTGTTGAAGCCCACCAACGATTCTGTGGCGAGTTAACAATCGATGGACTCGATTCACCCTTGAAAATTACCGAAGATAAAATCAGACATACGGCTGAAAAATATCTTCTCGCGGTCCAGGAAGCGGGAAATATTTATCGACATATTGAAAAGCAGAAAGGTACGGGGAATTTTGTTACCGAAGTTTCCATGGACGAAACCGACGCGCCTCAACGCCCGGAAGAGCTGCTGTTTATTTTGTCTGCCATTGCTGCTGAAAAAATACCGGCGCAAACCATCGCGCCCAAATTTACCGGCAGGTTTAATAAAGGGGTCGATTTTGTTGGTGATATCGATCGGTTTAATTCTGAATTTGAAGAAGATGTCTGCATCATCAACTACTGTGTCAAGCAATTTGGTCTGCCACCCAATCTGAAACTGAGTGTTCATTCCGGCAGCGATAAATTTTCCATTTATCCCGGCATCAATCGCACCCTTAAAAAGCATGATGTCGGCTTACATATTAAAACAGCGGGAACGACCTGGCTTGAAGAGTTAATCGGGTTGGCCGCTTCGGGCGAAGCCGGTCTCAATATTGCCAAAGACGTGTATTACCAATCACTGGATCGTATTGATGAGCTATGCGGGCCATATGCCAGTGTTATTGATATTGATGTGTCGCGATTGCCGGCCAGAGAGGCGGTGGGAGATTGGAGTGGAGAAGTCTTTGTACATACGCTCAAACATGATCAATCCAGCCCGTTTTACAACCACCATTTCCGCCAACTGCTGCACGTGGGCTATAAAATCGCTGCCGAAATGGGCAGCAGGTTCAATGATGCCTTAAAGAAGTCTGAAAGCATTATTACACCCTTTGTAATCCAGAACCTTTACGAACGGCATATAAAACCGGTTTTTATCGGATAATCGCCGAGTGTGAGATTTTCAGGTTTGCTTTGATATTCGGTTGGTGTTACAGCCTAAAAAAAATCTGAATCAAATAGTATCAGCAGAGAAACCGTTGGTTATATTCGGCGTAGCCGGTAAAAGTTGAAAAGCTGGCGCTCAGATCCAGGCCCAGAGACATGAGGCCACCGGCATCCGATTTTACGACCGGACAGATACTATATGTGGATGGGGGTGTCACCGCCAGCCAATAATCGTTTTACCCTCGACGATAATATCGATAGATGATTTCAGGTATTAAGGATAGAGGTGAAAAAGTCGTAATACGGTAAATCTTTGGCAAGCCTAAATATCAACACCGCGAGTTCCAGGGCATGATAGTCGCCCCACATACTGGATTCTCCGCAGGGTATTTTTTTTCCCGGGGGAATGTAGTCCCACCCGTTGGGCCGATGGTATACCGAGTGCAATATCAATCCTTGATGATGTGGATCAATCGATAGATACGGCTCCTGGAACAGGGTTTCCGCGATGGTCAGACCGGCCTGGATATAGCGCTTTCCGGCATTATTCTTACCATTGTGTACCAGGTAGTTGCCGAGTCTTAACATTCCCTGCGCCGCAATCGCTGCGGCTGAACTATCCACTGGTTCATAAGCGTTGGAAGGATCGGAAGGACGTCTTTCCCAATCCGGCATAGCAGCAAGTCCCGGCGCACCATTGTCCCAGTGCGGAATACCGTCGGTGGCAGCGCATTCAAAGTAGTGATCGGCTGTGGCACGGGCGGAGTCAACGAAACGATCAAGCCACTTCTGGCGGTCACCGCTGAAAATTCCGGGATCGCAACCAAACTCGGTTTCCGCCAAGCTATCCAAATACTCCAGCTGTTCGGCAAAACCCAGAATCGCCCAGGACAATCCTCTGGTCCAGGTGGTAAAGGGCGAGTAGCCTTGTTGGGTGGAAGGACAGCGAAAAGAACCATTGCGTGCATTGAAAATCGATTCATGTGACGTCCGGCCCCGAACATCAAAACGATCGCGGCCTTGGCCCCAATAAACCGTGAAGCGCGCCGTGGTTTCGGAATGTTGCAGCAGACGGGCCAGTAGAGAGATTTTCTCGTCCTGTTCACCCATCAGGAGGTGTCCCAGACTGTGTGCCAGGGCCAGTGATCTTAACGAGCGCATGGTGTCGATAAATAGCGAGTGGGGACCATTAAATGAATGGATAAAGCCAAGATGTTCCGGCAACGTGGTCCAGCGGGAAGCTTGTACCGCCCCCGAAACTTTAAGGGCCAGTTCACAAGCTTCCGCAACACCATTATCTTTGTCTGGGATACGTCCCTCACGAATAAGACGCAGGATATTGCCGAAAGTGCTCACATTGTTAAACCCGTGGTCATGCACACCGATGTGGCTGACATGGCCGGCCATGTATTTCAACGTTCCCGGCATGCCGATATCTAAAAAAGATGAATCATCGGTTACATCAAACTGCAGCAGAGCCGCGCCGTACTGAAATCCGCGCGTCCATTCCGTCCAGCCGCGAACGGTATATTGCCCTTGAACCGTAAAAACAGGCGTGCCGCGGTTTGTATCCCAGGAATCATCTATCGACTTGATTTTCTGAGCCGAGAGTTCAAAAAGGCGTTGGATTTTGGGAATAAGTTCGTGAGGCCCAATGGTATTATTGATTTTGAGCATAATCGAATCCCCTTATAGTCTGGGTATCGTCAAACCGCCATCCACCATTACTACTTGACCGGTGGAATAGGGAAATTGCCCTGTGGCCAACGCCAATGCGGCTTGCCCGACATCATCGGGCAAACCCCAGCGTTCGGTAATACACAGGCCCTCGGCAATCAGTTGATCATACTTGTCGACAACGCCTGCGGTCATATCGGTTTTTATAATGCCGGGTTGGATCTCATAAACGGGAATGTTGTATTCGCCTAATCGGGCTGCAAAAAGTTTGGTGGCCATACTCAGGCCGGCTTTGGCGATACAGTATTCTCCCCGGCTAACCGATGCAACGGCGGCGGAAATGGAAGAGATGTTGATAATGCATCCTTGGAAATGGTGGTTCTTTTGTTTCTGAGCAACCATCCAGTTGGCGGCTGCTTGTGTTAAAAAATAGGTACCCTTGAGGTTGATACCCAAAACGGTATTAAAGCTTTCTTCGGTGGTTTCCAGAATATCCCGTCGTTGGGCGGGTGCCACGCCGGCGTTGTTGATCAGTACATGCAGCCTGCCATAATGCTTTTTAATCCTGGCCAGCATATCGTTGCGTTCCTGTCCGGACGCAATGTCAGCCCGGCAGTAGATGACGTCACCGCCGTACCTGCGTAACCGTTCAAGCTCGGTCGCAACTGCGTCGGCGTTTCTGACGCCGTTGACAACCAGGTTAAAACCGGCTCTGGCTAGCTGCTCGGCGCACCCAAATCCAATACCGCGCGATCCACCGGTTATTAGGGCTACTTGTCGATGGTCGGGTTTCATTTTTTCTTGACCGTTTTTGGTTTCTACATTTAAGTGCTTACAATGCTTCTTCCAATGACGGAATTTCAATCCACCTTTTTTCCTGCCATGACTGCAGGGCCAATTCCGCCAACTGAACCCCTTTGGCACCTTCTAAAAGATTCCAGCTGAATGGTTCGCCCAGGGCCACATGCCGCAGAAACAGTTCCCACTCGGCTCTAAACGCGTTTGCATATTCTTCCTGTTGCGGGATACGGATCCAATCATCCAGATAATTGATTGGCTGAACGATATCGGGATTCCAAATCGGTTTGGGCGTATGGCCGTAATGTTGAACATAACATTCGCGCAGACCAGCCACGGCGGAACCCTTAGTGCCATCCACTTGAATCGTTACCAAGTCGTCCCGCCGCACCCGGGTGGTCCAGGAAGAGTTGATGTGTGCAATGATGCCCTTTTCGAGCTCAAAGGTGGCATACACAGCATCTTCAGCGGTGCATGCGTAGGGATTTCCTTTTTCGTCGATACGTTCAGGAATATGGGTAGCGGCCAGACACGAAACCCCTTTGATGTTGCCAAAAAGATCGTCCAGGATATAGCGCCAGTGCGGCATCATGTCCAGTATGATGCCGCCCTGATCTTCTTTGCGATAATTCCATGAAGGCCTTTGGGCTGCAATGCTGTGGCCCTCGAATACCCAGTAGCCGAACTCGATTCGCACACTGAGAATATCACCGAAAAAAGCGTTTTCGATCAGGCGTTTGATTTTAATGAGACCTGGCAACCATAATTTGTCCTGGACAACCCCGTTCTTTAGTCCTGCTTCCTGGCAACGGTGGTAAAGATCAAGGGCGGCCGGCGTGTCAGTGGCTGTCGGTTTTTCGCAATAAATATGCTTGCCGGCCTGGATAGCTTTTTGGACACTGTCGGCCCGCAACCCGGTTATTTGAGCATCGAAATAAATATGGTAGTCAGCGTCTGCCAGGCAGGCATCCAGATCGGTCGACCATTTTTCAACGCCAGACTGTAGGCAGAGGGATTTCAATTTGGCCGCATTGCGCCCGACTAAGATCGGGTCTGGCAGGACGACCTCATCCGGGCGTACACGCAGACCATCTTGCGCAATGATTGCAGCAATGGAACGCAATAGATGTTGATTGGTCCCCATCCGGCCGGTAACGCCGTTCATTATGATTCCGATTTTTTTAATTTTCATCGTAGTCAAACCCTCTTGCCGGTTGTTTTATAAATTCAAATCGTTTTCAAGTAAAAAGGTGTGCGTGCGCCGGTGGCAATTAAGGCCGCTTCAAAAGCATTGATTGGTTCATTCAAACATGTTGCAAATACGCACTGATGATCTTATCTATAAAATCTGTTTGATCCATCGCCCAATATTTTTTGGAAAAAATTTCCACTTCGATAAACCCATTATAGCCGGTGGATTCAATCCATTCACGAATTTGCTTGATGTCAATACAGCCCTCCCCCATGAGACCCCGATCCAACAGGAGATCTTCGGTGGGGGTTTTCCAATCACAAACATGGAACGCCAGTAGGTTGCCATTATTCCCACAGCGAATGGTTTCTCTTTTTAAATCCGGGTCCCACCATAGGTGATATACGTCGCACACGACGCCCAGATGCGGCGATGCCAATTCTTCAACCATATCATTGGCCTGTTTGAGGGTATTGATGGCGGATCGGTTGTCGGCATACATGGGATGTAACGGTTCGATTCCAAGTTTTAAGCCACATGCAGCGGCATGGGGCAATATGGCAGCAATGCCGTCCCTAATTTGTGTGCGGGAAACATTCAAGGGCTGGCGGGGGACCGCACCGCACACTAGTACCATCAAGGGGGCACCGAGCTCAGCGGCTTCATCGATCATTTTAAGGTTATGATTGATGGCAACCTGTCGATCCTTGGCCGATTCCGCCGGGAAAAATCCTCCCCGGACATAGGATGTGATGGTCAGTCCGGTATCCCGCAGCATCTGACCCGTGGACTTTATGTTGCGTCCTTCAAGCGCCTCGCGCCAGACTGAAATAGCGGCGACTCCTTTCTCAGCGTAATTTCTTGCGGCAACATCGATGTCCCAGGGTTTGGTGGTGATCGTATGAACGCCTAGTCGGGTTAGATTTTTCATTTTTGCTGCCCGTCTAAAAACAATTTTTAAAATTAACGAAATGGTTTTCTGATGGGCGTGCGCTTGAGCGGCAATGGCACCGGCTTGCCGCCGGACAAGGCTGATCGGTAAATGGCCAGAATAATTTCAACTGATTTGCGGCCTTCCGGCCCATCTATCAACGGGGGAGTGCCGGTTTTTAAAGCACGCACCACATTCTCAAAATTTTTCTGGTGCTCTACAAAACTGATAGCGGCCGGGTCGGCCGCACCGGCACCGGCCCCGCCTGTCTTAGCCCCCAGTTTCTGCATGATTTTTTTGTCATTCGAACGCCCTTTCTTAAACTCCCACACCGAAAACCGGTCATCACGCATAAAAATAGAACCCTGAGATCCACACATATGCACTTCGGCGGGATGGCCGCCTGGTGAGTAGCAGGATGTGGAGCCCTGGATGACACCCAAAGCACCATTTTTGAATTTTAAGATGGCGACAGCATTATCTTCGGCTTCGATACGCTTGTGAATAGCACGATCGGCAAAGGCGCAGACCCACTTTACATCGCCGGCTAGATAGTAAAGCAGATCAATGGTATGAATCGATTGGTTCATCATGGCACCACCACCGTCTAACTTCCAAGTACCTCGCCAGTAGCCGCTGTCATAGTACTCCTGGGTACGATACCATTTAATGTAGGCATCGGCCATGGTAATTTTGCCGAGACGACCGGCTTGCACGGCTTTTTTAAACACACGCGTTGCTTCATAGAACCGGCGCTGAAAAATTCCCGCCAGCATTACCTTATGTTGCTTACAAACCTGAATCATTTTGTCGATTCGTTCCAGGGTGATTTCCAGGGGCTTTTCACAAACTATATGCTTACCGGCTCGGGCGGCTTTCTGAACCGGTTCCAGATGCGCACCACTGGGCGTCGCGATGGCAACGATATCCAGTCCGGGATGTGCCAAAAATTTAGCATAATCGGTGTAAGCGGCACATCCACTGGCCTGGGCGACACGCTGGGCGTTTTTTTGGCTGCGTGAAAAAACACAGGCCAGATGACCCCCTTTCATTGCGGTGATGGCTTTGGCATGGAAGTCAGCCACCATTCCGCATCCAACAATTCCGAATCCATACCCACCTCTTTTGGCCATTTTGTCCTCCCTGATTTATGATTCACTGCATTTTTAACATGGTGAATACTTTGTCTACAATGGTTCGTACGGTGATGCCAGCGCCAGTTTTTGGGCTTCAACCAGTAGGGTATACTTTGACACGATTCCCGGTTCGGTTTCAGAAGGATATCGACCGCGGGCGAGGTAATCTAAAAACATGTCACGGACCTGGCAGAAGTGTTCTTCATGGGTTGTCCGCAAATTGTCAGGTATATTAATGAGCAGATTTTCTTCTTCCCGGGTTATCGATAGGCCGGGATATTTGACCGCCAATTTATTAATGCACGCTTGCAGTGCCGTTTCAAGCTCAGCCGGATCTTCGCGGGGCGCCACCAGCAGTTCGACCTTAAAGCCACGATCAGGCAACTGTCGTATGTGAAGATCGGAGCGGGTTCCTTTGATCATTGATTGGTGGGTGTCACCGCCGCCTTCAGGGATTTCTAGATTCCAGATGACGCGAATGTGAACCGGTACTTTTTTGACACGGTAAAAAATATCGCCATTGCTAAAATACGACAAACTGTTTTGAACGACATCCTTTTGAACTGCATCAGGAAAATCGTTCTCGTGGGTAATTTTGCTGTATATATCCAGCGGAATGCGGGTCGGCCAACGCCGGGCCTGCAAAAGCGATATGTCCTGCGCAAAATCGATCACAGTGCCGGGAAACAGCATCCAATGGGTCATGTCGACAAGATGGGTGGTGACATCAGTGATACCCTCGCCTTGCACATTGATGTCAAAATACCAGGGGGGCCTGACCAGGGGTTGATCGTTGACAATTTTATAGAGATGGTGGATGCTTTCTTTGAAAACCGAGGGACTTCCATCGGAATCGATGCGGATTCGGCCAAACACATCTTTTGCAGCCATCAACTCTTTTTGCAGGATTGTCGTTATTTCAAACCGTTCCGTCATAATGTCAAGTGACAGCGGCCGCTCTGGCTGCACCGTTGCGTGAAGCAGAGCGAGGCTTTCTTTATTTATCAGCCAGGGCTTATCGGTCAAAACATAAAACCCTGCACGGCTCATCCGTTCGGTATCGGCCATTTTGGTATCATTTTTTCCTGCAATGACAACGATATTCCCCTTTTTTTCATCTATCAGTTTTTGGCGAAAATCTGCTCCGGTATAAACGTGAAGCCGCCAAGCGGTGGGATTGTGATCGCGTTGGTTGAACGACGCGACCATATCCAAGAAGCGTTTCAAATCCGGCCCCTCTTCTGAATAAACGAAGACATCTTTGGCTAGGTCGGGATGCGACTCTCTTAGAACCAGTGCGGCATGAAAATGCCCTGGATTGAGTATAATGATGGTGTGCAAGGTGTGGACGCCTCCTTGTTTTGTGTAAACGTTACTTTGATGATGTGGCATCTAATTTTTTACCAATGTTGCCGCAGATTAATTAAATGGAAATCCAAATAATTTTAAAATGCTGAGCATCAGGTAATTTACAGGTAGCATGCAGGCTCTGGCAGATGCTTGCATTTGATAAAAATAGCGGCAAACATCTTGTTTATCCTGCGGGTTTGTTGACTCTGAAGATTTTGGTTCTGATGGTTTTGGCAATGTTGTTTTTAATGGCCTGGAACCATCGGGTGCGACTGAAAAAAGTGATAATGGTGACGCTGGCAATAATGATAGAAATCGGGCTGTCAAAGAAATAAAGTGGATTGCCTTCGGATATAATCAGGGAGCGAATCAGGTTCTTATCCAGAATGGTACCTAGAATAATTCCCAGCACCATCGGTGCGATGGGATAGTCCATTTCACGCATGTAATAGCCGATGAAGCCGAACACGACCATCACCCCCACATCAAAAAGCCGGGCTTGAATGGCATACGATCCGATAACACACAGAACAAACACTACCGGCATCAGTTTTTCACGGGGGATACTCAACACTTTGACCAGCGGTCGGACCATGGAAAGCCCCAGTACAAACATAGCCGTGGTAGCCAGCAGTACCATGGCCACCACCTGGTAGACAAACTCGGGAAATTCAATCATGATCAGTGGGCCGGGACGAACGCCATGAATAAACATCGCCGCCAACAGCACGGCCGCCGGTGCCGATCCGGGTATGGCCAACGAGAGTACCGGGATCATGGCGCCAGCTACAGCAGAGTTGTTGCCGGTTTCCGCCACCAGTAACCCTTCGATGCTTCCTTTGCCAAACTGCTTGGCCTCCTTGCTGGAGTTTTTAGCCAAATCGTATGAAGTCCATGCCGCGATGTCTTCACCCACCCCGGGGATAGCCCCGATAAATGTTCCCACAAGTCCGGAGCGAATTATGCTGCGCCAATATTTAATGATATTTTTGCTGCGTGGAATAATTCGGTCGATTTTGCCTTTGACAACCTCCATTCGCGGTTGTTTCATAACTGTGATAATCTCTGCAAAACCAAAGGCACCGACCATGGCCGGAATTAGGTGGATGCCGCCGGATAAATCCATATAGCCGAATGAAAAACGCTGGTAGGCATGGTAGGGCTCCATGCCGATCATTGCCACCAGCAGGCCTAGAAAGCCGGCAATCCAACCCTTCAACGGATCTTTAGGCGCGGTCAGGTTGCCGCAAATGACGATACCGAAGATCGCCAGCCAGAAAAACTCAAACGATTTGAATTTGAGAGCAAAATTGCCGATCAGCGGGGTAAAAAAGGCCAGCATCAACAATCCAATGACCGATCCCAGAAACGAACCGGTTGTCGCGATGCCAATGGCTTTACCGGCCAATCCCTGCCTGGCCAGCGGATAACCATCAACGGCGGTTGCGGCATTGGCCGGCGTTCCGGGAATGTTTAGTAAAATGGCGCTGCGGCTGCCCCCATAGATGGCACCCACGTACATGCACACCAGTATCAACACGGCAGTGTCAGGCGCCATTTTAAAGGTCAAAGTGGTCATCAAGGCCACCCCCATGGTGGCCGTCAAACCGGGAAGCATGCCGACAATAATTCCCAGCTGAGTTGCCCCCAGTACGTAAAGAATGATGAGCGGGTTTTCCAGGAGAAACCCGCTGAGAGCCTTGGTGAACATGATAAAGCCATCAACCATCGTATCAACCTATCAAGATCATTTGTCAGGGTAGATCCACCAGAAACAGATAACGAAATACGGCGCCCACAACTGTTGCAGTCAGGGCTGCCTGCACCAAAGAGGTGATCAGCAATTTTTGCTTGTTAACGATAACGTTTTCGGAGAACCGATATTGAAAGAGCAGTAAGAAACACCACACGAAAACAAAGGTGGCCAGGTAATAGTTCATATGACCGATCATGACCAGACCGTAAACGATACAGATCGCCGTTGTTAGAAGCATACGTTGTGTGGAGGTGTCACGCAAGAAGTCTTGGAGCGTATGGCGGTTGATTCCCAAACGGTAACCGCCCTGTTTGAGGGAGCGTATAAATACGGTAAGGCTCAGAATAAAAATGATCGTACCTAAAACACCGGGGACAATTCCAGGGACTGAAAAGGGATTGGCCTCGAGTTCTTGAAACCTGGGCATCTGCAGCGAATGGATGACAATCCAAACACCGAAGATCATCAGAAGAATAGAGACCACAAAATCGGCTTTGGGCATGTTTTCCGGTTTCATTCAGACAGTTCCGCAGGTTGGCTAAAAAGCAGGGCGCCTTTTTTACATCAAGCGGCGCCCCGCAGATCAAATAGGTAGCATTTTTACCAGATAAGGATCAGGGCTTGGGAATACCTGCCTTATCCGGCTGGATTTTGGCCTTGCCGCTGTCCCACTTGAGCCAGGCATCTTCCTGAATCTTTGGAAAGGCTCGTTTCTGGGCTTCATCGCCCCAGGAGGGCGCGAAGACGGCACCGCGGCCAGCCGCATACTCTTTAAGGCGGTCGGATTTCATGATGACATTGTCCCAGGCCTTGCCAAGCGTCTGAACCATTTCCTCCGGAACGCCTTTGGGAATAAAAATACCGAAGTAAATAGGGGCGCCCTTAAATTCCGGGATCCACTTGGTAACGGGGGGTACGGTACCGTAACCTTTTATATTCAAAGGATTGTCGTCGAGCACGGCTAGGGCTCTCAATTTGCCCGCTTTGAGCATATCGGTTTCTTCTGAGGAGAGTTGGGTCACCACATCGGCTTCACCGGCGACCACAGCAATAACCGCAGGGTTGCCGCCGTCGTAGGTGATGTGTTTGTAGGAGATGCCGGTATATTTCTTGATGGTTTCGATACCGGAGTGACCAGCCGAGTTGATGCCGGCTGAAGATACTTTGATTTTGCCGGGATTCCTTTTAAAAACATCTAAAAGATCACCAAACGATTTGTAAGGCGAATCGGTGCGGACCGCAACTACCTGGGGTAGGGAAATATTCAAAAAAAGATGCCAGTCACGGATATTGGTATCGATCATTCCCAAAATTTGATACGTCCCAAGGTCTTTAGCGGCCCCGGATGTCCAGGTGTAGCCGTCTTTGGGAGCGTCCAACGTGTTTTTGGTTCCGATCGAACCGGAGGCGCCCGGCTGGTTGACCACCACGATTTTCTGGCCCAAAGGGCCTTCAAGTTCGCCGGCGCAAACACGTGTTACCTGATCCGTGGAACCACCGGCACCCCACGGAACAATGAGCTTGATGGGCTTGGCGGGTTTCCAGGTACCAGCCGAGGCGCATACAGGCATGGCCAGCAGGATACACAAGATGATAGCGATAACAATGCGGTGTGGTTTCATAATTCCTCCTTGAGTTGGGGTTTAGGGATAATTATTAAAGCAACGCGCAGTATTTACTGCACGCAAAAATAACATTCGGCTGGGGCCCAGATGTTGGTTGGGCTCTTGGTTTAATCCATCTTAAAGATCAGCAAGAACCATCAGTTTAGCTAACTATGGTAAATAAAAATTGATGTCAAGATGAATGCCGCAGAGTTGACAGCCCATGGAAATCGTCATTTTTTTGGAAAAAGATTTGCCTTCATTTTCCAAAAGAGATGATCATGGGCAAATCGAGGTCTGAAATTGCATTAGTATTATCATATAAATACGGGTTCTTGCTGCAAAAGATGATCGGCGTGGTGATATGATTCAATATTTCCGATATCCAATCGCTGCGAGTTCAGCGTAACCGCCATTACACTTTCACGCTGACACAGATATGCCAGAAAATGGCCGGGCGCATCAAAGTGTGCGGATGTCTGTAAAAATGTGTCTAAACATTTTAGCGCTGTCGGCTGCAAAAAATATAATGCCGGACAAGACCATTCTGAGGGTGGATTGACGGGTTTTTCGTGCAACTTGAGAACTTGGTTGTTCACTCCTAACTCTAAAACGCCGGTTTTCTGCAATTTGTGTTGGTCGACTTCCGGCAATGCGACAATCATGTGGTGGCTTTGCGTCAAAAACTGATTGACGATTGGAGCGAGACGAAAGCGGAATATGTTGTCACCGGCTGAGACGAGCAAAGGAGTTGACGGGTTGACCTGATTAAGAACTAGCTGCAAGTCGGCGGTGGCACCCAGTCGATTGGCATTGTCGGTGGAGCCGTCGTTGTAAAGCACTATTGGTATCTGCAGCCAATCCTCCCACCGGGATTGCTCGTTTTGAAAATGGGAGAAAAATTTGGCATTGGTCACTAAATGAAGGCTTTGTAAGGATGGCAGCGTTGTTAGTTGACCGATCAGATAATCAATGACCGGTTTGCCGGCCACCGGCAATAAGGGCTTGGGAAAGTTGGCCGTCAGTGGATACATACGGGTGGCGTACCCGGCGCATAGAATAATGGCAATCATAGGAATCTGACCCCATCGGCAGAGCCTGCAATGTAGACTGCGGCTTGATCAGCTACTTCAGGATGCAGTTGGCGATAGGCCGATTGGATTTCTTCCGCGGCAATTGCCGCCCGGCTTGGCTTTACCAGGCCGACGACGCAGCCCCCAAATCCACCGCCGCTGAATCGTGAGCCGATGACGCCTTCGGCCGAACTCATAATCTGCTGGAGATCATGAATTGCGGGGCTGCCGCATTCATACTGTTCAATTGAGCTGCGGCACGATTCCAGCATGAGGTGTCCGAAAGCTTCCAATTGGCCATCTTGCCAGGCTTTAATACCATCGCGTACCCGGCGGACTTCGCTGAAATAATGGTTGGCGCGGCGCAAAAGATGGGGCGCCAGTTTATTGCCATGTTGATGAAACGTATTTTCGGAAACATCCGAGAGCATTTTGACAGGCTCATCCGCTTCCGTCATTGATAATTGTGCTGCGGCTTCTTGGCATTCCGCCACTCTGGAATTATAGCCGGTGGTTGTCAACTCACGTGAAAATCCGGAATAGGCCACTAAGATCCGATAACGCGTCTCACCCAATTTATCAGCGATTTTATCAACGTGCACTTCTTTTGTGTCGATATGCAGAAGCTGACCAAACTCTCCAAAGACGATGCTGGTCTGATCTAAGATACCGTTGTTCAATCCGATATAATTGTTTTCAGCCTTGCGGGTAAGGTTTACAAAATCCCAAGGTTCTAGTTTAAGATTGTGAATATCTGCCAGAGCATATAGATAGGCCAGCAAAACCGAAGCCGATGAACTGAGCCCGCAGCCGGGCAGCATTCCATCAATAATTCCAATAAATCCATGCTTCAGTGGGTATTTCTCTTGCAGTGCAAGCGCGGCCGCTCTGGCATAAACACCCCAAAAACTACCGGTTGCTTCGGGAATTTGGCGGAGATCGAATTTTACTTTGCCGGGATAATTTTCGCTGCGCAGCTTAACTTGGCTTTCTTTTTTCGGTGTAAACGCCATGAGTGTATAAGCGTTTATGGTCATACCAAGGACGGGACCACCCTGGTGATCAATATGGGCACCCAGGGGGCATATGCGATATGGCGAGGCAATGACGCGTATATCACTTAAAGCGATTTCTGCTTCATCGGCAAAGCTTTCAATCAACCTTTCTTTTGCTTGGTTCAGATCTGGAAAATTCATGATGGCCGGACCTCAAATGTTAAATGTTAATGGTAAAGGTAAGATGTGCGATATGAAAATTTAAACAAAGTCTTGGCGAATCGGGTGAAAGGTGTCCACTAGGCGCACGTGTTCACTGAGCAATTGCACCGTGTGCGGCATATTCGGTGGCACCGTAATGATGTCACCCGGTCCCAACCGGTTTTGTTCTTCATCCAGGAAAAATAGCAAATCACCTGAAACCACATAAGATATTTGTTCATGGGGATGCGCATGCGGTGGATCGGGTGCATTCATGGGGCCATCTTTAAAATCGATAACGACCACCATCAATTGGTCCATGTGGGCCAGATAACGGGATCGACCCTCTCCAATTATTTCTGGTGTTACCTCAGCTGCCTTAACAACGCTCATATCTCCTCCTGATATTGTAAACGAACGTATTCTTAAGATTCTTTTTCCAACGACTTTTATACCAGCCTGTTGTAAGCGTAGCACCTGCTGGCCGGGTGGCAAAATTCTCAGCTACAAATATTTGCCACCGAAAATGCTTGTGCCGTTTTGACGACTTCTTTAACCGTGTAGTGGCAGTATTCTTATGGTTTTTGAAAAAGCGGTAATATCTCAATAATCAGATGATGGGTACCACCCGGTTTGCTGGTGATTGATATATCTCTTGTATGACCAAAGCACCGGCACCCCGGGCATAGGCTTTTTGATTCCAGTCTTTTACAATTACTTCGGCGTTTCCATTGATTTTTTTGTGAGTAAACTGATGTATGGCGTCATACATACTTTCAAACAGGAGGGAACCCGCTTCGACGCCTTTGCCTGAGACAATTACTTTAGAAGGATTGTACAGTTCGATCAAATTAGATAATCCGATCCCCAACACCCGCCCGGCTCGCGAATAGATTTTCTGGAGTGATTTGCTACCATTTTTAGCTGCTGAGATGACATCGTCGATTCGGATGTTATCCTTATCGGATGGCGACCAGCGGCCCTTGGTCACCAAATGTCGGGCCTCTCGTAATATGGCGTTGTTGCCGACAATGGCTTCTAAACACCCTTTTCCCCCGCAGCGGCACAGAGGGCCATCCGGGTCAATGGTAATATGGCCAAACTCACCGGCAGTGCCTTCATGGCCCCGATATAGCTGGCCATTTACAACCGCTCCCAGCCCAACACCGTATTCTAGCGTAACAACCAGAAAATGATTCAAGCCCTTGCCGGCCCCGAACCATTGCTCGGCTATTGTAAGGGCATTGGCACTGTTTTCGATGTAGGTGGGGTGATTAATCTTTTCCTGGACCATATCGCGCAAATTAACGTGCTCCCATCGGTAATTGGGTAGATAGCGCACAGTGCCGGTTTGCGAGTCGACCGGCCCCGGGATGCAAATCCCGATTCCAGATATTTGCTCTCTGGAGAAATTGGCCTCCCACATACAAGCCTGTATCGCCTGAACGATTTTATTGGCGATGGTATTGGGTGCGTACTTAAACTTTTTCAATGGCAGTGAATAGTTCGTTAAGATGTCGGCCTGAAAGTTCACAATGACCACATTGATCTGATAAATCGATAGGTAGACGCCCACGGCATAGGCGCCATTGGGGTTTAAGGCGATCATCACCGGCCGGCGGCCGCCGATACTCTCACCGGATTCTTTTTCTTGAAGAAGGCCTTCTTGGAATAAATCAGCCGTAATGCCCGTGACCGAGGCCTGACTCAGGCCTGTCACCTTGGCGATATCTACGCGGGAAATGCGTTCATGGGTTCGAATTGCATGTAAGATATTAAAACGATTAATAGCCCGGATGAGGTTTTTATTGGCAGCTGCCATTGGTAAAATCCGTTGATAGCAAAATCATCACATCAAATCGATACAGGTGGGTGGG
>JASJAZ010000057.1 GCA_030066785.1 Desulfobacterales bacterium | reverse complement strand
CCCATCGGTTGAGTGATCTATAAGGGCAAACCCCCGACTTACCTCACGATCATCTCCAATGGATGAGGCGCTGGTTAAAGGGCGAACGCCGCAATAGGCGCGGATATAGCGGACCGATTCCACTTCCGGCAGCATGGCCGCCACTTCGTCAATAATATGATCAACTTCGGCAATGGTCGGACGCGCCTGACGAAGGGAGTCGATGCGCTGGGATGTAGTGCCCAGAATCGATACCGTGCCCCCGGGTACTGCGATATCGCCGTCGGAGGCTTCACGCAGACGGTTAATGACCCTTTTAGTGATGCGTTGCTGGCTTACCAGTAAACTGCCCTTGGAATAATTAATTTGCAATGGGATGCCGGCTAAGGTCGCGATTTTGCCGGACCAGGCCCCGGCAGCATTGACAACATATTCCACCTCGATGGTATTTTCTTTACCAGTTATGGTGTCGACTACCAAAATTCGATTGATCCGTTTGTCTTTAAGAATAAATTTAACAACCTGTTTGTTCGGTAAAAATTGACTGCCCAGTTCCTGAGCATGGCCGATATTATCGATGGTTAAACGGAAAGGATCGATGGACGCATCGTCAACCCTGTAGACGGCGATAACTTTTCGTGACAAGCCGGGTTCCCGATGCCGAGCTTCGGCCACATCCACAGGCTTTGTGGCGATGCCCGCCTGGGTGCAGCGCTGAGGGAAATCGGCCACATAAGATTCATCGTCCCCTTCCACCGCCACAAAAAAACCGCCGGTGTCTTCGATGCATTGAGGCGCCAGTCGCTTGAGAAGTTGGTTTTCGATCCGGCATTCTTTGGCGGCGGAAGGATCGGATTCGATATAGCGGGCACCACTGTGCAATAATCCATGGTTGCCGCCCGAAGCACCGGCATTAAGATCATGCTTTTCAACCAGAATACTGTGGATACCGCGTAATGCCAGATCCCTTGCAAGGCCGGTTCCGGTGACACCGCCACCGATGATGAGTACCTGTGTTTCCAAACGAGCTCCCCTTTAATTCTCGACCGTTATGAATATTCTTTTGCGAATACGATTATAGATGCTACGGTGATCCATTTACAGATCTATCCCGATATGCACACTTGTCAAAATAGTATACCATGTCCACTTATAATGTGCATGGTATGATGCAGAAAACCACTTTACCAGGTGGTATTATTGTGTTTTGAGGGATATCTGTTAGTCTTAGAAAGGCCATCTGGCCCAAGCGTTATGGTAAAGTGTCTGTGAAGCGGTTTCGAGAGAAGTGATCGTTATTGCGGCCATGCATAATCTGGATGGTGAGAGAGAATGAATACTGCAATGAATCGAGCATTCCGGTACCTCGAGTAAATGTGGGCCAAGACTGAACCTCAAGAAAGCCCCGTTTAACCAGCTTAATAAGCCCGGTTCGCCCAAAGCCAAGGTCAATGTTAGCCCAAGAAACCATCAATTACGACGGACTTATCAGGGCCTAACGCGAAGAACGCGTTAAATAACCACAACTTGAAAAATTGAGTTACGTTTAGAGGGGCTATGGTTGGCTATAGCCCCTCTTCTTTTTTAAGAATCTATCCAAAGTCACGCACGAGTTCTGTCAAATTTAATTTTTCAAGTGTGGAGTCCGCCGGTTGTCCGGTTTCCGAATCCCAGCCCATGGCCTGGCGGTATTCCCGGACAAGGGTGTCGGCATCGATGGTAATATTGGCAAACGGCCCCTCGGTCTGCGGCGGACGACCTGCCATGCGGGCCGGTAATTGTATGTCCTTGGCTTGCAGGCCCTCCCGCAAGTTAAATATCTGCCGCAGCGCCATGATGCGTGCCCCGGTTTCCAAAACCTCAGCAACGCTCACATCCCAACCGGTGACAGCATTTAGAAAATCAACCAAGGCGAAATTGCCAAAAAACATCATTGGCATCAGACAGACCCCGGCACTGGCACCCACTTGTAGATAATTGGATGCAGTGGCGGACAGCGGCCCCTTACCGGTATAGGAATAGCGTTCAAACTCGCCGATTTTCATTTCCGGATAAGGAGCGTAGGCGCCGGGCCCGCCATCGATACGGGCCATGGGTGAAGCCGTGTGACGCCCAGGCGTTGGGTCGCAAATATAGCCGGTGGCGCGGCTCGGAAGAAACAGAGTATTGTGAAAGCCCGGTTCCTGTCCCCCCACATGCATGGCGCATTCTGCGGCATCGCCACCGATTTTTAGGGCAGCGGTTTTAACACCATCGGCTAGCACATCACCAAACCCCTCGCGCTGAATCATTTTTTCGAGCATGGCCACCATAGCATCGGCGTTGCCCCAGGTGAGCTCGATGCCACCGGTGTCACCTTTGGTAATGATTTGCTTCTCATAGCACTCCATGGCAAAGGCCAGTACCGTGCCGGCTGAAATCGTATCCAATCCGCTGCGGTTGCACATGTCGTTCAGTTTAAAAATGGAATCCGTATCGGTGTTGAGGCACATGGGACCAAACGCGCCGATGGTTTCGTACTCGGGTTTGTGGGTTTCACCCACCGGGTAGCGGCCTTCATTAACATTAACGATGCCGCCACAGCCGATGGGACAGTTGGCGCACGCATACTTGCGGGTTTGGTATTTTAAAATGCTTTCGGGGGCCGTGAACTCTTCACTTCCCGGATAGGCTTGCTGACCGGAAAGCTGCCAATTTTTAATCGGTGTCATGCCGCTGGCCACGGCATTGGCGGTCAAACCGCAAGTTCCCTGTTTTAGCAGGAGTTCCGGAAAACCCGGCATCTCACGGATTTCATCGATAAAGTCCTTGTTCAATTGCTTGAGTCGCGCGGCATCGGCCACCGAGACACGATTAGTGCCGCGTACCGCCACCGCCTTGAGTTGTTTGGCGCCCATAACCGCGCCGACTCCGGAGCGCGCGGCAAAACGCCCGCCGTCATTGGCAATGCCGCTAATCAACGACAAACGCTCAGAAGCCGGGCCGATACAGGCCACCCGCAGCTTCTTGTCGCCAATAGTTTCCTGCAAAGATGCTTCGGTTTCAATCGTGTCGCGGCCCCACAGATGCGCGGCATCACAAAGCTCCAGCTTGCCGTCTTGAATCAGCAGATACTGAGGCTTTTCCGCCCTGCCGCTGACAAAGACCGCATCGAGGCCGGCGGCCTTTAGTTCGCTGCCGAAAAATCCGCCGGAGTTGGCTTCGCCCCAGCCGCCGGTCAAAGGCGATTTGCATACCGCCATATAGCGGCCACCGGTGGGGGTTTTGGTGCCGGTGAGGGGTCCGGTGGTGAAACCCAGGATGTTGGCCGGACCCAGCGGATCGGTTTTGGCGGGCTGCTTTGCAAACAACGTGCGCACCCCTATTCCCTGGCCGCCGATAAAATTACGGGCCAGCGTTTCATCCAGTTTTTCGGTTCGTATGTCTCCCGTGGTTAAATCGACAAAGCCAATTGCGCCTGCATATCCATTTGCCATTTAGTTTCCTCCGTTAATGTTACTTACCGCCATAATAGTTTATACGTAATGAATTATTTGATTAATGGTCCTTTGATTGCAGTGAAGGATGTATCATGAAATGTAGCAACACACACCATTGTTCTGAAAATGCACCAGATCAAGCCCGTTTTTAACATAGAAACGATAGGGCGTACAGCGCAAAAAACGGGTGAGCTTCTATATCCACAATGGTTTTAGGGGTAGGCGGATTCTGCTTTTTCGATTTGATTTGCCTTTTCTTTGATCAGAAAGTGATAGAGGACGTCACAGTAGCGATCCAATTCCAGCATGCCTTTGCCGGAGACAGCATAGCGCCAGAAACCATAAAGCTTGGTTAGATTGATCAAGCGCCGGCTGTAGGAGTGCCAGTTGAAATGCTTTTGCACGCGCTGAATGCCGTTTTCCGAGATCGATTTCCAGAGCGCTTCGTTTTTGCTGGCGGCATCGACAAACTCCTCGAGGCTGGCGGCAATCAATTCGGGTTTGCTGGTGTTCATTAAAAAACCGCTTTTGCCGTACTCAATGATTTCCAGCGGTCCGCCGAATTTGGGGGCAAAAGTGGGAAGCCCGGAGGCCATGGCTTCAATAATGGTAAGGCCAAAGGCCTCAAACAGCGCCGGCTGGACAAATATGCCTTGGTGATCGGCGATGATGCGGTACACCTCGCCGGTATCAAGCTTGTTAATGCTGGGCAGCCAGCGCACCTTGCCGTGCAGATTGAAGCGCTCGATCAAATCGTAAGCTTTGGTTATTTCGTTGCGCTCTTCGATGTCGGCCGAGTTCTCGATGTGAATCGTGCCGGCGGCAAACACCAAGTTGCCGTATTGCTGCAGCTTCGGGCTCATACCAAAGGCATGGATGAGACCGGTAATGTTTTTGATCTTATCAAAACGTGCCATCGTGAAAATCGGCGGTTTGGCGGGATCATCCAGCTTGCCGTAGATGTCCTCGGATTCATCGGTGAACAACCGATTTTCCCATTGCTGCTGTTTGTTCTGAATACGTTTTTCCTGTTCGAAGTAGGGAAAATATAGCTCCTCATCCACGCCCGGCGGGATGACATTAAACTTGGGTGCAAACAGGTTGATGCCGTTGATCACCTGAAATAAATCCGGCATGCTGAAAAACTGATACGATTCATATTGCCCCATGGTGTCTTCGGTTCCAATGATTTCCTGCAGGGTGCTGGTGATAATGAAATCGGACTTGTTCATGGAGAAGATATCCGCGGTATATTGCAGGGAAAAATGATAGTCTGCTTCCAGCTCTTTCCAATGCAGGTCCGAAAAGGCGTACTTTGTTTTTTCCAGAGCGTGGGCGATGGTGCATTGAATGACGTCGAATTTATCGGAGAGCAGAGAGGCCACCAGATTGCCATCGGAATAGTTGCCGATGACCAGATCGGGGCGCCCCTCAAATTCACTGAGCAACTCCGATGAAGCGTCTTCGGCAAAGGTTTCCAAGTGCGGCCAGATTTTGAATCGCGACACCCAGTGCTTGATCACATTATACTGGTTGTCTCGAAAGGGCACCCGTAAAATCCAACCGTTATTGGTGTGAAAAATTTTTTCGAGCCGTTGATCACAGGTCGTATCCTGAGCCTCTGGTATCAACCGGGTTAAAACGATAATTTTAGGTTCGATATTCAAGCCGGTTAAGCGAAGTTCTTCTTGTAAATATTTTTCAAGGGCCCGGACTTGGTCCAAAATGTAGATTACCTGCCCGCCGGTATCCGGTTTGCCTAGTGCATTGGTCTGCCCGAACCACCCGTGGGGTGAAATGATGGCTACTTTGGAAATAAGCGGCATCGGAACCCGTGATATGAACTTCTTCAACAATTGATCGGTCGGCTCCCCCACCAGCGCCAGCAAGGTATGCATGTTTTCGCGGATCCGCCCCACGGTGTTGCCCCAGCCGACCTCAAAACCGGCTTTTTCCATGTGGGCCTCCACGCTGGCATATGGCGCCTCGGCCGGCTGGCCTTGCAGCCAGTCCAAGATCTTTTCCAGCTCTATGAGAAAGCTGTTGGGATCCCTTAAAATAGCACCGTTTACCAGCAGCTGCTGACCATTGTGCTGGTGCATTTTGATGAAGTTAAATGATTTGTTGATCCATTCGCGTGGACGGCTAAAAAGGCTGCTGCTCATGTAGCGGTTGAGAAAACGGATGCCGTTGCCCACCGAACGGATATCCCGAATAGAGGGCGTAAAATCGTAAAAGGGCATAAAGTCCAGACGAAGCGGCAGTCCATTTGATTTGCTCTGCCGGGCATAGTGATCTCTCAGGTTAAGATAATTGGTAAGCGAGGTTTCTTCGATATACTCGCCGTCGTTGCGAACCAGATAAAACCGATATTTGGCCATGGCATGGCGGTGCATCAATGCCAGATGATCGTCAACAATAAAGAGCTCCTGGACCCTTTTAATAAAGTTAAAGATAGAGCCGTTTTCCCGAAATTGTTCGGGTTTTTGGTGTTCATCACAATATTTGTCAAATAGCTGCAAAACGCCATTGCGCAGAACGATGTCGGTTCCGGTACTGGTGGCAAAGGACATTAACTCTTTGAACTCCTTGTGATCTTTTTCGGCAATCAGGTTGTCGAGCAGATTTTCCATCATCATTTCACCTTGGGCTGAGCTTTTTTAATAAATTTGTAGCGTTCGATGCCTTCCAAAATTCCGCCGGCGCAGGATTGCTTGGCAAAATAGACATTCCGTAATCCTTTAAGTGCTTCCATCTCCGTGCTGTAATTGCCTACCACCACCGCTTTGGGTTCGCCGCGCAGCATTTCTTCGTCGTTACCTGAATCACCGCAAACCAGAAAGTTTGTCAAAGGGATTTCCCATTTATAACTGAGATAACGGATGGCTTTGCCTTTCGAGGCCCGGAAAGGCAAAATGTCCAAGTACTTGTTGTGCGAATAAATCAGGTTATAGCGGCATTTGTTGCGCAGAAACCTGTCGTGAATCATAGCAAGCCGATCCTTGCCGGGTTTCATGTCATAGCTGACTTTATACCGTCTTTGATTGTCTTCATTTTGGTAAGCTAAGAACGAAAAGCCCTTGAGCAACCGCACAATCTTTTTGCGATCCCACTGCGCCGAGATATGGGTATCCCAGCCCCGGCCGTAATGCAGGTATTTACCGTAATATATTTCCGCACCCACTGAAGTGATAAAAATGTCGGGGGGCGGAACGCTGAATTTTTGCAGGTGTGCTTTGGCCGATTCGAGGCTTCGACCGGTGGCCACGCCAAAACCGATATAATCCCTGTGCGCTTTCAATAACTGAATCAAGGTTTCCAATTGCGCATTATCCGCACCAATGAGCGTATTGTCGATATCGGTGATGATGAGATAGTTGAGTTTGGCCAGTCGTCTGCCGATGGCATCTGAGGGAACCGCCACACTGATTTTATCCGTTTCAAAACTACTGATCGTTCGCTTGACTTCTTTGATATAGGTGGCCGCATGGCGCTTCCAGGTGTAGTGTTCGCGAATGCTCATAATCCCGGCTTTAGAAAATTGCTTCCAGGTCTCACTTTCGGCAATGATTTTTTTAGCAGCTATGGCGATATCTTCGGGCACGGTGGTATCTACTAAAACGCCGCATTCACAATTCTTAATAATATCCATTGGGCCGCCGTCGTTGGGTGCTATGATGGGAAGGCCGCAGGCAGCCGACTCGATTAAAGTGATGCCAAACGGTTCCGAAAGCCCGGAGTTAACAAACACCCCCTTTTTTTCGGCGGCGATACGATACAGTTCGGGAACTTCGAATTCGAAGTCGTGTTTTTTGGGAATCGCAATTTTACCGTAAAGATCGTATTTGTCCATCAACAACAAAATTTCCGTTAGAACGTCGCGCTCATTGTCTTCCATTTCGGAAATATCTTTGCGGATGCCCGCAAAAACAGCCAAGTTGGCCATGGATTGCAGTTCCAAGTCTTCGCCGTAGGCTTTAATAAGCCCGGCGATGTTTTTGCGCTTATCGGGCCGGCATAAAGAAAGAATCAAGGGTCTGTCCGGATGTTTGAAAAACCGATGAAGTTCTTCCAATATCGACGCCTGGGCATATAACTCTTCTTCACTTTTTTCAGACTCCGGCAGGCTGTCGTGGTAAAAAGGATAAAACTTTTCAATATCCAGGCCCGGCGGAATAACCTTAAAAAGTGGCAGGTCCTTATTATCATATTGGCCGTACTGGTCTTTAATCTCCTGCGTAGTGCTGGTCACCACAAGATCGGCTTTTTTTAAAATTTCTTCTTCCATATGGATGCGGTGATCAATCTTATATTTTTTTTCGATTTCCCCCTCGGCCATGCCGTCATTTGACAGTCGGTTCAGCTTCGATCGGCCCAGTGAGTGGCCCGTGTAAACCATCGGTACACCAAAGATCTCACCCAGCAGCATGGCGACATAACCGGCATCCGGATAATGGCCGTGCACGAGGTCGGGAATGCGCTTCTGTCGTTTGATGAACTTAATGGTTTTGTCGACGTACTCATCCAGATGCGGCCACAGCAACTCCTTGCGCATGTACTTCCGGCCGCCACATTGAATTCGAACGATGCGGCACTTGTCATTTACCTGTTCGATGGACTGGGCATAATCTTCGGAAACGGTTTTTTCAGCGACCAGACGAGTAAACAGATCAACCTGTTGCACCTCTTCGCGATGCCCAAGGGCTTTTAAGAGCTCAACCACATATTTGATCTGTCCACCGGTATCGGCATCCCGGCCAAGTTCCAAGTTCTCGGCGCGCAACAACCCATGAATGCTAAACAGTTGGATATACATTCCGTCAGAAGGCATATTATTCTCCGTTTCTCATTTGCGGCCGAATCGGCTCGTAAAATTCCGCCGATTCAGGAATGGCTCCCGCCATGGCGCAAATTTGGGCAGCAAATTGGGCGGCCATCGCAAGCGTCTTCTGGGGAGACCATTGCTTTAAAATGCCGGCAGCCAGCATGGCCGCATAGGCATCTCCGGCGCCCACCGTATCGACCACCGAAACAACCGTTGTTGGCGCGGCGCTATGGGAAGCCGTGCTTGTATGCAATTCGCTGCCATCTTCGCCTTTGGTCAAAGCGATAATGTTCAGCGAATATTGGTCCATCATCGTCCGGATGAAAGAGTCATCGTTCTGATCGATCCCGGTGACATGTTTGCATTTTTGCAGTTCATCGGTGTTAAGTTTCAAAATGTCGGTGTTTTTCAGGGAAGCTACTATCACCTCGTCAGAATAACATTTGGGGCGAAGGTTGATATCGTAGAAGGATTTGGTACTGGGCCGTTTGTGATGCAGAAAGCGTTGAATCTGCTTGAACCCCTGATGTGTTCTCTGTACCAGCGTGCCGAAGTAAATGATGTCAGCGTTTCGAAGATGATCCGTATGGGCTTCCGGTTTGAACTTAATATAATCGTATGCGACGCCAGGGATAATGTCAAATGACGGGATACCCTGGTTATCGAGCTGCACTTGCACGGTTCCCGTCGGGTGCGCATCGTCCTGTTGAATGTCGTTTGGATCGAAGCCCGCCGCCTCAATACGGTCAAGAATTTTTCGGCCATATTTATCACTGCCAACCCGCGAGACAAATCGAACGGGAAAACCGAAATGTTTTAAGTGGTAGGCAAAATTAAAGGGTGCTCCTCCCAGGCGTTCATATTCGGGGAAGATATCAAACAAGATTTCTCCGATCACAAAGATCATGCATGCACCTTTCAGTTAGAGTTGGTTTTGTTGTTGTATATCAATAACGGTATTGGAAGTCTTAAAAAGAATATGACTTGAATTGCGTACAGTGGAGGTTTAATTACTTTATATTTTATCTCGGCCCGGCAAATGAAAAGGCCGGAATGCTTGATGCTAGAACGGTATTCATTAGTATTACTTTGAAATATTGTAGCATTGGTAACATATTTGTCAAACACAGTAACTTCCACAATTCAAAACAAACCCGAATAGGAAATAATAGAGCGTGCAACGTCGATTCGAAACCACATTTATGTGCATGCTAAGCATTTTTTTTGCCTTCCTCCTTGTGGCCGGGTGTGCCGAAAGAATGCCGGTCAAGCGGCCCCCGGAGCCTTTCTATTGGCCCACCAAGTCCTGGCAAACATCAACCCCTGAAATGCAAGGTATGGATTCAACCGCACTGCAAAAAGCCTTGGACCTCATTACGACCCAAAAGATGGCAGTTCACAGCCTCTTGATTGTGCGGCACGGTTATGTGGTGCTGGATGCCTACTTTTATCCTTATTCGAGAAAAACACCCCATGATGTGGCCTCGGTTACCAAAAGTATTACCACGACCCTCATTGGCATCGCCTACGCAAAAGGCTATTTGAAAGACTTGGATCAACCCGTCACGGATTTTTTTCCGGAGTATGCCAACATCGCTAATCTGTCCAAAAAGAAACGAGTCACCATCCGCAACCTTATGCGCATGGCATCCGGTTTTGATTGCGGATATGCACCGGATGAGCCCGAGCTGCTGGCCATGCGAAACAGTGCGGACTGGTTGGAATATGCTTTAAACCTGCCAATGGCGGCTGAGCCGGGGTCCGAGTTTGCTTACTGCAGCTGCGGGATGCACCTGTTGTCTGCCATCATTTCCCGCAGTACCGGCCAAAGTGCGCTGGATTTTGCTCATCAACATTTGTTTGGGCCATTGGGTATCACGCAAGTGGGCTGGCCGACCGATTGGCAAGGTAACAATCATGGCTGGGGTGATTTGCAAATGTTTCCGCAGGACATGGCCAAGATCGGCTATTTGTATCTGCATCAAGGCCGATGGGATCAGCAAAAGATTCTGACAACCGGGTGGTTCAGGGAGGCGACCAATAAGCAGATCGCTGTCACCGGCCAGGAAGATGGCTATGGGTATGGTTGGTGGATACCATCTGAAAATTATGGCCATATGGCGGAAGCGCGTGGCCGTGGTGGCCAGCGAATCATTGTGTGGCCGGCTAAAGATATCATCGTTGTCATCACCGGTGGTGGCATCGATTTAAATGAATTGGGGCAGGCACTCCTGCCGGCCATTGTGTCCGATAGAGCTTTGCCAACAAATCCGCAGGCATTTGAAAAGCTTCGATCTAAAACGGAAGCCATTACCCAAGCGCCGGCTTCGAAACCTTTGCAGGTTTTGCCACAAACCGCCAAGCAGATATCCGGCAAGCAGATTCATCTGACTACCAACAAGCTCGGCCTTCACGCAATTAGTTTAGAGTTTCATACCCGTTTAGAAGCACATGTTAATCTGTTTATGGCCAACGAGCATTACAGAATGCCGCTGGGGCTGGATGGAATCTACCGATTTTCCACTACAGGTCCCTCAAACTTACCGACCGCCCTAAAGGGTCAGTGGGCAAACACCAATCAATTCATTCTTGATTACAACGAAGTCGCACGTATTAATCATTTTACCTTTGACATGACATTTAATCGCGGAAAGGTTACTGTGCAGCTTTATGATCCGACCGGCTATTTCAATGAGACAATCTTGGGGCGCTTAACCCCCTAGTGTGGCGAAACAACACTTCATTAAAAAAGGAATGACGGACCAATGCTATTGGTCAACTAGCGCGCGGCTATCTGGCTTGCTAGTCTCTTTTGGATAAAAAGGGTTTGAAAATTCATATTAAGCTTTGCGGCGTATTTTCACCCAAAAGGAGTTTCTCAATCATGTTTTTTAATCCGATAATGCACACTTTTCGATGAACTGCATACTATTGTGTGCAGTTTAATTGTGCACAATAATCTCCTGTCAACACCTCTCTTTAAATTTAATAATGATATGAGCTGCTTATAAGATTGAGTTTAAACTTATATTTTCGGTATGAAATTTGCGTTTATTAAAGCAGGGTGCTATAATCAAAAGGGTATTCAGAGCAGGTAGTTGTGTGTGTTGGTCGGATTTTTTTCGACTCGAATAAGCGGGAAGGTACAGTTAAACGATCCACTTGCCGGCCGTTTTGACGAACAGCTCAGGGCGTCGGCAAACAGTCCTACCATTCTAGCCGCAGATCAAATTATCTCAAGATATCTATCCGTCGTCCGATGTAAAGCATAGAATGCAAAAGGAGGCGTAACGTGCAGGTTACTTGCAAGGAGTGCGGCAAACACTATCGAATCGACAATAAGCTGATAGATGGTAAACAGGTCCGTTTTAAGTGCAAGAAATGCCTGGGAAGTATCTGGGTTGACGGCACCCAACGACGTTTTAAAAATCCTGACGTGTCGGATTATGCACCATTAATGGTGGAAAGCGGTTTGGTGGCACATCCCAAGCAGCCGGTTAATGAGTCCGAGACGGAAAAAATTGGTTCCAAAGACTGGTTTAACATACCCATTCCGCTGCCCAATATGCATAGTCTGCGTACCAAGATAGTGCTGCTGTTCTTTCTTGCACCCATGGCCATGTTGTCTATTTCAATACTGCTAAGCGTTCGTATCATAGACGATTTGAATGCCAAGGCGTCCAGGGAGGGTTCGCAAATTGTTAACGGATTGGCCGAGCAAATTATCGAATCCAAAGCCAATTCCGTAGCGGCCCAGGTCAAGCTTTACCTTGACAGTCATCCACGCTTGAATACGCAGGAATTTAATACCCATAAAACATTTAAACAGTTGGCGGTTCAGAAGGTTGGCAAAACCGGGTACACGGCCCTTTACAGTCTGCCGGACAAAAAAGGAGTCTGGCGAACCTGGGCGCACGTTAATCCCAAGATTATCGGCATTAATATGCGCAAGCTGGCAAAGCCGCTGGGAAACAACTTTCCGGGATTTTGGAAAATCTATTCCAGCGTGAAAAAGGGCAAGGATTCCAAAGGGTATTATACCTGGCAAGACGCCGATGGTCAGTTTCGAGAGAAATTTATGGTTTGCACCAATGTGCCGGGCACCAATTTTGTCATTGCGGCCACCACCTATCTGGAAGAGTTCAATCAGCCGATTGTGAATTTGAATCAACGCACAGATGCGATCGCCGCAACTGCTAAGAAAATCTTTTTCAGCATTATGATTGCCGGAGCCCTGCTGGGCGCCATGATCGTATTTGTCTACGGCTATAAAATTACCAGTCGCATTCAGACCCTCACTGATTTGGCGGAAAGAATCAGCGTGGGTGAATTGGGAACCAGAATCGATCTCAGTGCCCGCGACGAATTGGGTGATCTTGCCAAAGCGATTGCACGGATGCAAGCAAGTATTCGACTGGCCATTGAGCGCCTGCGTTTTCGCAAACAACGGCCAGCCGCATGATATAATATCAAGCCGAATAAATATGATAAACTTGGAGTGATCGGTTTATGAAGCAACTCATGATGCGTGCCGATCCTCCAACCACGCCTGTATTCTACTTCTTTGCTGTTTTAAAAAGCATGCTCCAATTGATCGTGCCCCCGCCTTGATGTTTTTCTTGGACAGGATTGTAATCATATAATAAGGTGTCTCCCGGCATTTTTGCCTGGAGAATTTTTTAGAGGATTTGCTCCGATGTCAATCTGGGCGCGTCTGGTTATCGAACCTCTCTGATTTTGGCGACGATAAATCTCGTATATGATCTTAATGCTGCTAAAACGATTTTTGATCAATCGCAAGTTGGGGGCTCTGTGGCTGGGACAGGTCATTTCCCAGGCCGGTGACAGTGTTTATCAGATTGGGCTGTTGTGGTTGATGCTGGAGTTGACCGGTTCCAAGAGTCTGGCCGGTACGGTGGCGTCGCTGCTGTTTTTACCGACGCTTTTATTCGGTGTTTTTGCCGGCGTTTTGGCAGATCGCATTTCACGTCGGCGCATTATGTTGGTCAGCGACATGCTGCGGGCGCTGCTGGTGGTTACGATTCCCCTGGTGGCTGCTTTTGGCCGCTTGTCACCAGCATACTTGGCCATCATAACCTTTGCCGTGGCCGCGCTGGCGGCCTTTTTTAATCCGGCCCGCGATGCGGCGGTGCCCAGTCTGGTTAGCGCTCAAGATTTGCCGCATGCCAATTCCTTGATACAGACCTCCTGGCAGCTGGCAATTTTGTTAGGACCGCTGCTGGCGGCAGTGGTAGTCACCCGTGCCGACATTATTCACCTTTTTACCATCGATGCCCTGACATATCTGGCATCGTTTGCTGCGATTATTTGCGTCGGTCGTATACCCGCCAATCCACCTCAAGGCCACCGCGCATCAGCCCTGAAGGAACTTTTAGACGGACTTGCCTTTGCTGTCAAACATCCGGTTATGCGAATTTTAATTCTGGTTACGGCCATCGATAACATTGTCTTAATGGGTGCCGCCGTTGTGGGGCTGCCTGTTTTTATTCGCGAGGAGTTGAGCCTGGGCGCCCAATATTTTGCCTGGCTGCAAACGAGTATTGCCAGCGGTGCGATTGTCGGTGCGCCGTTCATGGCCATTTACGGTAAGCGGCTTTCCATGCGCAAAACCGTTTTGTGGGGTGTTGTCTTGGATGGTCTGACATTTATACCGGTTTTTTGGGTGCAGTCATTTGCCCAGCTATTCGTGGCGGTTTTTGTGCACAGCTTTTTCATTCCTTTGATCACGGTATCGCGGGCAACGATTATCGGACGCCACATCCCCGAACAACTAAGGGGACGGATGTTTGCGGTCATCAATGTTTGTTTGGTGGGCGGAACTGCGTTGTCGGTGGCTTTGACTGGAATAGCCGCCGAATATGTATCGATTCGCAACATTTTTCTGGTTATTGGTATCGGTGCAGCGATCACGGCGTTGCCTGGGTTTATGAGCAAAGCTTTCAGATAAAATAAATGATTGCTTTTTTTGCTTTATCGTATAAATACGATAAAACAATGTGATGATCTGCGGTCGTCTTGCCATTAACCGACATCAATGAAAGGATTACAAATGCTACCGGACAAACAACTAGCAGCGTACAATGATTTTTATGATGCGGCCAGGTATAATGATATTTTAGACCCCAAAACAACCCTGCTGATCCATCTGGCAACCGCTATGGCAGTTGGCTGCTACCCTTGAATGGAGCATTACTTTGGCGTGGCCAAAGAAGAAGGGCTTACCAAGGAAGAAATCGGTGCGGCCCAGTCCATTGCTATGGCGGTTTCGGCAGGAAGAATACGCGCCCAATTTCGCGAAGCGCGAATAAAACGCAAACAGACATCAAAAGCATAATTTTCTGAGCACCTTGCTGCCAGTTTAGAAGCTGTTTGGATTGATTACTCCAATACCTTTATTACCTGAATAAATGAAAGCATTGGCAATGCGATGACCAAGCTTGGCATCATGTCGGATATTCACGGCAACCTTGGAGCCCTGCAACAGGCGCTGCGCATATTTGCGGCGCAAAAGGTCGAGCGGGTTTACTGCGCTGGTGACATGGTCGGCTACGGCCCGAACCCGGATGAGTGTTGTCGTCTTGTGAGAGAAAATGCGGATGCAGTTGTTGCCGGTAATCATGATTATGCGGTCTGCGACCGGATAGACTATGTGCAAACATTTAATCCCCAGGCCATGATAGGGATTCAGTATGCCAAACAATTTACATATGATAACAACCGACACTGGTTACAGCATCTCCCGCTGACGTATAAAAACGATGCGCTGCAAATGGTTCACTGCTCGCTGGCTCGACCGGAAGCATTTTATTATTTAAAAAATGGTGATTCCCGCATCGATGATGAATTCTTTCAGGGTGTCGCGCATACCTTCAACCGACTTAACCGACAGGTCTGCTTCGTGGGACATACCCATCACCCCAAGGTATATTTCGAAGACAAATATCAGGAGATAACCGCTCGCCCGAATTATGAGGCCCCCATTCAACTGGGCGGACGACGGGCGATTGTCGATGTGGGCAGCGTCGGCTTGCCACGTCTTAAAGAAAAGCGGGCAAGTATCGTCATTTACGACACCCAATCAGAGACAATTGTCTACCATTGGTTTGAAATTGAGTCGGTAAGTCTACCGGAAGAAATTGTGGAGGCGTTTGACTGGCCCGATATTTATTTCTAATGGGGGTATCGAGAAACGGTGGCCTTACTCTTATTTAGGCATCGATTACCCTGTCCAGCAGATTCAGCACTTTTGTTTTGCCCACCAACCGGATAAACGTACCAAAGCGTGGCCCCCGCTCTTGGCCCATGGCGACCTCATAAAACATTTTAAACAAATCTTTGGGGGGAACTTCAAAAGATCGGGCCACATCAAAAGGAATGGTTTGAAGCTCGGTCTCATCTTCGCCCTCATAAGCTTTCAGTGAATCGCGTAATTTCTGCAAGATGGTTTTTTCATGGGCTGAGGGTGTACGAAATTTTTTATGCGGTAAAATAAAATCCCGGTAGTAATTCATGGCCTTTTTCACCAGGTCTTCAACGATATCGGCATAGCGATCGATCGAGGCGTCATAGCGCTTGAGGTAATTCAGAATCAAATCGATATCATCGGCACCCACCGCCGAAATCAGGTTGTTGATCAAAGAAAAGGTAATCGATGTCTTAAAAGCCGGTACGTCGGCACCTTTGTGAAAAAGATGCCAGATCGTCGAGTCGGGCTGCTTGGTGCCTGCCAATTGGTCGTAATTGGCCAATCCTGTGAGATAATCGTCAACGGACTTGGGAACGATACCCCAGAATAACCGCTTGGCCTGTTTGGGGTTTTGGAAAATATAATAGAGCAGCGACTCCAGCGGTGCATAACTGGTCCAGGAATCAATCGTTAATCCCCTGCCCACACTTTTGGAAATCTTGCGGCCATCTTCATCCAGAAACAGTTCGTAAAAATAGCCGGATGGCGGCTGCTTGCCCATCAAGCGAACAATTTTACCAGACAGTTTGGCCGATTCGATTAAGTCTTTGCCATACATTTCATAGCCGATGTCATAGCAATACCAGCGCAGAGCCCAATCGATTTTCCACCCCACCTTCACCCGGCCGTCAAAAATCGAAGTGGAGGCGGTGTGGTGGCAGCATTGAACCAAACCGTCTTCGCGGTCGCAGATGTAATCGATGGTGTTGTCTTGCGGGTGATAGCCGACAACCCGGGTGCTGTAGATGCGACCGCACTTTTCGCAAATGGGAAAAAACGGCGACCAATTTTCACGCTTGGCCTCGCTCATGGTTGGCAAAATCAGGTCTTTGACGCCATCCACTTTTTGCAAAATGACGGCCAAGCCCTCGTTGAAATCACCCCGGCGGTAAGCTTCGTATGAGCTTTGAAACGTGTAATCAAAACGATAGCGGTTTAAAAACTCGTTTAATTTGCCGTTCATGTAGGCGCTGTAACTTTCGCATTCATCAAACGGGTCGGGGATATGACACAGCGGTTTGCCCAGGTTATCCGCCAGCATGTCTTGCCGGGGCATGTTTAACGGAACCTTGCGTAGTCCGTCCATATCATCGCTGAAAGCAATTAGTTGCGTGGGCCACTGGGTTAAGAACTCAAAGGCCTGGCGTACCCAGGTTGTGCGGGCGACTTCTGCAAAGGTACCGATGTGCGGCAGACCACTGGGCCCGAAACCGGTTTCGAACCGAACCGGTTCCGTAGGCGCCTGCCTAAACCGGTTTTTTAACTTATTGGCCTCATTAAAAGGCCAAGATTTATATTTTGATTTCGCCATTTTATGTTCACTCGAACCCCATATCACATTATTTCGCTTTTAAAAGCATAGACACATAGCCGGTTAGTTTTTGTTTATCAAGATATTATTTTATCGGAAACTGATTAGCGCAATCATGCTTTTTAGTTTGATGACAACAATATTTTAGATTAAAACATCAGAGCGATTGTCTGTGTGCCATATTTGATCTTGACATATGCATATGTGTGCACATATATATGTTTTATGAGTGATAGAGAAAAAAGTATTAGCACGGTAGAAGTGCTCAGTGTTCTTGATCAGGAACTGTTTAAGGCTTTCAGCGAACCGATCCGTGTTAAACTGCTGAAGCATCTGGCATTGAATGGGCCAGCAGATGTAGGCAGTATCGCTGACTTCTTCCCGCAAGACCGCTCGGTGATTTCCCGGCATTTGAAACTGATGCAACAGGCCGACATTTTGTGCAGCCATAAAGAGGCACGACGTGTTGTTTATGCGATTAACGGCGCCGATTTGCTGGCCAAATTGGAAAAAATCGTTGCGCTGGTCAGAAGTATCGTCAATCAATGTTGTCCAGGGAAGGCCTCAGGGCAAAGGTAAAAAATTTTAGGTTTATGTATGCAAATTTGTGCATACATGCAAAAGAGAGAAAACATGAATTTTTTATTATCCAAAGATACAAAGGATTGTTGCATAACAAAAAACAGAAAATCTAAATCCATGTTACCCCAAGATCAAGTCGTCAAAATTTACAACCGAATAGCCTATTTTTACGATGCTTGGGCCTATTTGACGGAATCTAAAGCGCGCAAACGGGCGTTGGAACTAGCCGACATCCATAATGGACAACGCGTTTTGGAAGTGGCCGTGGGCACCGGGTTGGCATTTTACGAAATCGTTAAATTAAACTCCGAGGGTGTCAATGTTGGCATCGACATCTCCGCCGGCATGCTGAAAAAAGCCAGCTTGCGGCTTGCCGCGCTAAGCGGTGACAATTTTGTGCTCAAACACGGAGACGCCCTGAACATCGGAGAACCGCCGGAAAGCTTTGATCTGTTGCTAAACAGCTATATGTTTGATTTAATGAGCGCTGAAGATATGGATAGAGTTTTAAAGCAGTTTAGAGGGGTGCTGAAGCCGGGTGGCAAACTGGTGCTTGTCAACATGACGAAAGGGCGCACGCTTGTGAGCCGCACTTATGATCGACTTTATCGCTTGTCGCCTCGCCTGATGGGTGGTTGTCGCGGTGTCCAACTCTCAAGTAAACTGGCTGCACACGGTTTTCGCGTTGTACACCGAGAATATTGGCAACAATTGTTGTTTCCATCGGAGGTGATTCTGGCTTACAAATAGAAGGCGGGTTATTTGATGGATCATTTGTAAATGGTTTTAGAGGTGTTGCCGGCTTTACGGGATTTGACGGTTCCGGCAAAGGCCGATCCAATCCCGACGCTGATTTTTTCAAGCTGGTTACGTGACCGACAACTTCAAGTTAAAATTTAAACACGGGATAAACCAATGACCGTATGGCTAAAAAAAAATATCATTAACAACTTGTTATTATTAGGCTTCATTGTGATTGTTGGTCTAACCGCGGCGGATACAGCCAATGCTAAAGAATTTACCTTCGATCCCACCTATTGGGGCGCATCCATGATTGAAATTCAGTACTTGGAACCATTGCCTTTGCTGAAAAAAAAGATCAACGCCTTGATTTATCAAGGCACCATGGCAGGACTACCTGCTTTCATATCGTTTCAGTTTGAAAATGATCGTTTGATACGATGCATATGCGTCATCGATACGCTGTATGACCAACCGTCAGCATATATCAGCGATTATGAAACCATTAAAAATAGTATGGTGGTTCAATACGGCAAACCAGATGCCGACTTGGTGTCCTGGAAAGACAAAACCTATCGCAATCAGCCCCAAATGCATGCCCAAGCGATGGTGATGGGGCATGTGACTTTTTATACATCATGGGTTTTCGGTGTGACGGAAATAACGGCAATTATGAATGGTAGCGATCAAGAGATCAAACATGTCATCGAATTTGAAAGGTCGCAGGGCGTACAATAAACTCAAAGCTCTTTGTTTTTTTGATTAAATCGATGAACGGATTTCTCTATCAATAGATATGCGATACATAGCTGATTGATCAAAATTGCCTTATCAAGATCGAACGGTGTTGTTAGCGGAGCAAATGGTAGGACGCCGAATCTCGCAGCCGTCGCTCACCTAGCTGATTTAAACTGGGACCAGCACTTTTTCCGAGCGCGCACGGCGATTAATTCAGCTACAATGCTAACGGCGATTTCCTGGGGCGTTTCCGCCTCAATCTCGATGCCGATTGGACTGTGGACCCGGTCTAAGTCTTTCCGGGTAAAACCCTGTTTTGCAAGCGCCTGGTAGATGGCATTGCGTTTACGCCGGCTACCGATCATACCGATATAACCTGCCTCCGTTTTCAGCGCCTGCTCCAACACCAGCTTGTCATGCTGGTGTCCGCGCGTCACAATTACCACGTAGCTGTCTGCATCAATCTCTACCCCAGCAAGCGCCTGGGCAAAGTTTTGCAGTAAAATGATATTATCCGCCGCTTCAAAACGTTGACGATTGGCAAACTCCTTGCGGTCATCTAAAATGACCGTGCGAAAATCGACTCTTTGGGTTAATCGAGCGACTTCCTGGGAAACATGCCCGGCACCGTAAAGATAAACGGTGGGCTTACGGGATAACGCTTCGATCAAAAAACGTTGGTCGTCATCAATGCTCACAAACAGATCGCAATTAGCGTTGGTTTGCGATCGCAAACGGTCAATCAATCCTTTTGATATCTTTAAGGGACCGCAAATCGATCCATCCACGTTCATTATACAACGCTGAATCTCGGCAGGATTATCCCTCTGCGGCAAAGTGGTAATCATAAATTGAATAGTTCCGTGCTTAATGGAATGAGCGAATTGAGAAAAAAAATCGGTGTTAAGCTGATCTGCTTGGATAAATTCAAGAAGCACCTCCACATCGCCACCACAGATCATATCCATGCTGTCGACAGTTGCTGGGGCATTTAGGTCAAACGATAAAATTTGAGAACCTTGGTTTTCAAACACCTTTTGAGCCGCTTTTAGCACCTGGGCCTCCAGCAGGCCACCACCGATAGTGCCCTCAATGTGGTGGTTTTCAAAAATCACCATTTTGGCGCCGGCGGTGCGCGGTGTCGAGCCATGGTGGCTGAATATCGTTGCCAGAATGACGTTTTCGCCGGATGTTAATGTCTGGTAAATGGTTTCTGCTATTAGCGTCATATTGCCGAAAGATTGATGGATGGTTGCCTTTTCAATAATTATACGCCTTTGCCGAATCCGCAGACCGGATAGCGGCATTCCGGACAGCCGGAACAGAAACCACCGTGGCCCAAGCGGATAATGTCTTGGCGCGTGACAGTTTCACCGGCTACGATGCGAGGCACAATGAGATCAAAAATACTGGAGCGATAATACATCACGCATCCGGGCAGCCCGATGATAATAACATCGTTTAGGCGTGCCAGCATAAACATGGCACCTGGAAAAGTGGGCGCGCCGTAGGTAACGATCTCGGCACCGGAGGCCTGAATGCTTGCCGGTGTCTGGTCATCCGGATCCACGGACATTCCGCCGGTAATGGCGATCAGCTGGACGTCTTCGTGCAACAGCTCTTGAATCGCCGCCACCGTGCGGTCGCGGTCATCGGACACCATTAATTGTTTGATGACCGGACAGCCCAAAGCGCCAAATTTGGCCTTAACCACCGGACCGAATTTATCAGGGATTCGACCCGAAAACACCTCGCTGCCGGTGATGATCAGGCCGACTTTCAGCGCCCGATATGGTTTGATTGCAATCACCGGGTAATTGTCGCGACCGATTTTGACCACCGCATTTATCTTTTCCTGTGTGGTCGCTAGTGGGATAATGCGGGTGCCGGCAACCGCAGACGCCTTTTGAACCTGCTGGTTAGTGTGCAAGGTCGCCAATACGATTTCAGATATCGTATTAATTTGATTCAATGCGGCGATATTGATTTTTAACAGGCCGTTAGTGGTTGCCACCAGATTTACGCGACCCTCGGATGGTCCGGTCAGCTTAACTCCCGTTCCGGCCACCGCTGTGGCGATTTGCAGGGCAGCATCATTTTCATGGATATAGTCGTCTTGTAAATCAAGCACATAAATATGTTTTTTGCCGATATCAAGAAGCGTGGGTATGTCCTCAGGTTTAATGACGGCGCCCTTTTTAAACGCCGGTCCCTTGGATTTGCCTGGTTCGATGCGCGTGACGTCGTGTCCCAGAATCATTCCCACGGCTTTTTCAACCGGCACGGTTTTAAACATTTGCGCTGCCATCCCACGATAGAAGTTTTAAGAGGTTGCGCCCTAACGCTTATCAGATTTTGAGGATCAAAGCGTTAAATGTCAATTCCTAATTACTGACCTTCTCGTCAGTTGGCACGTGTTTTTCATTAAGTTCGGGATTTGCCGGTCAACCGGCAGAATTTTTTCCATTTAAGACAAATCTAAACAAGCGCTTGCCATCTGTTTCTTCCTGTTATTTTTGGTCTGAAAATTTGATTTTTTACCGCTGAGTTCCGATAATGATCTAAAGAAAGGAGAATCAGATGGCAACCGAAACGCTTCATCTTCCGACCCAGTCGTTACCAGTTGCATCCGATCAGAAAATGGCGGTAAGCAGCCGGGCCAATGCGCCGCAATCAGGTAACATTCATCCGTTTGAGTTTACCGGATCGGCCGGTGAGTATTTTCGGATATGGATGGTTAACCTGTTTTTAACCATTGTTACCGGCGGTATTTATGCAGCTTGGGCCAAAGTCAGAACCCGACGCTATCTTTATACACATACCCGTTTGGATGGACAAGCCTTTGAATATACGGCTAAACCGACGGCAATCCTGAAAGGCAACCTGATCGTGGGTGCCGGCGTGGTGTTGTATTTTTTAATCGATCTATATTGGCCTACTTACAATTTGATCACGATTCTGGCGCTTTACCTGGTAATGCCGCTTTTGATCTACAAATCGTTGCGGTTTAATACCCGCTACTCATCTTTTCGCAATATTCGGTTTCAGTTTATGGGCTCTTTGAAAGAAAGCTATAAGACCTACCTGGGCTTACCGCTTTTAATTCCCCTCACGCTGGGTATCATTATTCCGTACTGGGCCTATCGGCGAAAAAAGTATTTTTTTGACAATATGGCTTTTGGTGTGTCGGGCGCAACGTTTAAAGGTGCCGCCGGCCATTTTTATAAAATCTATGGCCTGATCCTGATTTTGGCGGTGAGCCTGGTTTTTCTCTATATGATAGGGTTTGGATTATTGATCTCCCAATTGCAAGGTACGATGAAATCCATGGATGGGTTTGGCACCTCAATTGTTTATGCGATCATGATTGGTTATTTTTTGGTGCTGTTGGTTATCACCTTTATGCAGCAGTATCTATACGTGCGCGAAAACAACTACTGCTGGAATGAAACTAATTTGGGCGAATTACGCTTTCAAAGCAGCCTGAAGGTGGGCAAGCTGCTGGTTATCCGTTTAACCAACTTACTGGCAATTGTTGTATCACTGGGTCTATTGATTCCCTGGGCTAAAATACGACGCACCCGCTATATTTTAGAAAATCTTAACATTATCACGTCTAGTAGCTTGGACGAATTTACAGCTGCCATAGAGCCTGACGAAAGTGCGCTGGGTGAAGTTGCGGCAGACTTTTTTGATTTTGAAGTCGGCTTATGATTCGATTCCAAGCAACCTATTTTGACGGTCAGACATCCAAAGCGCAGGCGGTCGTAGTTGGATATGATGGTCAACACCTGTCTTTACACAGCGCCGACGGTAACATCCAATTAAGATATTTTCTTAAAGAATGTGTCATTACACCGGCATCGGGCCATGCGCCCCGGATCATCAAACTGCCCGACAATCAGCAATTTGAAAGCGGCGACCTTAACGCTGTGGCGGCCCTGGAAGTCGAAGCCGGGGGCAATCGCGGTATGCGGGCGGTCCATTGGCTGGAGTCACACTGGAAACCGGTGGCCGGTTGCCTGGCCGGTGCTATGCTCTGTGTCTGGGCCTTTATTGTCCATGCGATCCCTTTTTTAGCTGAAAAAGCAGCCGATGCCATACCCCCGGAAATAACCCGAACAGTTAGTCACAAAACATTATCGGTCTTAGATAAACGCTTTTTTGAGCCCTCCGAATTGTCCGCCGAAAAAAAGACAGATATCCAAAATCTGTTTCAAACTATAGCCGACGCACTTCAGGTAGACTTTCAGTATCAACTGGCGTTTCGTCGCAGCCCGCAAATCGGCCCCAATGCATTTGCATTGCCGGCGGGCATCATTGTAATTACTGATGAAATTGTTGAATTGGCTGCCAATGAGCGTGAGCTGGCCTCCATTTTGGCCCATGAAATTGCCCATGTCGAAAAGCGTCACGGGTTGCGCAGTATGCTGCAGCACGCCGGCGTATTTTTTGTGGTGTCGGTACTGGCCGGCGATATTACCTCGATCACCAGCACAGCCGGTACTTTGCCCACTATTCTTGTGGAATCGGGCTATTCGCGCCGGTTTGAAACCGAAGCCGACGAGTTTGCAGGTCGCTTTCTTATAGGGCAGGGATGGGGTACACAACCCTTGCAAGACATGCTGCAACGCTTGGCTGCCAGCCATCCTGATTTTCCTTCCTTGACTTGGCTGTCTTCACATCCGGATATTCAGCAGCGCATTGAAAATCTTCGAAAGTTGGAGCACAGTCACATACCCTGAATATTGCCTGGCGTTTCTTAAGGAGCTCGATGCAAGTATAGCCTGAAAGTGATGAGCGCTCCGCTGCATAGTTGCGCTTTCCCGACAGCGTATTAGGCTTAGTCTAATACGTTTAAATCTGGCTACTACCACAAATCGGAGGAGGGAGGCTTGAGCGATCAGGGGGGTATATGCTTCCTATACTTACAGAGAAAAATGATTCCTTGATATACTTAATGATACCAGCTAGGGTAAAAACGGATAACAAAATTCACAGCTGCCGGCATTAAAAGTCTGTTTTTTGATCTAAGTCAAAGAAATTTATTGTATATACGAATATAGAAATATACATGAATCGATCTATGCATGACACTTCTTCCAAAACGATAGTTTTAAGCGGTTCTCATAATAAATTTGGCGAGCAGGTTTTAAAGCGTGCCGGCACGAATTTCAATCGATGTCTGCATTGCCAGTCGTGTGCCAGTGGTTGTCCGTTTACGGGTGCCATGGACTATCTGCCCAATCGCATTATTCGACTGGTTCAGTTTGGACAAATTCAGCCGGCTTTGGAATCTGCCACCATATGGGCCTGTGTGGCCTGCAATACATGCTCAATTCAGTGCCCCATGGCAATTGATATTCCCGGGGTGATGGATGCCTTGCGACAAATGGCCATCGAAAACGGCCATCAAATTGCAGAACCAGACGTATTAAACTTTCACCGGGAAGTTTTAAATACCATTGAGCGTTACGGGCGCACACATAAACTGGAAATCATGCTGCGCTACAAAATTAAAAAACGCGACTGGTTCACGGATTTAAACGTCGGCTTAAAAATGCTGGCCAAACGCAAACTTGATTTGACACCTTCCCGGGTAAGCGACATTGGTCGCATTCGCCAGTTATTTAAAAAATCCAGCAAGGACGCTTAACATGACTGATCCTGCGATACATAAATATTCTTATTTTCCCGGATGTTCTTTGGCAACCACAGCCAAAGAGAACAATGCCTCAATGGTGGCGTTTTGCCGGAAAATAGGCGTGGAACTGGTTGAATTGGAAGATTGGAATTGCTGCGGCAGCTCGTCGGCCCACAGCATCGATTCGGAACTGGCCGCCGCGCTGCCGGCGCGCAACTTGTCTTTGGCGCCGGAGGGTCGACCCCTCCTGGTAGCGTGCCCCAGCTGCCTGCTGCGCTTGCGTCAGGCCCAGTTGCATTTATTACAGAATAAAGACCAGCAGCAATGGTACCAGGGCACCTTCGACCGACCGGTGGATACACAGCTTGAGATATTACATTTTTTTGAGTTGCTGGAGCGTTTGGACATCTCAGATGTCATGCCGGATGCATTCGAACGCCTGAAGGGGTTGCGATTCGCTCCCTATTATGGGTGCATGCTGGCCCGCCCGCCGGAACTGCGCCATGAGAAAAACTATTATGGGCTGATGGAAAAAGTTCTGACATCTTTGGGAGCTTCTCCCGTGCACTGGAGATTTGCTTCGCGATGTTGCGGCACCTTTTTATCGGTGGTGCGCCCTGATGTGGTTACCCCCATGGTTAACAGCATCGTTGATGGGGCGCGTCAAGCCGGCGCAGAATGTGTCATCACGGCCTGTGCCATGTGCCATCTGAATTTAGAGGTGCGCTGTAGGCTGCCTGATTCTGTTCCGATTTTGCATTTTTCAGAGGCATTGTCGCTGGCCCTGGGAACCGCTGAGAGCGATGGGTGGTTTTCACGACACCTGGTGGATCCGCGTCCGATGCTGGAGCAAAGAGGCCTTTTGCACTCAAATGGGTAATCTGGTGTGGCACGGCGGAACCGTAACGCATCGGATTAGTATACTTTTCTGCGGGAAAACCCCTTGCCATAGACGTTAAAAGTGTTTTCCATGATCATAAAAGCCTGGGGGTCAACGGCAAACACCGTCTCTTCAAGCCGTTTCAATTGATAATTGTGTACAATGGTCATGATGATTTTTTTGTGCTTGCCGGTATAACTGCCGACACCATCCAGTAAAGTTGCGCCGCGGGCCAGTCGCTGGTGTATCTGGGCGGTAATGGCATCGGACAGATCTGAGATGATCAGCACCATTTTGCGCTGATTGAACATGGTCAGCACATATTCCAACACTTGCGCGGACACAAAAGCCAGCGCCAAAGAATACAGCACACGATCAGTTTCCAGAAAACCAAAACTAAACGCAAAAAGAATGCTATTAAAAATAAGAAAGAAATTTCCCATTCGAAGGCTAAATTTTTGATTTAACACAATGGCAAAAATATCGAGGCCGCCGGTGGAACCAAGCGAATGCAAGGTGATTCCAGCCCCCAAACCGACAAGACACCCGCCGGCCAGTAGCGCTAAAAAGTGATCCGTAACCGGAATTTGAAACGACACTAAATCGATGAACATCGACAACATCGCCATGCCGTATAGACTGTAAAATAAGAATCGCCGACTGACATATATCCAGCCGACAACAAATAGCGGGATATTGATGATCAGATACAGAACGCCGGGCGAAAGCTTGTCGAGAACATAGTGACATAGCAAGCTTAAGCCGGCAATCCCTCCGGTAATAAACCCATGTGGAATGATCACGGCTTTAATACCGATGGCCATTACGCCGGTTCCTGTCGTTATCAGGAAAAAGTTCCACAAAATAGAGGATATGAGCTTATGATAACGGTATGTCATTGTGCTTTACTCCTTGTGTAAGATTAAAATTTAGAAAAAAGAGGCTGCCTATACTCCCGGGCGATATGCGCGTCAAGCAGAAACCGTCTAATGGATGAAAATTTCAATAAAGGACAGAAAAGATGTTAATTTTTAGGCTGAGATGGATTCAAACGGAAATAGTAAGAGGTTGGGTAAACAGGCCCTCTTGTGAAGCGACTTGCCTTACCGAAAAACAGGTTTAGCTTAAAGGATACTGGCAATAGATATTTCAGGAATTTTGCATTCAAATGAACTCTAAAAAGCTGAAAATTTACCATGAAGAGGTCAAAGAGCGTCACACCACGCATTGGGACTTAGATTATTTGTCCATGCAGGAACTAAAAGCGTTGTATAAAAAATCTCCTAAGCAGCCCAACAGATTCTCCATTTGGAAAAACAGAGTGCATGGCAAGATTTTACGAAATGGCATAATATTGGCCGTTTTGAGCCTGGTATTGCTATTGTCGATCAGCAGCTTGATGTTTTTTTAATCTCGCCACTTTGAAATCAGCCGCATAACCACTGAAAATTCAGATTTTCCGATAAAATCGCTGATGCCAGCTGTTCTGATAAAACATCCTTAACGGAGTTGTTTTGATAATCTTGTTTGATGAAACGTTGGTCGCCGTGATCAGATACAGCCTATCGATCCCTGTGATTATCAATCATCTCACGCATGCCGCCAAAGGCAAATTGTTGGACCATGGGCGAAACGAAAAAATCGTGTGGAAACCCCAATTCAATGGCACTAACCTCGTTTAGTTTTTGCACGTGGTCGTCTTCGAGCTGAAACTCTATGCAGGCTAAGTTGTCCTTGAGCTGAGAGACGGTGCGCGCCCCGATAATAGGGATTACCACCCCTGGTTGCTGACGGAGCCAGGCAAGCGCGACCTGGGCCGGTGAGCGGCCGATCGACCGGGCAATTTCGGTCAGGGTTTCCGCAATTTGCTGTTTGCGCGTATCGATGCTGGACATATCCTTTAACATGGGGTGGTCTAAACGCCGTTCGGCATCACTGGTAGCTGCGGCATATTTACCGGTTAGAATGCCGCCGGCCAGCGGTGACCAGGCCGTCACCGCCAGGTCCAATGCATTGGCCATGGGAAGCAATTCACGCTCAGACGTTCGTTCAATTAAACTGTATTCTATTTGGATTCCGGTAAATGCCGTCCAACCTCTGAGATCAGTCAGCATATCGGCGCGGGCGATTACCCACGCCGGTGCGTCGGATATGCCAATATAAAGTACCTTTCCCTGTCGCACAAGGTCGTCAAAGGCACGCATGACTTCTTCGATCGGTGTCATGTAGTCCCAGATATGCAACCAGTAAAGATCAATGTAATCGGTTTTCAGGCGCTGCAGGCTCGCTTCCACTGATTGCATCATGTTTTTGCGGTGATTGCCGGCGGCATTGGGGTCGGTGCCCGGTGCACTATTGGTATACTTGGTCGCCAGCACAATGCGCTGCCGATCGGCCGCAATGAATTCGCCTAAAAATTTTTCGCTGGTGCCATTGGTATATAAATCGGCCGTGTCGATAAAGTTTCCGCCGGATTCAATAAATGTATCGAAAATTTGGCGGCTTTCTTCCCGATTTGATCCCCATCCCCATTCATCGCCAAAGGTCATGGTGCCCAGGCAAAGCTCGGAGACCCGCAATCCGCTTTTTCCCAGTAATTTGTAACGCATGGCATCCTCCTTGGTTATCGGGTAATCGCATGTCAATAGTGTAAGGCTAATTGACAATTTTTAAATGGTCATACCTTGCAAGCGGAAAATTCGGAAATTGAAATAAGGTAGCAATCTGAAAAGAAATATCGGCGATATTCTCAGGCTCAAAAAATGATCGGGTTATTCCGGAAAGAGCGATTGAATTTCTCAGCGATGAAAAAGGATGGATAGCTTCAAATTTTTTAAGCGATTTCAAATAGTTCGCGCGCCTCTTCAGCGCTAGCCACTTCAAATCCAAGATTGCGAATAAGCGTCACCAATCTCGCCACCAGGTCTGTATTTGTGGGTGCGGCTTGGCCCGGGGCGAAGTAAACACTGTCTTCAAACCCAACGCGCACGACCGTGGCACCCATGCCGATGGCGGTTGCCAAAAGGGCGAAATCATTCATGCCGTCATGAATAATACCCCAGGGAACATCCTTTTCGGGCAACATGGTTTTCATAAAAAACAGGGTTTCAACATCCGCCGGCAGCGCCCAATGAAAACCCAAGCAAAGGTTAATCGAATAGGGTGGTTTTAAAACCGCCTCTTTCGCCAGCTGCATATAGGTAGACAACATCCCGGCCGCAAAAATCTCCAGTTCCGGAACGACTTGCGTTTCCGCCATGCGTTGAGCCCAGTAGCGAATATCGGGCAGACGGTTGATATAGACGTCTTCTCCAAAATTTACCGACCCCATGTTCAAGGAGGCCACTTCGGTGCGAGGATCATTCAAGGCAACACATCTTTCTTCCAGGGTCAGACTGGTTAGGCCGCCGGTTGAACCCTGAATGATGATATCGGAAGACTTCCTGATAAGATCAAGCGTTGCCGAGTAATCAGTTATGTTCTCGGTTTGCTCGCCTTGGCGGTCGCGAACATGCAAATGCACCATGCTGGCGCCGGCACGGGCGCAATTAATAACTTCTTGGGCTACCTTTTGCGGTGCTAAAGGGTTAATTGATGGCGGATCAATTGCTTTACCCACGGGGGCTACCGCGGCGATAATTTTGCGAGCCTTGTTCGTCTGCATCGAAAAAACCCTTTTATTCATCCATGATTTTGGTAATGCGATCGATGTGCGGGTCGGTAAACTGATCCAACGCATCACGAGCGATGGTTGAAAAGCTATAAAGCACAGCGCCTTGATCTCCCGCTTGCAACCAGTGTTTTTCACCGGGTGCTAATAGGATTTGATCGGCCGGTTGCATGATGATTTCATGGCGCAATGTGTAGCAATCTTCTTTACCTTCAACAATGAAGCCTTCTTTTAATGAGTTTTGGCCCTCAATATAGAAAAAAACTCTTCCTGATATCACCCGCAAAGTTTCCTCTTTGCCCGGGTCGGTGCCCACCGGTGGATGCCAGTGCTCCGGCAGGGTTTGCAAAGGAAACAGTACCAGCACTTTGACACTGATACGATCGGTTTGCACCAGGGTAAGTGCCTGGGCGCCTTCCTTTTCCAAATGACCAAGGCCGAAGTCAGCGACTTCGATGCGGGCGGCCTCCTTTTCCGTGATGGTGATGCCGGCCTGTTTTAGCATTTCAGCAGCGTGCTCTTGTGCAGTTTGTTGCTCCTTGCGTGTAATCAAGGTTTCACATTTCCCGTTAAATTATTTGCTCCGGTTTTAATCTATATAACCAAACCCTTATGGTTAATGGCTCAACATAATATCAAATAATTGTGGTCCAGTTTGATGAAAATAAAATTAAAGTTATAGGGTATTTAAAAATATGAATCGGTTGCTAATGGGCTTTTATCATCATATAGAAACCATTTTGAACAGCATTGCCTTATTGCGTCCAAGCCAAATGAATTCAGGTTAATTGCTTTCTCATATATTATTAGAGAATACGAATGTCAAAATTCATTTATTCATTCAGCATTATTCTATTCGGTCTACTACTGGGCTATGGCGTTCAAATTCTGGTTGAACGCAATCTTATTCGGCTACCGATTCAAATTGACGATCTAAGGAAACTCCTCCAGCGCATAGCGCTACTGTTTTTAAATCCGGTTGCCATTATCGGTGCAATCTGGATTGTGAGTTTGAAAAACGTCATTCTGGTGGCGTTGCCGTTTGTCGGACTGTTCGCACTCTTGGCCGGCGGCGGGTTGGCCCTTGGTGTTGCCCGGCTGTTAAAATTGTCTCCCCAAAAAACCGGCGCTTTGTACGGTTGCGGCGCATTTACGAATATCGGCTCGATCGGCACACTGATCTGCTTTGTTTTTTTAGGTGAAAAGGGCTTTGCGCTCGCGCCAATATATAAATTGTTTGAAGAGGTGTCTTATTATGGGGTTGGGTTTCCTATTGCTAAATACTACAGCAGCAGTGCCGAAAAGGAACAGTTCCTCAACCGCCTTAAAAGTCTTGTTCGAGATCCGTTTATTATTGTGGCCCTATTCAGTATCATCATCGGCGGTTTGTTAAATATCGCTGGTACTGAACGGCCACACATTTTTAAGACCGTCATTTCCATATTTGTACCCCTGGCAACCATCATGTTATTGGCGTCGATCGGTCTTGCTTTGAGGTTTAGAAGGATCCGTGACTATTTTAACGAATGTATTTCAATTTCTTTAATTAAGTTCTTCATTGTCCCGCTTTTGTCCAGTTTTATAGCAATTGCGCTTGGTTTCGGCAAAATCGACGAAGGGTTGCCACTCAAGGTTGTCATTATTCTTTCTTCAATGCCGGTGGCCTTTAACGCTTTGATTCCGCCATCAATTTACGACTTGGACTTGGATCTAGCCAATTCCTGTTGGTTTTTTACCACAGCACTTCTAATTATCGTGTTGCCGGCGCTTTTAATGGTGATAAGCTCTTTCTAATTTGTGCTACCTTATTACTTCGACCAATGGTGCAAATGATTTCCAAGGCAGGGCTCTCCAGTCAATTTAATAGGCTTTCATGACCTAACCTGCACTTAAAGCCCTTCTGTAGCGATTCCACGCCATAATTGATTTTTCATCTGATATCTTGCTCAAATGTAATTGAGCGAGCAAAAATTGAAAACCTTCTGAAATCCTGAGTAAATTGGATGTCATCAGCCAAGGCTTTATTTTCTTGACACAG
>JASJAZ010000056.1 GCA_030066785.1 Desulfobacterales bacterium | reverse complement strand
AACACTCCAGGCTTGTATGCAAAGAACCAATTTGGGTTGACATTAAAGCGTCTAATTTTTATCTAGCGTGTACACAGAAAAACAATACGGGCACGCACTCCTATAATGCTGCACGTAAATCCAGCGCACGATTTATCCAAACCAAAACATAAAGGGGCTGCAGATGTTTTCGCTCAACGAGATTTTCGATATCGCCATTAAAATTGAACGCAACGGTGAAACCGCTTACCGGAAAGCCATAGACAAAGCCGACAAGCCGGAACTCGCGTCACTTTTGGGCTGGATCGCCGATGAGGAAATGAAACACACCCAATGGCTCAACGAGTTAAGAGATAAATACCTGCTGATGCCATCTGGAGGTCAAGTCGAAGAGATCAGCTCTGATCTGTTAAATGAATTGCTAGGTGATCATAGTTTATCTTTAGATGATGTCGACTTTGCCAATATTCATGAAGTAAATGAATTGATCAAGGTGTGGATTGAATTTGAAGAAGATACGGTTCTTTTCTATGAAATGCTGCAACAGTTTATTGAAGAGGAGCAGACGACTGGCTTAATCGATCAAATTATTGCAGAAGAAAAAAAGCATATTGCCAACCTAAAAGAATTAATACCATCTCCTATCCAAGCTTAGGACCCTGTTTTTCACCTAAGTTTGTACCCCGCATAAAAGCGCTCACCGGCTTTTTCAAATCGTATCGATCTGTTTAGCCGATCCCCGCGACGTCTGTGCCTTGCGCTGCGCATGCAGCAACGTTGACGGGCCTTACCATAAAAACATCTCAGATATGGTTTGTTTCTATTAAATGATATTACGATATATAAGCTATTTGGCTTTTGCTGAGTGTAGCGGCGTTTTTAAAAAGTGTGGTAACCATCAAGGATATTAAACCTATGGATAGATCCATTATATTCAGTCGATCATTGACCCGACAATTAGAACGTGATTTATACTATAATTTCATTATCAACAAAACCAGCGGGGCATTATTGCAATGCAGGCTGTCATCGCTTGAATGTGTAAGAATTTGTAGGGCGCGATCAGCGAACTTAATGTATTAATATAGGTTTAAATAGATAGAATGCTGTAATCTTTTGATATCCGTATGTTAATAATCTTATGAATTTGATGACATGCCGGTCATACAATCATAAGCAGGTCAACGCTGAAGCAATACACCATCAATCGTAAATTAGACGCAACTTTTAACCAATGAGTTTTGAAGTATTCATCGCCGGGCGTTATACCCGAGTGAAACAAAAATATGCTTTTACCTCTTTGATTTCTTTTCTGTCGGTTGTGGGCATTGCTGTGGGCGTCATGGTGCTAATTGCCGTTATTTCGGTAATGTCGGGTGCTGAAAAAGATTTAAGGTCCCGCATATTAGGTGTTGCCGCTCAAGTCATTGTTATGCGCTATGGTGGTCCTTTTACCGATTATTCCCAAACGATGGATAAGCTTGAATCCTTTGAAAATGTCGAAGCGACCACGCCGTTTATTTACGCCCAAGCCATGCTGCGTTCAGCCAAGGGGGTATCCATGGCGACAATTAAGGGTGTAGATCCAGAATCAGCCGGAAACGTCATCCGCAATGTAAATAACCTGGCCATAGCGTCATTGGAGAAGCCAGAAACCCATGATCCGAGCATTCGATCAATTCCACGCATTACGATGGGAAAGGTGCTTGCCGACAACCTCAAGCTAAAAAAAGGCGATCTTGTAACCTTAATCTCACCTCGTGGATATGCCACCGGCGCCGGATTGATGCCCTCCATGAAGCACTTCGAATTATCGGGGATATTTGATGCCGGGATGTACGATTTCAATAAATCGTTTGCACTGATTCATCTGAAAGATGCCCAGGCGCTGGCGGGAATTGGCGATGCGGTCAGCGGCGTTGAAATCCGTACCACCGATGCCTTTAAAGCACATGATATTGCCCAAAAAATTGCCGACCAGCTTGGTTTTCCTTACTGGGTTAGAGATTGGATGCAAATGAACCGTAACTTGTTTGCATCTTTAAAACTTCAAAAAATCGTCATGTTTATTATTTTGATTCTGATTATCCTGGTAGCCGCCTTTAATATTGCAACGGCACTGATCATGAACGTCACCGAAAAGACGCGCGCCATTTCAATTATGAAAGCCATGGGCGCCACCAATCGCAGTATCCGCAAAATTTTTGTCATGAAAGGACTGGCCCTTAGTTCAATCGGAACTGCCATCGGCGTCATATTGGGTTTCGGCGTCTGTCTGCTGTTGAAAAATTATCAATTCATTGATCTGCCGGAAGATATCTACTATTTTTCGCGGCTGCCGGTCCAAATTGAACTATTAGATGTTTTAGTGGTTGTTGCCGCAACTTTTTTACTCTGTTTGCTGGCATCGCTCTATCCCGCCCACCGCGCCGCCAAATTAAATCCAGTAGACGGTATTCGATTTAATTAACCTAATCTCGGCCCATGCTGTCGTGCAGGCTCTCTCATTTGAGCTTGCCTTTTTGACAAATCAAAGCCCACTGTTTTTATTCTAATATTTTGGAATCAGGATGTTTATTGACCCAGTCTCGCCAACGGGTATCTTCAGAAGGCATTTTTGGCAGCCACTTCTTAAAATAGACGCCCTGAATTCCCATTAGTCCCTTTTCATAAGGATACCATAAAGAGCCGGTTTCCCGATCATACAGCACAAACGTATTGTCATAGGTCCATCCGGAAGGTGCCAATGTCAGTGTTTGCCCCTCGATTTCACGGCTGTACACAGCCGTCAAATTCACTAAGGGTCAATAGCCTGCCGCTATCGGCTTGGATCCGATGGTGGTATTGGCAATCTCATGCCCCGAAAGTTTAGGAACGGAGTATGCCTGGGCTTCTTGTCCGTCAGTGACGCCAATAACCCGCAGATTCTGAGAAACTTTTGCTTGGTTATCGGCCAAATGATTGTCGTTTAGTGGTGTAAATGCATATCTGCCAATCCCATATTGGAATCGGTGGGGTTTAAAGCCGATAGTTGCGGCCTGGGTAATATCCCACTTCTCTCCATATCGATCGATAATCAAAATCCGATCGCCATCTTTTGCCACAAAAGCATATGACGACGGTAAGGTCAGAAGCATCGCCGCTGTAAAGATTAAAATGTGATTAAATAGGGTATATAGGTACATGCCTTGCTCCTTTTGGTATCTTTCAATCTCAAATGCCCCTTGAGAATTCAATTTTTCTGTAGCAATTTCATGATTGGCCAACCACAGTTTAAAAGTCGCAAAGACGCTTTTAGCCTTACAGTTTTAATAAAAAGAGAACGCGGTCATCAACCTTGATTAGATATGGCACCTGTCAACTTTTTTGAATGCAAACCGATCACCAATAGTCTTTTAAGCTATTAAATTGACTAGCACTTTAGGGGCGCAGGGTAGCCTTGAAGACGATGAGGTATATCTTTGGAATTCGATGAAAAATATTTCAGAAAGGACAACCTTTATGCCGATACCAAATTCAAACCATACACCGGTTAAAAACCCATATCTATTCTTCTTTGAAAAGCAGCTTGCCTTCGCCGAAAACGGCCGCCGGATAGGATGATAAATCAAATGGGTCGCCGTTCCAACCAACAAAGGAGGCCCATTTGCCTTTTTCAAGCGTTCCGACTTTTTTATCAATCCCCAGAATTCGGGCATTTTTACGTGACACCAACTCGATGGCGTCTTGTTTATGCATGCCACAACGCAAAAACCAACGGGTCTGTAAAAACAGCTGTCGGGCTAGTATGACCGGGTGATCGCTCATAAGTCCGAATTCAACCTTGGAATCCAGCAGGTGCAGCACATTACGCCAGTTTTCATGCTTGAGTTCAACTTTGTAGGCCAACGAATCCATCGGACCAAAAACAACCGGAATTTGACGCTTTTTCAGCTCTTTAAAGATTTCCGACTGGTGAACATCCATGGCATGCTCCACCGTAATTCTTATGTTATAGCGATCCACTAACCGCAAAAGCGCCGCAATATCATCGGTTTTGTGAACATGCGCGCGCAAGCGTATCTTTTTAGACAACAAATCACGCAAAACGGCCTCATCTGCCGAAAAGGTAATATCCTGCTTTTTGTTGCCCCTGGCCTGTTTATATTTGATCATTTTCTGGTGCACTTCTTCAAGCTTGGCCCGCAACACTGCCAGCGCACCCATGCGTGTCGAAGGGCGCGTTCCTTTCCAATCGACGGTGGACATGGGGTTATAACCAAAAGCAGCCTTTAGGCCGGCACGGCCAATCAAAGCTTCCGAGGTGTTACCCGCATAGTTGCGAATCACGGCTGATTGTCCACCAATGATGTTACCACTGCCCGGCACGACACATGAGTATAAAACGCCCATTTCAACGGCATCTTTGAAAGATGCATCATCCATCTGAACTGAATCCAGCGCATCCGCATGCGATAATATGGAGTCCAGGTGCTCGTTGACCTCCGCCTCTTTATAAGGCTCGCCCGCCCGTTCCATTCCGATATGGCTGTGGGCATCAATAAAAGCCGGTGTGATGACGGCATAGCGGTCAATTAAGGTTCCTTTTTGGCTGGAAGAAAGGCTCACAATCTGATCGTCGCGAAAAATTACGTAAGCATTTTCCAGTATTTTTTTGCCTGTATAAATCGTTTTAGCAAATGCACAGTTCATGGCGGTGATGTCCTTTGCATGATTTTATTCTATAAAACCTTTTCAATTTGCTTTGAAATAGCAGGGCTTGACAGAAATAGTCAACTTTTTGCCGCTTAACCGAACAACCTTTTAAGGGAAAAGGACCTCTACCAACTTAAGATCCGATGTCCGACAAACAACAGAAATGACGTTTAAGTAAATCCGACTATATAAAAAAAGTCTTTCAAAATTTGCTCAGGCGAGATGCTGACTCCAGCTAAGGTTTGAACCCTTCAGACAGACAGAATCATCATAGAGCCTTAAGCCGATATTATAATGTGTTGCGCAATAAATAGAAAATTTGCCCCGGATACAGTATGTTAAATGTAAACCGTATTAAAATTGTAAATATCTAAACATCAATGGTTAATTGGTTTAAAAAAAAGACGCCGGACTATCGCCACGATTCCGATGCGCAGCTAATGCTGGATTTTAAAGCCGGTAACCAAGCTGCATTTGAGGCTCTCATGCGCAAATACTACCCACGCGTCCTAAATTTCATATATCGGTATTTGGGAAATCAAAGTACGGCCGAGGACTTAACCCAAGATGTGTTTATGCGGGCCTATAAGGCGGCCCCCCGATACCAGCCGCGATCTCAGTTTCAAACTTGGTTGTTTACAATAGCTAAAAACGTCAGTCTGAATGAACTGCGACGCCATAAAAACGCACCGATTTCTCTGGATACAACTCCGACCGATGAAGATGAAAAGCCTGTTTTAAATCTGGAAGATAAAACAGTCATATCTCCTGAAAGACAGGTGCTAAAGAAAGAGCGGGCGATCCAAGTGCAGGCTGCCATTCAATCTTTACCTGATAATCAACGCACAGCCGTGCTGCTTCGCCGTTATGAGGATTTCTCATATCAGGAAATCGCCGAAACCATGAAATTGTCGATATCGGCCGTAAAATCGCTGTTGAGCAGGGCCAAAATCAATTTGAAAAATGAATTGGCTTCCCAATTAAAACATGGTTAAAGCTTGATCATACTGGGATACCCTGATCGCGAGCATTGGAAATAGCTTCTAATACAGCGATTTTATCAGAATTTATAAAAAAGCTATTTCCCCTAAAAAGCGAAACTTTTTAACGAATCGAGGGTTTTAATAGAAGGAGCATATTAGCAATGAACTGCCTTGATTATCAAAAATTGATTCCACTCTATCTGGACGGGGAATTGTCGGCTGAAGATCAGCAAAAAATAGATTACCATCTAACGCACTGTTCTGCTTGTCAAAAGGAAGCCAAGGCCATCCAGGAAATATGGGAAATGCTGGGCGAAGCGCCGGCAATTGAACCAGCGCCCAATTACATGGCGCGATTTCAGGATCAGCTATCGCGTCAAACACCGCTGCGTCGTAAAATTATGGATTTTATTCAACGCACCTGGACGCCCAAACATCTGGTGCCGGCTTTGGCAGGCGCCTGTGCGCTTTTAGTGGTTGGAATTTTTTCCTGGCAGCAATATCAGGTGCAACAACAGACCCAACAGCTTCTTGCTGGATTGAATAATGGTGGCCTTGATATGGTTCAACACCTTGATTTAGTAGAAAATTTTGAAATTATTCAACAAATGGATTTTTTAGAAGATTTTGATCTCATTGAACAACTGGATACACTGAAAACCTGAAAAATATGCATTTAAAAGCATTTTGGGCGGCATGAAATTAAAAAAACTGATCATCGGTAGCGGACTGCTCATCTTGAGCTGGGTAAATTCCGCTACCGGACAAGAGGATGTCATATCAGAAGAAGATCAGGAGGTTATTGCCAACCTTGAAATACTTGAGCATCTGGAAATGCTCATTGAAGATCCGGATCTTTTAGAAACTCTTGATATTTTAAAAGAAGATGATGATGAAAATGAAGACGCACCTCAAGACTAAACAGTTGTGGTTGCCTTTGGCACTAATGATCGCAATTATAACGATAGGGGCCCAGAGGGCAAGTGCCAATAAACCGTTCCAACTTCCTACACAAACTGCCGACAGTTCTTATTGGCATGCCATCGATGAAGATCGCGCAACTGACCGGCAATGGGTAAACACTCAACGTTCGAGACGTTTGTGGTTGGCCCAAACTGATGCAGATCCGTCGGATGCCCGCCGGCGCTGGGAATCGTTATCGCCCGAACAAAAACAGCGGCTTAGAAAGCGCTTGGAGCAATGGAAAAATTTAGATCCCGATCAAAAGGCCCGACTCGAAAACAGGCTCGAGCGTCTCAAAAACTTACCGCCGGAGCAGCGACAACGTGTCATCAAGAATTGGCGCCGCTTTAAAAACCTGCCACCTGAAAAACAGAGACGCATTCGTGAAAAATACAAACGCTGGCAGACATTGGATGAAGAGGACAAACGCCGTATTCGCAACCGTTACCAACGCTATCGACAAATGTCACCGGAGCAGCGCCAACAATTTCAGGAAAGGCACCGACGGTGGCAAAACCTTTCCCCGGAACAGCGACAACAAATCCGGGAAAGATATCGGCAAAAACAAAACATTCATAAACGCCGCCGGCCCTATCCGAATAACCACGATGGACCCGGTAACCGTGACAGCGGACGCGGCCGACGTTATTGATGTATTAAATCAGATTGCCTGCGTAAAGTGATGCTTAACTTTAGCTGATCCCCATAGCCGCCAACTCCTTTTCAATAGCCGAATCCCAGCCTTGATTGGCTTTGGGGTTAGCTGGACTTGGATGCGTGATGCGCCCTATTTTCAGCCCCAATCCTTTAAGGGCATACCGGGCACGCTCGGCGGCAAAATTACCAACGCCAACCACAAATTGCGGTTTCAAAAGTGCAACCGTCTTTTGCAGGGCATGGTCGCAGGATTCAAATAACGCTTTTTTCTCAGCTGCCTTCAGTTTATCCGGTGTTCGATTGGCCCCACCAGTATCAATGAAGAGCAAAGGACAATAGTTAATCACCATGAAACGGGCAAAAAACCGTCTCGGTGTATTAAATTTCTTTTGAACCCATCCCCAAAGCCGCTTTCCGCTAACCTCGCTACGCGCACAGGCCAGTCCATGAACCGGCCGCTTGGGATGAATATTGTCAGGCGGTTTTATGTCCGCATCAATCCCTAACCAATTTTTCACCGCATTAATTTCCCCAAAGGGAACACCGGTTTGGGCCATCCCCCAGGGTCCCGGATTCATTCCAACCAGAACAATTTGCTTCGGTGGATTCCCGTAGCGATCCATGTACAATTGGTAAGTTTGGCGTGCATATACCAAGGGATTGTATACGTGTGATACCGGTGCACTAAAATTCAGAAGTTGCAATTCTTTAATCAGATCATCGGTAATGTCGGCGTGGTTCATATGATAATGGGATGTATCATTACTTTGGAAAGCGGTTGGGTGGTTGCTGCGGACACTTCAAATCTACTGCGCCAGAAAAATGATATCATACAGTTGTTGGGCCAGTTGGGGATCCATTGATTTAACAAGTTTATATTGTCGCCAGGCAGCATCGATACTTTCCGCCTGAGCAAAACTAACGCCCAAATAATAATGTGCTTCAACATTGTCGGGATTTTCGGCCACAATTTCTTTAAAGGCATTGATGGCGTTGACGGGGTCATCGGATTTGCCGTATAAGAAGCCAATATGCATTTTTGTTTCTGTATCGTCGGGATTAAGTTTTAAGGCTTCCTGGTAAGCTTTCAATGCCTTTTTATACTTTTCCAGCTCAGTGTAGGAATCGCCCAGCAATCGCCAAGCATCGATATTGTTTGGATCCTGTTTGGTTGCTTTTTTGAGCCGTGAGGCGGCCTTTTTATAATCTTTTTGTTCCATGTATTGCTTGCCAGACGCAAAATAATCTTCAGCATAAAGTGTTTCACCCAAAAAAAGCACCAAACACAAGCTTATGAGAATTGTCTTTGAATATACGCGCAATTGAGACCTCCTATAAGAGCTGGGACCTTACCATGATACGCTTTGATTGTCATGGGCAAAACATTGTACCGCAAATGAATGACCCCGGTGCTTAATCTTAGACGCCTTGCTATCGATATTGTTTACCCGGATGGAGACGTAAAATTCCGAACTTATGCCTTGTTGTCCAAGTTAAAATTCGGTTTGCGCTTCTCCAGAAAAGCGTTGACCCCCTCTATTCCTTCGGGATGTTTACCACAGCTGACGAGCCCCTCACGCTCACGCTCAAGTTGGGTTTCAAATGCGGTATTGAAAGATTCGTGCAGTAATCGTTTGGACAGTGCGAACGAATGCACCGATCGTTGCATCAAAACGTGCAACATGCTCATAGCATCGTCAGGCGCGTTTGCCGGTTCCGCCAAACGCGTCACCAATCCCCATAGCAAGGCCTGATCGGCAGCAATTGGTTCATCAAATGCGGCAATCTCCAAGGCACGGGCCAACCCAACCAACCGAGGCAAATTATAGGTACCTCCGCCGTCGATGCATAATCCGCTGGAAGTGTACGCTTGCTGAAGGACGGCTCCTTGGTCCATAATTCTGAAATCACACGCCAAAGCCAATGAAAAGCCGCCGCCGGCCGCCATGCCGTTAATAGCAGCAATCACCGGCTTTTCCATCCGCTGAATTTCAAGCACAGCCTGGTGGTAGGCGGAAGCCAGCTGATGAAAAGCCATAGGCACCCGATCAGGATCTTGGGTCGCCCATCGCAAGTCTCCGCCGGCACAAAAGGCATTCCCAGCGCCGGTTATGACAACGCCACGCACGCAATCCTCTTTAGCAATTTTGGTTAAATGGCGGACTAAAGTCGCTATCATGGGCAGGTCAAACGCATTGTAGGCCTTCGGTCGGTTGAGGGTAATCCGGATGATGGCGCCCACTTGCTCGATTTGGATAGTTTCTGTCATGGCCTGCCTCGTCAATGGTTGGAAAAGCGGCGTGTTGTGAACAGGTTTAAGAATATGGCACAAACAGGCGATTGATTCATTGGCGTATTGGAGTATTGGGTTTCTCTATCACAAAATAGGTTTGCGAAGTCAAGCTATTTACCGTATAACCCTATGCCATAATTGACTATTTAATCGAAGCCATTTTGCCGCTGATATCAGTCGCGTTACTCATCATTTTAAGAAACCGTTGTCATCCAAAAAAAGAGCCAGGCATCCGTCATTGGCAGTTTTTAGGCCATGGCCGACAATGAAGTTTTAATTGAACGCAGCCGCTTCATCCAGAAAGATAAGATCCCCATCAACTGAGCGAGGAGAATATCAACCATGTTGTTTGGCGCCATGAACAACCCGACCAAGCCCATTTTGGAGGAAATCCGCACCATCGCCCGGCTTGGTTTTGATTATCTGGAGCTTACAATGGATCCCCCGCAGACCCATCACAGCCAAGTCGGTGCTAATGGTATGCAGATAAAAGATACGCTGGCAGGGTTTCAAATGGGACTGGTTTGTCATATGCCGACGTTTGTTTATACCGCAGATTTGACGGAAACCATCCGCCAATCATCGTTGACCGAAATTCTGTCATCACTGGATGTGGCCGCCGCGTTAAATCCTGCTAAAATTGTGCTGCATCCAAGCTATATCGGCGGACTCGGTGCTTTTGAAATTCAAAAGGCAAAACAGATGGCCATGGAAAGTCTAGCAACAATTGTTGCCCATGCCGATCAACTCGGTCTTTGCTTATGTATCGAAAATATGTTTCCGCGCTATAATGGTTTTGTCGAACCAGAAGATTTTCTGGACATCTTTCAACAATTTCCCCAACTACGCTTCACGTTAGATGCAGGGCATGCCAACATTGGAGATCAAGGAAAGAATAGATTTCAGGGATTCATCGAGTTATTTTCAGAGCAGCTTTTTCACCTGCACGTCAGCGATAATTTTGGCAAAGAAGATAACCATCTGCCGGTGGGCAGTGCCTCAATCAATTTCAAGAACATTATAAAACTGCTAAAAAAACATGATTATAATAGCACCGTCACGCACGAAGTCTTTACCAAAGACCGGGATTATTTGAAGATCAGCCGGCGGAAGTTTACTGCCATTTGGGAGCAGGTCTAAAAAATTTAAATTAAGAATTGAGGATAGTGAGTCGGTTATATGGTATAGATAATGATAAACATAATGAAACACGCCAATGCCAGAATAACCAGTATAACAGTTTCCCCTTTTAGCATTGCCTGATACAGCGACTCGCCCATTTCTATTATAAAATGACGGACGATATAGACGGCCAAGCAAGTAAATACCAGTCCCAGCAAGAAAAACAGAATACCGCCCATTGTCATAACACTCCAATTTTTAAAGGCGACAGCATTTATTGACCACTTAATTTCTGATCAAGCGTCCAATTAGCAACCGTGTCATTATTCTTTTCTCAAATTTTGTAAAAATTTGGCAGCAACTTCGTTGTTCGGATCAATCTGCAAGATTTTTTCAAGCAGTTCCGATGCTTTTTGAAATTCACCGATATCGGCATAAAAAACACTGACACGCAGTAAAACATCTACGTTTTCCGGGTCAAGCGCCAGGGCCCTTTCATAAGTCTTCGCGGCCTTCACATACTCGATGTTGAGTTCATAAGTTTGGGCCAAACCAAAATAAGCATCGACACTGTCAGGTTTGATTGCCAGTGCTTTTTCAAACGCTTTTTTGGATTCATCAATGCGCAATCGTCTGCCATAAGCCAGGCCCATATTTATAAATAAACTTTCATCGGCATCATAACCTGCAACATCAGCTTTTTCATAATACCGTATCTCTTGGTCATACTGCTCGATTTGCCCATAAGCATAGCCCAGATGATAAAGACACTTGCCGTTTCCGGGGTGATCCTTTAAAAAGCGCTGATGAAGTTCTATGGCGGTTTGATAATCACCGATTTGCATCGCCTGATCGGCGTTTGCGTCGCACTCCCATTTAGATGCACCGTCAGAAACTCTCTGTTGAGATCCGGCAGTACAACCAAAAACGACCAATCCGAACCAAACCAGCATTAGAATGAATCTGATGCGAGGCTTAAAAAATGGGCAAGTTACGCCAATTGGATGCATGTTGCTCCTTTTTGCATCGGTCTAGTGTCAGGGTCAAAGAGGGTTTGTAAGACTTACCAAAGCACAAGTAAAAGCAGCTTGATTAAAAATGAACCATCTCAAAGACAAGTAGATCGGCAGACCTACCAGCGGATCAGGGCGCTTCCCCAGGTTAAACCGCCACCAAAAACCGGAAGGCATATCAAATCTTTTGGTTTGATAACACCTTCGCGTATTGCTTCGTTCAGAGCAATGGCGCAGGAGGCCGAAGAAATGTTACCGTATTTTTGCAGGGTCAGATAGAACTTTTCCATCGGAATTTGCATGGACTTGGCAATGTATTGAAACATTCGGATATTGGCCTGGTGCGGAATAAACCAGGCGATTTCCTCGATATCCACAAAATTGAATTTGGCGGCCTCCTTGATCGATTCCATGAAATAGCGTACAGCGACTTTAAAACTCAGATTGGCTTCAATCAAATCAAGGTAATGCAGCCCCTTATCAACGCTTTCATGCGTAATGGGCGTGGTTTTCGAACCACCACCCGGCAATAAAAGATCCTGACCTTTGGACCCATCTGTATGAATATGGGTAGATAGCAGCTGATGACCAGATGTTCCCATTGTCAGAACCGCCGCACCGGCACCATCTCCCCACAAAATGCAGGTTTTGCGATCCTTCCAGTTAAGAGTGCGCGTCATAACCTCAGAGGCCACAACGAGTACATGTTTACTCGTACGATTACGTAAATATTGTTCGGCCACATTCAGGCCAAAAATGAAACCGGAGCACGCTGCGGTTACATCAAAAGTGATTGCCTGCGGCGCGTCCAGCTTGGCTTGCAGCCAGTTGGCTGCAGATGGGCAGCACGTATCGGGAGTAATGGTGGCCACGATGATAAGATCCATATCCTGCGCTTTGAGCCCGGCCATATCCAGTGCTCTTAAAGACGCCTCATATCCCAAATCTGAAGTCGTCACGTCCGGAGCTGCAATTCGACGCTCGCACACACCGGTGCGCTTTTGAATCCATTCATCCGTCGTATCGAGACCCATCTTCTGTAAATCGTCGTTTTTTAAAATATTCGGTGGAACATACGAGCCGGTGCCTATTATTTTAACCAATTCCTTGGCCATTATTTCTCCATATCGGGCGGACAGGATCTAAAAGTTGTTGAATCCCATAGTGATGAACTTTTTCAGCAATGAAATATTTGCCACCTTTGCCAAAATGGTTGAATTACACTCGTGTTTCGGACAAACAGGGCAGTGCGGCAATCAGGCGATCCACATTAATCAACCGCTCAAGTACTTAATATATCAACCAATAGCCGTCAAGTGAAGCTTATCATTAATCCGCATCAACCAGTCAATCCTCTTTGGTGGGCTACCAAACTATCATATACACGTCGTTGCGTTGATCGCCTTTAATGTTTACACCAAAATGGGAAATTATTTGCAGCCCGACAATTTAAAATCTTTTTTTGATAAAATGAACTTGAATCCCTGAATCCGACGGCGATATCATAAAAAGGAAAAACAGCGTGAAGGTTTATGACAAAAGGGTTTACACTCGCCTTTAGTTACAATTGTTGCGAAAAGAAATTAATCATGTATAAAATATACAAGATTAAAACTAAATTACTAAGGAATCTCAAACGATGTTCGGTACCGATTTCATCAAATTTGGCGGCAGCATCGCCGTCACCATTATACTTTGCCTGCTATTAATTTTTGTTATTTCCAATCTTAGGGGGCGCCGCCGCAAAGCAAGTGAGAATGGCAGTTTGGACAATCTACGAGACACGCTGACATCGGAGAACCGCATCGATGATCGCGCCGACCTGAGGTGGGATGCTCTAATTGAGTTTAACGGACAAAAATTAAATGCCGCAACCAAAAACATTAGCACTACAGGCGCATTCATTGTTTGCTCGGAACCGTTGGGTGTGAACTCAGTATTTCGTTTAACCGCCTTTATCCCCAAAGCACCCCCGTTGACCTTGCAGGCCGAAGTTATCTGGAATAATACCAATGTCCCCCAAGATGAGGTACAGGCTCGCGGCATGGGCGTTCGTTTTCTTCAACTTTCCGAAAATGATCGCCAGCTATTAAAAGAAGCTATCGCCGCCGGTCAATTATAACCACAATTATCACTGATTTCTTAATTGCTTACGCTGTTTTTCTCAGAATTGACTTTACGTAAATATATAAAACGATTTGCCATACGCAATCCTAATCTGCAGCTATTCAAATCGATTCGTACAACGCGAGGGAATGCCATTGAATCCCAAACCATCAATCCGCTTATAAAAAAGCCGGTGCTCATGATAGATGAACACCGACTAATAGTTGTTGTTGTATGCTAGACCGCCGTGAATACTAATTCATCGCCTTTCAAGTCGGCCTCGATGCGGGTATCGGGTGCAATATTGCCCTGTAAGATCTCCATGGACAGCGGATTTTCGATGTACTTCTGAATGACGCGTTTCAGCGGACGGGCACCATAGGCAGGATCGTATCCTTTTTGCCCCAAAAATTGCCGCGCCGATTCCGATAAATGCAACTCGATCTTTAGGTCATTTAGCCGCTGCACCAACTGCTTCATCTGAATATTGACAATCTCACCAATTTGTTCTGGTCGCAAATTGTGAAAAATAATCGATTCATCGATCCGGTTTAAAAATTCAGGTTTGAAGCTGGCTCGCAAAGCCTCTGTAATCCTTTTTTCCATTTCTTGGCGGTCAGAGCCACCGAGTTCTTGGATCCATTGACTGCCAATATTGGATGTCATGATAATCAATGTGTTCTTAAAATCAACGGTCCGACCTTGACCGTCGGTCATGCGACCATCATCCAAAATCTGCAGCAAAACGTTAAACACCTCCGGATGCGCCTTTTCGATCTCATCAAAAAGAACCACAGCGTATGGCCTTCGGCGCACCGATTCCGTCAAGTAGCCACCTTCATCATAACCCACATACCCCGGCGGCGCTCCGATGAGGCGTGCCACAGCGTGTTTTTCCATATATTCAGACATATCAACACGAATCATCGCCTGCTCACTATCAAATAAGAATTCTGCCAATGTTTTGGCCAATTCGGTTTTGCCGACCCCCGTGGGTCCCATAAAAATAAATGACCCGATTGGGCGCTCGGGGTCCTGCAAACCCGAACGGGCTCTGCGAACAGCATTGGAAACGGCCGCAATCGCTTCCTGCTGGCCAATCACACGTTGGGACAAGCGCTCCTCCATATGGACCAACTTTTCCCGTTCACCTTCCAGCATTTTGCTCACCGGAATACCCGTCCAACGCGATATCACCTCAGCGATATCATCCGCATCGACTTCTTCTTTTAACATCTTTGAATCAGATTGATACTCTGTCAACTTGCGGTTGGCTTCGTCCAACTGACCATTCAGCTCATTGAGTTGACCATAACGAATCTCCGCTACTTTGGCCAAATCGCCATCGCGCTCGGCCTTGTCGGCCTCACTGCTAAGATGTTCCAATTTCTCTTTGATCGCACGAATCGTCTGAATCATATCCTTTTCGTTTTGCCAATGGGCTTTCATTTCACGCAGCTCTTCATTTAATTCGCTGAGCTTCGCTTCCAGGGCTGCCAGCCGTTCGCGGGAAGCGGTATCACTTTCTTTTTTGAGAGCCTCCCGTTCAATTTCAGTTTGGGTAATTCGGCGTTGGATTTCATCGATTTCACGCGGCATGCTATCGATCTCGATACGCAGTTTCGAGGCGCATTCATCAATCAAATCAATGGCTTTATCCGGCAAAAAACGATCGGAAATATAACGGTTTGATAACGTTGCCGCCGCCACAATGGCCGAATCCTTTATACGAACCCCATGATGCACCTCATACTTTTCTTTAAGTCCCCTAAGAATTGAAATTGTATCCTCCACTGACGGTTCTTGAACCAGAACCGGTTGAAAACGCCGTTCAAGGGCCGCGTCCTTTTCGATATATTTCCGATACTCGTTTAAAGTGGTGGCACCGACACAACGTAATGTTCCCCGGGCCAGCGCCGGTTTCAGCATATTGGACGCATCCATAGCTCCCTCGGCGGCACCAGCGCCCACCAAGGTGTGCAATTCATCGATAAACAAAATAATTTCACCTTCAGCGCTTTCCACTTCCTTTAAAACCGCCTTCAGCCGATCTTCAAACTCTCCGCGATATTTGGCCCCAGCAATCAACGCACCCATATCCAACGCAATGAGGCGTCTGTTCTTGAGTGAATCAGCAACATCGCCCTCAACAATCCGACGGGCCAATCCTTCGACAATGGCAGTTTTGCCAACGCCGGGTTCACCTATCAGCACCGGATTGTTTTTGGTGCGCCGGGACAGGACTTGGACAATGCGCCGTATCTCCTCATCGCGCCCAATGACCGGATCCAGTTTGCCTAAACGGGCTAAATCAGTTAAATCACGGCTAAATTTCTCCAAAGCCTGGTATTTCTCTTCGGGATTTGGATCAGTTATACGTTGGGTGCCCCGAATATCCATTAACACTTTCAAAATCGCGTCACGGGTAATACCGTTACGATTTAAGATCGATGCTGCTTGACCGGCCTGTTCATCGGAAATTGCCAGAAGGATATGCTCCAGACTGACATACTCGTCCTTCATTTTGGCAGCCTCGGCAAAGGCGCCATCCAGAACCGATTTGGTCCGGGAGGATGCATATACCTCACCCATACCGGTGCCACTCACCTTCGGCAAATTTTCGATGGTTGCCGCCACTTCCTGTGCAACGCTATTGGGCGATACGCCCAATTTTCTTAACATTGAGCGGGCAATACTTTCTTTTTCGCTCAGCATCGCCGCTAGTATATGTTCCGGCTCAATCTGCTGGTTGCCAGACTGTCCGGCCAGCGCTTGGGCGCTGGCAATTAATTCTTGTGATCTAATGGTAAATTTATCAAAACGCATATAACCTCCAATTCCTGGCTTTTCTTTTATGATGCTCAATAGAGAAACGCCGCCAAATAAGTTTCGCCGACAACATAACCATCAAGTTTTGGTTGTCAAAACCTCTGAATAATTAGATATTATGGTTTTAAAACAACCAGCGATCTCAATCCATACGGCAGCTTGACGATGTAATTTGGACCAAATTTATAAATTGGCAGAAATTCACATCCGCTCATGGGAACTATTTCAAAAACCAAACATTTAGCGCCAGAATCGCAGGATAAACCCAACGCTCAGTGGGCCGGATCGTGAACAGGTGCTTTTGGTCTTAGGCGACTCCGTTTAAAACAGTATATGAAGTCCCTGTACGCAAAATGGAGAAGGCTTTATGGCGGCCAAAAAATATGGTGGGAAAAATCAGCGCATGCATCTGGGTGCTTGTACCGACACTGATTTTACTCTGATATATCGCTGTAATTAAGATCGATTAGACCACGACTTGGTCAAAATCTCCGCCAAACTAATGGCCAAGACAATTAGGGCAATCGACCACAAAACGATACTGCCCCGTAGAGGAATCGTCAAAGATCCTTTCAGCAGCCAGATTAACAGTGCAGCGCCGCCACAAAGATTGATGATAATCGCACCCCCCAGTCCTAAACCGCGTATATGCCTCGACGCTCCGATCACCTCGACGATTAGCGCAATCCCAATGCCAAATAGGACCGCACCAAAAATACTGGTGTAAAAAAAGGATGGGGTGGGCGGCAGCCCCAACAATTCAATGAGGCCGGCTGGAAATAGCAGCAATAGGACACCCAATATTATGTTGATGGCGGCATCCGTAACCAAAAGAACGGCGTGTTTGGTGGATAGCATTTGAAGGCGCCTTTCAATTGTGATGGGTTTGAGCGTGATCAGCTGATGAATGGATTGATTGCACGGATTGGCAAGGTTTTTGATTCAATGTGACTTGGCCGATATAGCATTATATATTTGAGGGTGATTGATCGCCCACAGAGAGCTCAGCAATGGATTCACCCAGCTTTTTACTGGCAGAAATCATAGATTCACTGAGGGCATTCATGACCACCTCATAATATTTGAGGCCAATGTTCGACTCGACAAAGGCGATGTACTGTTCGAGCTCTCTCTCGCTTAAGTCTTGGTAGGTATATAGAAAATTTGAAATGGCGTTTTGGGAAACCATCTCTTTGACCTGTGGACGATTTTTATAAACCATTTCGGTTACCTTATCAAATGACGGTGGGTTATGTGCCGCCATAGCAGAACTGGCGGCATAGATTATCGCTATTTGTAGGTTTAGCAATAAGTCTGTTGTTACATCAGTTGATTGGGTGGCGGTTTCAAAGCGTTGGAGTAACTTAAGGCGATTGGGCGCAGCCGGATCGGTTAATAGCTTGTTTAAGCTCATCACCTTTTCCTGCTCAGCTTCAGGGGATATCGCCTCTTCTTCCAGCTGGGTGATTTTGATTCCCAGAGGCGAACTTAACCAGTCTATAATTGTCTTAACCTCTTTGAGGCTCAAATCAGCATTAAGTCGTTTGAGAAATACTTTTTCGATGGTGTCCACATTAAAAGCAATATCAATAGAGCGGCTTAGCTGTTTGAGCTTGCTCTTCGGCATGTTTTTGACATTGGGATGACGGTCAAAACCGTCGTGCATGTTGCGGGGTATCTGATCCAACTGTTTGCGAAGGCCTGATTTCAGGATTAGCTCTTTGACAAGATGTTGTTTGTCCGCAGCTAGTGACGTACCAGAAAAAAGAAAAACCATTGAAACTAGAGTGGTTAGTACGATTCGCATCCGCAACATAGCAACTCCATAGTAGCTTAATCGGTATCTTAGAATTTTGTGCTGGAAAATAAAAACGGCTCCGGAGCTTGATTTTAACATCCGAAGCCGTCCAAATCGAAAGCGATTAATCAATTCCGCCCCAACTGCACCGCTTTGCTAAACATTTATCAAATTAAGCAAGCAAGTTTACTATTCAGCAGGAATGTAGGGTATCGGTTCGCCCCACCAACCTTGCTCAGTGGACATTTCATGATCTTCAGCGGTAGGATTTTTATATCCATTCCAGCTGAATTTAAAATGATCCCAGTTTTTCCAGCTCGAAGATGCATCTCCATAGTCGGTACCGGTACTGCAGCCGGCTAAAAATAACGCCATTATAAGGATTAAAAAAATTTTTTTCATACGGCGCCTCCCTTTAATTTTCATTATTCTGAACAACAGATTAGTATTCAGTGATATTAAGCACGATAACCGTAAAGTCTACTCATCTCATCACGAATAATCGTTTCTAACTTTCACAGCCCTGCCAAGGTAACATGAAAAAATGTTGATCATACGAATAAGTGATACCTTGGCCATAATTCGTCAATTATTTGACAAAGGTAGTGCCCTTTTTTGTCTCTACTTTTCGATACGCACCCAATTAGTTTTTTAACCTACTGATTTTATATGTAATAATAATTTCCGCGTGGTGGCCTAATATTTGCAGACTTCAACCTGTTAATCAACTGAAAAAGCTGAACAAACAGTCAGATAATCCAGGATATATACCTTAAAAACACTTAGATATTGCGAGTCGCTGCATCCAGGGCGGATTGCTGCCCTTAGTATTTCCCATATTTGTCCATCTGATGGATGGCGCTGACAGATTTTAACAGTGTCAATTAATAGTCACATATGCACTTTTTTTTAAACCAAACTGATTATCAAAAAATTTGCATCAAAAGTTCCCTTATTAACCACTTGGGGCTTATCGGAGTCGTAATTATCATCAGCTTACTTCTCGGCGGATGCATTCAGCAAGCGTATCGAACCCATCCCGAATTTAATACCCAGATAAAAACCATTTCTAAACCATTGCTGGTTTCCACTGAGGTGCGAATTGCAGAGGTGCAAAACGGTGGTGGCGAGGCATTGCGCGAAGACTGGTCTGAATCGGGTCGCGCGTATGCTCAAAAAGCCATCTTAGAAGTATTCAAAATTAAAAAATACCAGATTTCTCCGTTGATCGAAATCGATCCACAAACTCAAAGAGATCTGGATGCACTGCAACCGCTCTACCGAGCCGTTAAAAAATCTATTCGGCACCATGTATATGGCACCCAACCGTTTCCTGAAAAGATTCGCCGGTTTGAATATGGGCTCGGGTCCCTTGAAGATATACTATCCCGTTTCGATTCAAATGCGATGGTTTTTGTTTATGGATACCATCGTGTTTCCAAAAGTAGTCCGATGACCATTTTTCAAATTGCACTGTTGGATTCTGCCGGCAATTTGAGTTGGTTTAGTATGAAGGGATCAAAGGGCAAATTCGATTTGAGAAACTATGAAAGCGTTCATCAACTAGTACAGGATATGCTGATCCCTTTACCGGCCAAAGGATAATATGACGACAATTGCTAAAAAAATTCTGTCTGTTTTAATCCTGGCAGTTTTGTCGTCAGCTAGTCTTTATGCCCGCGAGTTGACACCACCGCTGACGGAGGAAGAAAAATATCTCTGGCGGCAAGCACAAGCCGAACAGGCCTATATAAACGCCAGCGGCTTTTTATTTCAAGATCCCGAACTTGACGCTTATTTAAATGAAGTTGTCGCCAAGATAAAACCACCGGACTCTGATTCTAGATTGTCTTTTAAAGTGTATGCGCTGAAAAATCCATTTTTAAATGCTTTTGCCTATCCTGATGGGACTATCTACATTCATACGGGAATGTTGGCGCGCATGGAAAATGAAGCTCAGCTTTCAGGTATCCTAGCCCATGAAATGGCGCATTGCCTGGATAAACACGCGCTTAAAAGCTTACAGCATTACCGTAATGCCCCCGGTATAAAAAGAGGGATCGAAACGCTTTTTAGAGGCTTAATTTACCGGCTGCCCTTTTTAAATACCTCTTCTTTTCCATTTCTTTTTGCCGGCTATACTCAGGAATTGGAGGCTGAAGCTGACATTAAGGGTTTAGAGTTGATGATCAGCGCCGGCTATCATCCCGAGGCCGCGCTGGATATGTTCGAACATGCGCGCCAGGAGCTTATCCTTGAAAAAATCGACGAATCGACTTTCTTTGGTACTCACCCCAAATTGCAGCAGCGCATTGACAATTGCAAAAATTATCTGCAGTCTCATCAGCAGACCATAGCTGCTCATAAAACCAATAAAAAGCGGTTCTTAGAAAAAACGCTACCGATTGTTTTGGAAAATAGCTGGCTGGATGTGCGCGCTGGCCGGTTTAAAGCCGCGCTGCAGGGGGCTGAAAAATATCTTGCTTATCGTTCCAATGACGCTCGCGGAAAATATTTATTAGGAGAAATATACCGCCAGATGGGCCACGATCAGCATCAGTCACTCGCCATGGGCTATTATCTGGAAGCCATCAAGGCCGATCCTCAATTCCCGGAACCCCATAAAGCCGTCGGTTTGATAAGTTTCAAACAAGGCGATAAAACAACTGCCAAACAGCATTTTCAAGCCTATTTAGCACTTAAACCCCAGGCGCCTGAAAAAGCATATTTTCAAGAGTATATAAAGCAATGCCGTTCAGAATGAAAATAAAAACCATCATCACCATTATATTTATCTGCGGAATAGCAGCCGGTTGTTCAAGCTGGCAGGCTGTGAATGGACCATATGTATCCAATGATGACAACTTTGAAGTAACCGTTCCTTACGGATGGATGAAATACAATACCGACGGCTTTTTAATGCTGTCCAAAGACGGTCCGTTTCTGCAATACATGATGATTCAGCGACGACCGTTAAGCAAACCGTTTCGGCATACCCGTAAGCAAATTACCAACCACATGTTGCCCCAAGAGGCTGCTGAGGTGGTTTTGGACGAGATGCGTTCCGACCGTACTTTGCGACAGTTCGTTGTGCTGTCCAATACGCCCGAAAAGATTGACGGCAATCTCGGGTTTCAAATCATTTTCAGCTACATTGATCGCGATGGGCTAAAATTAAAAACGGTTTTGCGCGGCTTCGTCAAGGACCAGTGGTATTACAATCTGCGCTATACTGCCGCAGAGCGCTATTATTTTGAAAAAGATAAAGACGACTATGAGTCCCTGGCAGGCAGTTTCCGGTTGACAGCCAACTAGAATCCGATCCCCCGTCTTGCCGATAAACCTGATTAACCAACCTCACATCCACCTATTTTAAATCGGGATACAAAGAAGATTAGCTGCTTGCCATCATGGCCGCTTCCTGCAGCGCTTCGGCAAAGGTGGGATGCCCATGGATGGTGCGGGCAATGGTCTCTGCTGTGGCTCCCAATTCAACCGCTAAAACACATTCGGCAATCATCTCCGAGGCCCGCGGTCCGATGATGTGGACGCCTAAAATTCGACCGGTTTTTTGATGGGCCAGCAACTTGGCCAAGCCGTCGGTCTCGCCCATACAGCGTGCCCGACCATTGCCGGCAAATGGATAGGTTCCTGACCGATAGGGGATATTGCGCTCTTTAAGCTGCTGTTCGGAAAGCCCTACACTGGCTACTTCAGGCCAGGTATAAATCACCGCTGGAACAGCGTCGTAATTGACCTCACCGGGAAGTCCGGCAATGCATTCAACCGCCGCAATTCCCTCCGCCGAAGCTTTATGGGCCAACATCGGACCAGCGACAAGATCACCGATGGCATAAATGGAAGTCACACTGGTTCTATAGTTGGCATCCACCTTCACACAACCGGTACTGGCATCCGTTTCCACACCGACGGTTTCCAGACCAAGCCCTTCGGTCGAAGGTTTGCGACCCACCGCTATCAATAGTTTATCAAAAGACAGTGTCTCTTTTTTACCATTGGATTCCACGGTGGCGCGTACTTTTTGGCCAACATGTTTGGTGCTGACTACTTTAGTTTTTAGCCGAAATTCCATACCTTGCCGACTAAGCAATCTTTTCAGTGTGCGACCCACCTGTCCGTCCAAATTGGTGGCAATCTGAGGCAACATTTCCAAAACCGTAACCTTGGATCCCAGCCGTTTCCACACCGACCCAAGCTCCAGGCCGATATATCCCCCACCCACCACACCCAAGGCTTTGGGTATGGCATCAAACTGTAAGGCCTCCGTGGAGCTGACGATACGATCGCCGTCAAATTCAAGACCAGGCGGAGCGATGGGCTTGCTGCCGGTTGCCAAAAGGATATTCTTGGTTTTGAGAATTTGCTCAAACGTTTTATTATCTTCAGTTGTACCAGACACCTGCACCTGGTCTGCGGCTTTCAACGTGGCGGTTCCCTTAATGATGGCAATTTTATGCCGTTTCAATAGCTGCTGAACATTTTTGGTAAGCTCGGCAACTACCTGTTCTTTGCGGTCCATCATGGCCGCCAGATCAAGGCTGACGCGACCCGTCTTGATACCATGGGCGGCAAACTGCTCTTTGGCCAGATGATAATATTCGCTTGAATCGAGCAGGGCTTTGCTGGGAATACAACCAACATTTAAGCAAACGCCGCCCAAGCGGGTTTCTTTTTCAACACAGGCGGTTTTTAGACCCAGTTGGGCCGCCTTTACGGCGGCCACATAGCCACCAGGCCCTGAACCCACAATAACCAAATCAAATGCTTCCTTATCAGCCATGTCTAGATCTCCATTACCAAACGCTGAGGATTTTCCATTTCTTCTTTGATCCGTCGCAAAAAGGTTACGGCCTCCCGACCATCTACAATGCGATGATCATAACTAAGCGCCACATACATCATGGGGCGAATAACGATCTGATCATCTACGACCACCGCTCGTTTCTCAATTTTGTGCAGGCCTAAAATGCCACTTTGGGGAATATTAAGAATCGGCGTACTTAACAAAGAGCCATAAACGCCGCCATTGCTAATGGTAAAAGTGCCGCCCTCCAAATCAGCCAGCTCCAGCCGGCTTTCCTTGATCCGGTTTACAAAATCGACGATCGCCTGCTCCAATTCTGCCATGCTGTGCTGGTCAGCATGGCGGATTACCGGAACAACTAGCCCGCGTTCGCCCCCGATGGCAACACCGATGTGAAAATATTCGTGTAGTAAAATGTCCTTGCCTTCGATAAACGCATTGATTTGGGGAAATTCTTTAAGTGCCGCAATGCTGGCCTTGATGAAAAATGACATGAATCCCAAGGACACACCATATTTGGCCTTGAACCCTTCTTTCACCTGGGTACGGATATCAATGACGCGGCTCATGTCAATTTCATTAAACGTTGTCAGCATGGCCGTATTCTGCTTGGCCTCCAGCAAGCGAGCGGCAATTCGTTGCCGAATCGGTGTCATAACTTGGCGGGTTGTTTTCTCCTCGGACGCAACAACTTGCAGCCCCGGAGTCGCGGCCGCAGGCAAGGGTATCTCTGCTTTTTCAGAAGCCTCTATCTCAAGCCACACATCATTTTTGGTGATGCGTCCAGCCGGACCGGTACCGGTCACATCGGCCGCGCCAATCCCATAGTTTTCCATTAATTCCCTGACCGATGGTGATAGCAACGATGGTTCCGCAGAAATAGCTGGTGTCGGCTCAGGCGACGGTGTTGGTTCCGGGGCTTTTTCTTCAGGGGTCTTTGCCGGTTCTTTTTCCTTAACGGCAGCCGCCGCCTCGGGGGTATTTACAGATGCGGCTTCTTTGGCCGCAACCGGCTCTGCCGGTGCCTCGGCAACAGCTTCCGTGTCAATGGTGCCCACGACAGCACCGATGGGGACGGTTTCACCTTCGGGGACCAGAATTTTAAGAACCCCAGCAACTTCCGCAACGACCTCCAATGTCACCTTATCTGTCTCAATCACAAACAGTGGATCATCTTTTTTGACCAAATCGCCATCCTGTTTATACCATTGATCTAGAATCGCTTCGGTGACCGATTCGCCAACACTAGGCACTTTGATATCTACGATCATAAGAACTCCTGTCGCAATCTTATTAAGAATTTCCCATGTGAAACATTTATTATGAGGACCTGGCTGCCATTTAGAGTTTGGGCAGCACCACGCTCAGCTTGCTGCTGGCTTGGATTTTTTTTCCGGCAGAGGGCCAATGGCCTGATCCGCGATAGCGTTTTGCTCCCGCTGGTAAATCTGCGGAAAACCCGTAGCAGGGCTGGCCGCCGAAGGTCGGCCGACATAGCTGATTTTCTGATCGACAATGCTTTCCAAATACGGTTTAACAAAACGCCAGGCGCCCATGTTTTCAGGCTCTTCTTGCACCCAGAGCCACTGCTTGGCTGTGCGATAAGGTTTAATGGCTTCAACCAATTGGGATTCCGGGAACGGATAAAGCTGCTCCAACCTTAAAATGACATTATCGATATGATGAAGCGTTTGACGGCGCTGCAGTAAATGGTAATAAATTTTACCGCTGCAAAAAATAACACGTGTTGGTTTGGCAACATTTTCCGGATCATCAATGACTTCGGAAAATGCGCCGGTGGTCAAATCATCTAAAGCGGAAACCGCCAGGGGGTGTCGCAGTAGGCTTTTGGGTGACATCACAATCAGCGGCTTACGAACATTGCGCAGGACTTGTCGGCGCAGCATGTGAAAATGCTGGGCCGGCGTGGTCGGGTAGCAGATCTGAAGATTATCTAGGGCGCATAGTTGCAGGTATCTTTCCAGGCGGGCACTGGAATGTTCGGGCCCAAGGCCATCATATCCATGCGGCAGGAGCATCACCAAGCCATTGAGTCGCTGCCATTTGGACTCGCCGGCGGCAATAAACAGATCAATAATGGATTGAGCATTATTGGCAAAGTCGCCAAATTGTGCCTCCCAGATGACCAAAGCCTGGGGATTGGTCAAGGCATAGCCGTATTCAAAACCCAGAATACCCGCTTCAGAAAGCATGCTGTCATAAACCTTAAACGGTGCCTGCTTTTCGGTAAGCGTATTTAGAGGGCTGTAGCGTTTGCCGGTGGAGTTACTGACCAATTCACAGTGCCGCTGACTGAAGGTGCCGCGGCGACTGTCCTGGCCACTCAAACGAATTGGAAATCCTTGTATTAAAAGCGACGCAAACGCCAATAGCTCAGAATTGGCCCAGTCGATACCATTATCTTCCGCCACCGCCTGCAGGCGCTTTTTCAGAAGTTTTTGCAATTTCAAATGAATTGAAAAACCAGATGGAACCGTGTTGAGTTTACGCGCCAGATCCTTAAGGGTCTCGCCCGCTACACCGGTAGGGATATCCTCATGCGTATATGTGCCGGAAAAACCCTGCCATTCACTGAAAAAATTGGCCACTGGCATGGGGCATTCGCCTAAAGCGTTTTGATAAGCTGTTTCTAATTGACCGGATATTTTTTCCTGGATTTTTTCAACCGTATCGGTTGCAACGACATTTGCTTCGATTAGTCTCTGTGCGTACAACTGATACACCGGGGGTCGTTCACGGATTCTTTCATACATCAATGGCTGGGTAAAATAGGGTTCATCACCTTCATTATGGCCGTAGCGGCGATAGCAGATCAAATCAATCACGACATCTTTGCCAAATTCCATTCGATAATCAGCCGCTATTTGAGCTACATGAACCACTGCTTCCGGGTTTTCACCATGCACATGAAAGATCGGCACCATGATCATCTTGGCAACATCGGTAGCATAGCGTGTGGAGCGGGCATCTTCGGGAAGGGTAGTGTAGCCGATTTGGTTATTAATGATGACATGGACGGTGCCGCCGGTGCGATAACCATCCAATTGTGACATATTCAGGGTTTCGGCCACAATCCCTTGGCCGGCGAAAGCAGAGTCGCCATGGATTAAAACGGGCATTACGGACCTGTATGCATCTTGGGCTATTGAATCCTGACGGGCCCGGGCCATACCCTCCACCACCGGATTTACCGCTTCCAAATGGCTGGGGTTGTTCACCAAATAGGCCTGTAGCGGCGTGCCGGTAGTTGTACCAATATCAGCAAAATATCCATTGTGATATTTAACATCGCCGGCCCCCACGAGACCTTCAGGGTCATGGCAATGCTCAAATTCAGTAAAAATTTCTTCATATGATTTTCCCAAGACATGGGTTTGAACATTTAAACGACCTCGGTGGGCCATACCTAAAATAATTTCCCGGCAACCGTTGGCAGCCACTTGTTGAAAAAGGTGCGCTAACATGGGGATAAACGCCTCGGCCCCTTCCAAAGAAAAGCGCGTCTGGCCTACATATTTTTTGTGAAGAAAGCTTTCGAAAAGTGACGCCTGATTCAATTTTTCCAGAATTTGAAGTTTGGTTTTGCTGCTGAATTGGGGCTGATTGCGATCTGGTTCGATACGCTGCCGAATCCAGGCCTGTTCATCGGGATCCTGCAAATGCATGTATTCCACCCCAACAGAACGACAATAGGTCTCTTGCAATGCCCGTAAAATATCCTTTAACTGCGCCTGGTTACTTTTGGAAAAATCAGGGGCAATAAAAACGCGTTCTAAATCTTCTGTTGAGAGATTGAAGGCCGCCAGATCCAATAAGGGATGTGTTGTGGGACAGGCAACAAGCGGATCAAGGCACGCCAACAGATGGCCGAGATCGCGATAGCGGTAAATGAGGGCTTCCACCCGTGATTGACGCAGGGACTGCTCCTCGTCAAAAGGTTCCGGTGCTCCAGGATCTTTGGCGTAGGCCAGTTCAAAACCTTCAAAGAAAAACCGCCAATCTTGGGAAACCGAGTCCGAATCCGTTTTCCAGCGTTTATATTGTTCGTCAATATATTCAGCATTCCAAGCACCTGATATTTCCACGGGGTTCCTGCCTTTCTTCGTGTATTAAATGCGTAAAAGGTGATTCATATTTAAATGGGTATGATCGGCTAATCGATTCGATTAAAACGATATTATATATCCTGAACCAGATCGGGCCAAGCGTTGAATTTGGGAAACGCTAGAACGGATGCACTCTTTCGGCTTATGAAACCGAGCAACTGAAAATACCTGATTACCGAGCCGAATGTCAATGATCAAAGCGCCATGGGCACTTGTAGAGTTGGAACCAATTGTCTGCACAATGAGTGCATCGGGCATTGATTCAGGTGCCTTGACGGTTTGGGCGTTTTAAAGTATTGTGGCCGATCTGGTTTAAAACCTTCTTCCTGAAAATCGGGTTTCAGCATTAAACCCTTTGGCAGCCTCCGGCGTTTTATCAAAGCCTAAAGAAAGTGTGTGATGTGACCGTCTCTTCGGCTGAAAAATATCGTGACAGCTTGTCACGGTTAAAGCTGTTTTTGGCGCTTTCCCGAACGCAGCATGGATTGCTGGATATGGCCACGCCGGCATTTAGCGCCCTGTTGTGGCTGGGTGTATTTCCACCCTTTCCAATTATTGTGATTGGATTGATTACCACATTTGCCGGCTATACGGCCGTATATGCTCTCAATGATGTCATCGACTATCGCACCGACCGCGAAAAGTTCGCTCGCGGCGGCTATCAACGCCAAGAAAAAGATTTGGATGTCATGGGTGTGCGCCACCCCATGGCGCAGGGCCTGCTTCCCTTCTACCATGGACTGACTTGGGCCTTGGCGTGGTCAGTCGTAGCGATCATGGGAGCGTATTGGTTAAATCCTATCTGTGTGCTCATATTTGTTGCCGGCTGTGCTCTGGAAGCCTCATATTGTCTGCTACTGAGAATTAGTCATCTGCGTACTATTGTTAGCGGCGGTGTTAAGACGTCGGGTGCCATTGCAGCGGTATTTGCTGTAGACCCGCACCCATCGGCCGTTTATGTCATCATTCTGTTTTTTATGCTGTTTTTCTGGGAAATCGGCGGCCAGAATATTCCCAACGATTGGGGCGACATCGAAGAAGATCGCATGATGAAAGCCAAGACAATCCCGGTGCGCTATGGTTCCACACGGGCTGGCATCATCATTATGGTGTGCTTAATGCTAACGACTCTGCTTTGCGCAGGGATTTTTCTGTTAACCCCAGGCAGCATCGATTGGGTTTTTGCCTTGATCGCCCTTGCCGCTTGCGGATTCTTTCTTATTCGACCAGGGTGGAGAGTTTATCAATCCGGTAAGCGCTCCGATGCCCTAACGTTGTTTAACAACGCCAGCTATTTTCCACTGATTTTACTGATCATCGTGATCGGCAAAATATTAATTTAAGGCGCGATGGGGGAGGTAACCGATGAAGGAATTTACCGAAAAAGAACTTGCCGAATGTAACGGTGAAAACGGCAAACCGATATATATTGCCCATGCAGGCCGGGTATACGATGTGACCGCTAGTAAAATGTGGCAAGGTGGCATCCATATGCGCCGCCACAAGGCCGGCATAGACTTAACCACCGATATTCAAGCGGCACCTCACGACCCGGATGTTTTGGAGCGCTATCCTCAAGTCGGTGTTTTGAAAAAAGAGGAAGCCCCGGATGTAGACATGCCGGCTCTTTTGGCAAGTCTGATAAAACGTTTTCCCATGCTGCGGCGCCATCCGCATCCAATGACGGTTCATTTTCCGATTGTATTCTGCATCTTCATTCCGGTTTTCAACAGCCTTTATCTCATCACCGGCATCAGAGCTTTTGAAACGACGGCCATGCACTGTCTGGCAGCCAGTATTCTGTTTACACTGGTAGCTTACAGTACCGGTGTTTATACGTGGTGGTTAAACTACCTGTCTCAGCCCATGCGTGCCGTCAAAATCAAAACCCGGGTCGGTGTCGCCCTCATCATCGTCGAAATCATTGCCTTTATCTGGCGCATGGCCGTTCCCGATGTGATGCTAAATCTGCAGGGTATCAATGTACTTTATTATGTGATGACCCTGAGCCTGTTGCCGCTGGTTACGATCAACGGTTGGTTCGGCGCATCACTGACCTTTCCACCGGAAAAAGATTAGGCGCTAATGCACATCTAAAACACACCTATCAAATCAGCGCTAAAACCTTTTATTACGCCTTGCGGGCCACGCCCAGGATTCCTATTTCCCGGTGTTCTTTAAAATCCTTTATGAACAAGCTTGATTTATGCAGTTCGGCTTTAAAATCAGGACTGTGAAATCGGTTGTGTACCGGATGATCCAAAAGTCGTCGGGTAACCACATTCTGGTAAAGCCCTGGATACAGTTCTTCAAAAATAAACCATCCTCCCGGCTTGATAACACGGGCGATTTCACTTACCGCTCTTTGCCAGTCAGGCACGTGATGCAAAATGCCATATTCAAATACCGCATCCATACAATCCTTCTGAAATGCCAGATAAGCCGCGTCACCCACATGCAATGAGACCGTTTTTGATTTGCCGTTTTGAAAAAAGTGATAGGCCTGCTGAATCATTTGGATATCCAGATCCATCAAATGCAATGCGTTAGGCTGGAACTTATTTCGAATGATTTGGGCACCGGCACCTCTTCCACAGCCGATTTCTAAAACCTGTGCATCCGACGCCAAGGGTGCTTTGCTCTTAAAATAGAGCGCCTCCAATTGCTGGGCCATTGCCCGCAACGGGTTGTTAACCACCAAACGTTCCATACGGTTTAACTTCATGGCAGCACCTTAAAAAAGGAACCAGGTCGCTCCTTAAACCCGGCTGCTAAATATTGAAAAATTATAGATTTGCGAACGATCACATCGGTGGGCGTCAGCTTAGCATTGTCACCTTTATCTGCCTAAATTTTAACACCCAGATGAACTACGGAAATACCATTGGTGAGTCGATGATAGATAATGTTGGCAAATCCGATTGTCTCCAGAATTTGCACCAATTCATCGGGCATTGGAAACATGCGTATGGATTCTGGAAGATGTGTATAAGCCTGTCGATTGCCGGTAATCAATTCACCTAAAAACGGCATGGCATAAAAAGAATATAAATCGTAAACCCGGCAAAAAAACGGATTGGTGGGTTTAGAAAATTCCAGGCACATGAGTTTGCCGCCGGGTTTCAAAACCCGATGCATTTCACGAAAACCCTGTTCCATGCGGGTGACATTGCGGATACCAAATCCCACCATGGCCGCATCATAGGTATGGTTTGGAAACGGGAGGGACTCGGCATCGCCCTGAACATATCTAACCTTGGCGGCATGAGGCGATCCAATAACTTTGTGGCGACCAGCGGCCATCATATCCCAATTAATATCATAGAGAGTGATCTTGCCCGTGGCACCGACGTAACCGGCAGCCATTAGCGACAAATCAGCGGTGCCACCGCAGACATCCAAGACTTTTTGACCAGCAGACAAATTCATCATCCGCACGGCCTTACGTTTCCAGGGATAATGAATCCCAAAACTAAGAAGTGTATTCATAAAATCATAGCGCCGGGCCACGGAATCAAAATGTCGGTTGACCTTTTGTCTCTTTTCATCTTGGGATAACTTTCGATATCCGAAATATGTTGGTTTTTTCGGATTGCGCACGTCCTTTATCTGCTTTTCCCGCACGTTTTTATTGACCCATTTGATCCCGGTTAATGTCATGCCAATGCCCTTTAAAATTATTTAATGATTTACACTTTAAACGACTGACAAAACAGCGACAGCGTCTCCGATTCAAAACTCTACGCATCATCGTCTTTGAATGCAAATGAAAAATCCTGTCTAGCAAGCTGATACTTGTGTAACAGGATTCGATCAAATCTTTCAATAATAGTTGAGTTTATGTTGACACCAACTTTTTCAGCAATTTCTGTCCCCGGTTTTTTACAGCCGCACTTCCGGAAGCAACTTGATCTTGCAAGAGCTTAATGACTCGCGGGGCAAGCTGCGGCTCGGCATCCGCTAAGTCCGCAAGCGCTTGCATGGCAAACGTAATCACAATTTTACTATTATCGTT
>JASJAZ010000055.1 GCA_030066785.1 Desulfobacterales bacterium | reverse complement strand
CAAAGCAAAATAAAAAGCGCGGTGCAGAAGAAGACTATTTCAACATTGGATTACCGGAATTGATGTTATGCCAATCCGAGAGGAAGTTGCTGGAAATGTTTCAGTACTATTGGCCGGTGACGCACGTTGAAATTACCCAATTTCAAAGATCTATTGATATTCTCTATAAAAAGCCGATCATTAAAAGAATATCCGATGTTGAAGAGTTTCGGAAACGTTTGGAAACCCATTGTATAAACAACTCAAACACATCAAAATCACTAGCGGTCATCTTAATCCTGAATGCCTATACCCACCAGGTATGTTCCGAAGTAATTGACATTTGCCGTCAAAAAGATGTTGACGAACTGATCATTTTTAAAAACCCCTCCCGATCACCGTACCTCTGTTCCTATGCATCACAGCAAAAGGGATTTAAAAAACCGCCGCCAATCCCTTAACTCGCCGTCGGCTGCCAGCGATAACGTTCATTTTTAAGAATAAAAAAGATGCTTTTAAAAAATGATCAGTCTATAATCATAGTATAATCCAAACAATGCTTTGCACATCACCAAGCATGTATAGAAGAAAAATGTATAGTGTAAGTTCAAAGGTAACTATAGGCTAGATGGGAGGATCTTGTGACCAAAACAACGATAATAGCATTCACTATATTGCTACTGGCCGATCTTGGTTGGGCCCAAGATTCGAAAGATATACAGATGCATGTTTATCAAACAGGCGTTATCAAAGGCAGTGTCTTTGATTATTATAAAAATGATATCGTAACAAACTACGACGTAAAAGCCGTTAAAGCCATTAGTTTCAACATTTGGGCGGGTAAATTGTATCTGCGCAAACAGCATAAAAATAATGCCGAAGCCATTGATCGGGAAATTGATAAACTGATTATCCAAGCAGCCGATGCTGCTAAGATGTCGGCCAAAGGATTTTGTGAATCCCAATTGGAAAAATCAGGTTTAAAGGCAGGGCGCTATTTTGTAGATCACTTTGACGTTCAATATGTTGACACCAAAACGGTTACTCGTATCATTTACAGCGGAAACGCGATTTGCCTAATTCGCCGTCAATAAAACTTGGCAAAGCGATATTTGTAGATCATTTATGGCAAAATTAGGAATTATATCAATTTCAGTGTAACCAATTAAAATATCTCAATAAAATAATAATTAGCCTGTAATATTTTGCCATCAAATCCTTTTTCTGATAGTCTTTATGATGACGAAATAACCAATTATGACTTTTGCTATTAAATCGAGGACTGCATGTCACTGAAATCAGACGATCGAAGGCGCCATCCACGCACTATATTTTCGACTAAGGAAAAAGTTTTGGTAGCGTTTCAGATAGCTGATTCGGATAAAACCATCGAAGGCAACTTTATGAATTTGAGCTTGGCAGGTTTAAGTGCTTCGGTTGAAAGAAGCAATAGTCAACTCTTGCAAGAAGGTACACGACTGGTTTTAAAGGAAGTGTCTGGGTTTGAACCTTTGAAATTTATGGCTGATTTAGAAATGAAAATTGTTTGGACGCTTGACAACAGCTATCTGGCAAGCGTCGGTTTTGGATGTGAATTTTTAAGCATGCAACCAGATTTAGAAGAAAAAATACGCCAATTCATTGCGTCACGCAATCCTTCCTCAACGGCTTAACTGCCGTCACAGAACAACCATCGACACCAAAACAGTATTTTCTTGAAAATGTCGTCGATTTTTATTCTAAATACTAAAAATTAAAGCAATATTTAGTCAGCTACAACCATAAAAATAAGAGGTAGATGACATTATACTTTCTTTTTTATGCCGTGATAGAACCAGATCGCAAGGCGGTTTGTAAACAAATCACCAGATTCCAACTTTTCCAGCAAAAAGACACGCCGCCCAATGATCGCTTTCAACTTCCCTCAGCTTGGGTTGCCGTTGGTGACAAATGTCTTTGGCATATCGGCAGCGGGTGTGAAATCGACATCCCTGGGGCGGGTCGATGGGACTGGGTACATCGCCCTTTAGAATAATCCGGCTAAGTTGACGCGTTGGGTCGGGCATCGGTGAAGCTGACAGCAGCGCCTGGGTATAAGGATGCAAGGGTTTTTCATAGAGCTTATCGCTGTTGCCAATCTCTACAATTTTGCCCAGATACATGACCGCCACCCGATCACTGATATGTTCAACCACGTGCAGATCATGAGAAATGAATAGGTAGGTTAGGCCAAATTCTTCCTGTAATTCTTTAAGCAAATTGAGCACTTGGGCTTGAATAGAGACATCCAGGGCCGAAACGGCTTCATCGCACACAATCAATTGCGGATTTAATGCCAATGCCCGGGCCACACCGATGCGTTGGCGCTGCCCTCCGGAAAACATATGCGGGTATCGCCGCATGTGCTCTTGGCGCAAACCCACGACCCGCAGCAACTCCAATACGCGTTCCTCCCGCTGGCTGCGATTGCGCATACCATGAATACGCAATGGTTCGCCGATAATTTGGGCAATGGTTTTACGGGGATTGAGCGAAGAAAAGGGATCTTGAAAAATAATCTGCATTTTTTTGCGCAATGCACGCATCTTTTTGGTATCGTAGTCGAGTATGTTTTCACCGTTAAAAAGCACTTGGCCGTCTGAAGGTTCTTCCAAGCGCAGAATGGCACGGCCGAATGTTGTTTTGCCGCAACCCGATTCGCCTACCAACCCCATGGTCTCGCCCGGCTTTATCTTTAGCGTCACCCCGTCGACCGCTTTGACCGACGCCACTTCCTTCAACAAAACACCACCCTTGATGGGGTAATGCTTTACCAGCTCAATGGCCTCCATCATGTAGGTATGGGTTGCAGCATTAGGCATATTTCAAGCACCGGGCGGAATGGTTTTTGGCGAGTGGAATCATTTGGGGTTCTATTTTTTTGCAATCTCGAAATACATCCGGACAACGATCACTGAAAAGGCACCCGGATGGCAGATTGAACAAAGAGGGTACCACACCTTTGATGGTGGCAAGTTTGCCGGAATCGGTCTTGTGGCCCAGCACCGGAATGGATTCCATTAGACCAACCGTATACGGATGCTTCGGCGCTGCAAAAAGGGTTTGGACATCGGCAAATTCCATCATCCGGCCGGCATACATTACCGCCACGTTCTGAGCCATCTCGGCAATAACCCCCAGGTCATGGGTGATAAACAAAATAGCCGCACCGGTTTCTTTCTTTAGTTGATTCATCAAATCCAGAATCTGGGCCTGGATGGTGACATCCAGGGCGGTGGTGGGTTCATCGGCAATCATTAGCTGGGGATTGCAGGCCAAGGCCATGGCAATCATGACCCGCTGACGCATACCACCGCTCATTTGATGCGGGTAGTCCGAAAGGCGCGTTTCCGGTGCGGGAATACCAACCAATTGAAACATTTCGATAACGCGATGGCGCGTATCACGGCGTGACAATTTCTGATGCAATCGAATCACTTCGCCAACCTGATCACCTACCGTAAATACCGGATTGAGCGATGTCATCGGTTCTTGAAAAATCATGGAAATCCGATTACCGCGAATCTTACGCATCTTGTCTTCTGGAAAATCGAGCAGGTTATCTCCCTGGAATAAGATTTGGCCACCAATAATCTTACCAGGGGGATCAGGGATAAGTTTTATAATGGAATGCGCCGTGACGCTTTTGCCGCAACCCGATTCACCCACCAGGCCCAACGTTTGTCCGGCGGGAATTACCAGGCTGAGGTCATCCACGGCTTTGGCAACCATGCCGCGGACATAGAAGTAGGTTTTTAGATGATTTATCTCCAGCAGGTTGTTATTTTGCATACAAATAAAACTCTTTCGAGCTGATGCGGTTCAATCACGTAAGCGCGGATCGAGCGCATCCCGCAACCCGTCACCCAATAGATTGAAGCCTAAAACAGCGAGCAATATCGCTATGCCGGGAAAGGTCATTACCCAAGATGCGCGCAGAATAAGACCACGACTGCGAGCAATCATAGCGCCCCACTCGGGCGTTGGTGGTTGGGCGCCCAATCCCAAAAAACTCAAGGCCGCGGCATCCAAGATGGCGGAAGCCATGCTCAAAGTGGTTTGTACAATAAGCGGTCCCATGCAATTGGGCAATATGGCCAGAAAAATAATGCGCAAGTGCCTGGCGCCGATGGAGCGTGCGGCCATGACATAGTCTTTTTCGCATTCTTCCAAAACGCTTCCGCGAACGATCCGCGCAAAGCGCGGAATATAGGTAATGCCGATGGCCACCATGGCGTTTTGCAGACTGGGGCCCAAATAAGCCACCACAACAATGGCTAGCAACAGGTATGGAAACGCCAAAATCATGTCCATGATGCGCATGATAATGCTGTCCCGCGCTCCCTTATAGTAGCCGGCAATGGAACCGAGCAATGTCCCACAAACAAACGCAAGGCCGACGCTGACCATTGATACGATCAGCGATACCCGGGCGCCGTAAATAATTCGTGATAAAGTATCCCGTCCCAGGTCATCGGTTCCCAGTATATTTTTTGTAGAACCGCCCTCATACCAGGCCGGCGGCTTAAGCTGATCGTATAAGGATGTTTCCAATGGGTTATGCGGACTGAGGGCTGGTGCAAAAATAGCTGTTAGAAAAAAGATAGTAATAATAAACAGACCGATTACTGCGGTTTTATTGCGCCAGAGCTGGCTCAATTGCTCCAGCATCGGGTGGCGGTCATGGGGATTTTTATTTTGCTTCTCTTCTTTCATTCGATCAAACGGCCAATGTCTCTTAAATCCGATTACGTATTACTGGACGCTGATGCGCGGATTAATGATGGCATACAGCACATCCACGCAAAGGTTAATGACCACAAACAGGGCGGCAATGAATAGGGTTCCGCCTTGAATCACCATATAATCGCGCTGCATCACGGCATCGTACATCCATTTGCCAACGCCCGGCCAAGCGAAAATGGTCTCGGTTAAAATGGCACCTCCCAAAGCCACCCCAAATTGGAGACCGATCGTGGTCACAACCGGGATAAGGGCATTGCGCAGGGCGTGTTTGAATATCACTTTGAAGCGGGAAAGGCCCTTGGCCTTGGCCGTTTTGATATAATCCTGCCGCAAGACTTCCAGCATGGCGGAGCGCGTCATCCGGGCGACGATCGCCATTGGAATGGTACTCAAAGTCACCGCGGGCATGATAATATGCCAAACAGCATCCCTAAAAGCCGGCCAATTACGGGTTAAAATAGCATCCAGTATATAAAAATTGGTGATCACCTCCAAATCAACACCGGTGCTTAAACGCCCGGACAGAGGCAGCCAGCCAAGGTTGAGTGAAAAGATGATCATGAATACGAGTCCCAGCCAAAAGATGGGCATGCTGACGCCCGCCAGGGCCCCCACCATACTGACATAGTCAAAAATCGAATATTGCTTGGTAGCAGAGATAATGCCGAAGATCATACCGAAAAAGCAGCTGATGCATAATGCTACAACGGCAAGTTCGATGGTGGCGGGAAACCGCTGTTTGACCTCTATCCAAACTTTTTGGCGGGTCCAAATGGTTTCGCCGAGATCGCCTTTCATCAAGCGCTTTAAAAACATGCCATATTGGACATGCAGTGGTTCTTTGAGGCCCAGATGCACCCGCAGTTCTTCCAAAGCTTCTTCTGTGGCACGTTCACCCAGAAGCAGCTCGGCCGGATCGCCCGGCGTGAGGTGTAGCATGAGAAAAACGATAATCGACACACCCAAAAGGGTAGGAATGAGAATCAGGATGCGTCGAATGATGTAGGCCAGCATATGTGTTTTAGGAAAGGTTTAGAATCCGATTAAACATAGCATGCTTATCTAAAAGGCTCGTATACCTTTTTACGAAACCTAAATCAAGGGGAAGGGTGTAGCCCTTCCCCCCGTTAACCCGTTGATCAGAAGTCTTATCTTTGATTAGTTCAAGGCAACATTTTTCAAGCGAACCGATCCGGTTGGGTGCAGCTTGAAATTGGCAACATTCTTTTGAGCGGGCCAAATCACCGTTGAATGCGCCACCGAGATAACCGCACACTCGTCGAAAATCAATTGCTGCGCTTCCTTGTAGATTTCAGCACGCTTGGCCTGGTCAATGGTCTGACGACCTTTTACCATCAGGTCATGATACTTCTGATTGTGCCATTGGGTTCGAATGGACGATGACGCCAAACCATCAAACAACACCGCCAAAAAGTTATCCGGATCGCCGTTGTCACCAGTCCAGCCGAGTTGGAACAGGTCCATTTCCGGCGGCTGTTCGCGTTGACGTTTCAGATACGTGCCCCACTCAAACGTAACCACCTTGGCCGTGATGCCGACTTTGGCCAGATCTGCCGACATGGCTTCGCCGATCTTAACGCCTTTGGGATTATAGGGTCGGGGAACCGGCATGGACCACAAGGTAATTTCACCCAATCCTTTGCCGCCCTGATAGCCGGCTTTTTCCAAATATTCTTTCGCCAACTCTGGATCATATTTGAACCCTGGGATCGCAGTATTGTAGCCCCACATAGTTGGCGGAATCGGATTTTTGGCGACCTGGCCCATACCCTGATAGATATTATCCACAATGGCTTTGCGATCGATGGCATGCGCAATGGCTTTGCGCAGGTTCACATTGCTCTTCCAGGGTTCTTTCGTGTGGTTAAAAGACAGATAGCCAATATTCATACCCGGCTGAGTCGGCAGAATTAGGTTCGGATCCTCTTTGGCCAGGGCAATATCGGCCGGATCAGGAAATTGGCAAATGTGAATGTTACCGGTTTTAAGTTCCAGGAATCGAACCGAGTTTTCGGGAATGGAACGAAAAACCACCTTATCCAGATAGGGTCCGCTTGATTTGTCCCAGTAATCGTTAAATTTTTCCAGGATAATACGATCGTCTTTGACCCAGCTGACAAACTTAAAAGGTCCCGTCCCCACAGGGTTTCGCAGAAACTCTTTGGGATTTTTCAAAAAGGCGGTAGGGCTGATGATGTCTGCAAAATCCATCCCCATATTGGCCAGAAACGGTGCCTCCACTCGTTTTAGTTTGAAGACGACGGTATAATCGTCCACCGCTTCAATGGCCCCAACAGTTTTGTCCATTTCCATCGAAACCCAATACTCCGGTGGCCGCTCCTGAGCTGGTATGTCCCAATCCTTGCCATAAAATTTTACTTGGCGATCTTTCATCATGCGGCCAATGGAAAATACAACGGCATTGGCGTTAAAAGGGGTTCCATCATGGAATTGGACGCCTTTGCGCAGATTAAATGTATAGGTTTTACCATCGGGCGAAATATCCCACGATTCAGCGAGTCCGGGCTCTAATGCTGTGGACTCGTCCTTGTAAAAAACAAGTGCCTCATAAATATTGTCACAAACCATGAATGAGTTGCCGTCAGTTTCATAAGCCGGATCCAATCCGACACTGTCACCACCTCTGCCAAATACCAAAACCTTTTCTTCGGCGACTTGCGGTTTTTCGGTCTCTGCTGGAGCAGATTCTTTTTTCTCAGCAACTTTTTGCTCACAACCAGAGGAGAATAGAAACAAAGCAGTGAGAGCAAAGACGATTGCAAAAAATTTCATAAAAAACCTTTTCATCTTATACCTCCTTTGATTAAATTAACTGCATACACAAGATTACCTGTAGTTATCTTATTAGGGTAAATCGGAGGATCAGTAGTCATTCGAATCATCGAAAGACCGTCTATTTTGAACTCCATGATTATCAAATGAAATCTTTTTGTCAAAGAGTATTATGGATGTTAAAATGAATTTTTGTCGAATACCATTACAATTGCTTGTTCTCGTCATAATCCAGTCACTAATTGCGGCTATTGTAGGGTGTTCCTCTCTTGTACCCAATTTCAATGAGAATCGATTCGAACAAAAGCCACAATACACAAGCCAAAAAAGGATTATTTTGCAAGGTCGGATAATGAAGAAAACTTCACAAGGACCAAGAAACTTCATCTATTTTGGCTATGATTTGAACATGGCAAAACGAAAATCCACAGATAAATCAAAAGTTAATCTTATTGAATTTAAAATGTTAAAGGATGATGGTTCATGGTATTGGGAACCATTTATGATTGTTTGCGATGATAGGCTTAACGGATTTGCTGACCGGCTTTTCTTTGATTTCGATTTAGATGGTATCACTGATGAAGTTTATGATGTTAGCAACCAAACATTAACCATGGAAGCTCATAATTTTGATATGATCCAATAACCCAGCCTTTATCCTACTGCCTCGACTCCTTTTTAAATTTATTAACCACTCATTAAAATTAACAATTCTGTTTTATCTGCTTTTTTCTTGACATTGCCACTATCATTTATTGACAGCCAAACTGTTAAACTGTTAGACAATTTGAATGATATCCACTTAATCTTTAACAACACAGATTGCAAGATTAAAATGCAGCTTCATTTTCAAAAACTAAAACCAAACCGTGTTTTCCAGCACGTCGTGGATCAGATTCAGCAAGCCATTATCAATGGCTCGCTGAAGGCTGGCGACGTCCTTCCTTCAGAAATGAAACTGAAAGATATGTTTGCTACCAGTCGGGGCACAATTCGTGAAGCTTTACGTGTGTTGGAACAAAAGGGTCTCATCGAAATTAAAACCGGCGTCAGTGGTGGTGCAGTGGTTCAGGATATCGGCACGGAAGTTATCGCCGAAAGCCTTGGTCTGCTGATTCAGTATCAGAAAGTATCTTACGACCATTTGGCCGAATTCCGACAATGCGTGGAGGGGATGATAACGGCGCTAGCTGCAAATAAAAGGTCGCCCGATGATATCAGCCGACTAAAAGTCCTACTCTTGAAAGCGGAAAAACAAATAGCCGAATCCAGACCCGATACGGCCGCGTTTGTACAGACCGATATACAAATCCATATCACCATCGCCGAAATCGTGAATAACCCCGTTTTTACAGCGGTGCTGCAGATGGTCCATGAAAATATTCTACAATCTCATGAGCGTTTTTCATTGCGATCCAAAAAGGTGTTGCAGGAAAACCTCAGAGATTTACAAGATATCATTGCCGCCATCGAAGAACAAGATGCCGATCGGGCGCGTGGACTGGCTGAAAAACATGTTCGCCAATTTACCAAACACATGCAAAAAGAGCATCAGCAGCTTCAAGCAAAGGTCATCAGAAAAGCTCCAGCATCAAAATGAAATCGTTGAATCGTATGGTTTACAACTACAAGCATTATGATCTGCGCATGGGACATGCAATTTTTATGAAGGAGCAAAAATATGGGCACACCGGCAACCAACACAACAGATCGTAACTATTATATTCAGCTGGAAAATGAGTTGGGAGCGCACAATTACAAACCATTGGATGTAGTGCTTACCCGTGGCGAGGGCGTCTGGGTTTGGGATGTGGAAGGCAATCGTTATATGGACTGCCTTTCAGCATATTCGGCGGTCAATCAAGGCCATTGTCATCCCAAAATTATGAACACCCTGGTGGAACAGACTCAGAAACTGACCTTAACATCACGAGCCTTTCGTAATGATCAGTTGGCCCTTTTTTATAAAGATATTTGTGAACTAACCAATTCGCACAAGGTTTTACCGATGAACAGCGGCGCTGAGGCAGTTGAAACGGTCATAAAAGCGGTGCGTAAATGGGGCTACCAGGTCAAAGGCGTACCGGAGGATCAGGCGGAAGTTATTGTGTGTGAAAATAATTTTCATGGACGCACCATTACCATTGTGGGATTCAGCACCGACCAAAATTCACGCGCGGGTTTCGGTCCGTTTACACCGGGTTTTAAAATTATTCCTTTTGGTGATGCGGATGCCCTTCAATCCGCCATTACACCCAACACCGTCGCTTTTCTGGTGGAACCGATTCAAGGCGAGGCGGGTGTCATCATTCCCCCGAAGGGCTATTTGCAAGAGGTTAGAAGCATCTGCGATGCAAACAATGTCGTGCTGGTTCTGGATGAAATTCAAACAGGGCTGGGACGCACCGGGAAGCTACTGGCGGAAGAACATGAAAATATTGAAGCCGATTTAACCTTGATCGGCAAGGCTCTTTCCGGCGGTTACTATCCTGTATCTGCCGTACTTTCAAATAAAGAAGTACTGGGCGTGCTGCGGCCCGGGGAGCACGGCAGCACATTTGGTGGCAATCCCCTGGCCTGTGCAATTGCCCGCACGGCCGTTAAGGTGCTCGTCGAAGAAAAAATGACTGAAAATGCCGCATTAATGGGTGAATATTTTTTAAATGAGTTAAAGAAACTTAATAATCCTAAAATTAAAGAAGTGCGCGGTAAAGGCCTAATGCTGGGAGTTGAATTTTTAGAAGATGCGGGTGGCGCCCGCGCTTACTGCGAAAAATTAATGCATAATGGTTTGCTTTGCAAAGAAACACATGAAAGTATTATACGTTTTGCGCCACCTTTGGTTATTACAAAACAAGAAATAGATTGGGCCCTGGAACGCATCGGACCGATTTTAAGTCGTTAATCTTAAAGACATCAAAGACCAGAAGGAGCATTACCCGTGAAAAAAGATTTCATTCATATAGATGATTTTACCAATGACGAAATCATGCAGATTTTGAACCTGGCCGTTGAAGTAAAAGCCAAGTTTAAACGGCGAGAGAACTACAAACCATTTAAGGATCATACGCTGGCCATGATTTTTGCGAAACCTTCGGCTCGAACCCGTATCTCTTTTGAAACCGGCTTCTGCCGCCTGGGTGGCCATGCACTTTATTTAAATCCCAATGACATCGAGTTGGGCAAGCGCGAACCACCAAAGGATGTGGCCCGGGTCATCAGCCGCTACAATGACATCATTATGGCGCGCCTGTTTGATCACGCCCATATCATTGAACTGGCAAAATATGCCGAAATTCCTGTGATCAATGGCCTGACCGACTACAATCACCCTTGTCAAGTCATGGCTGATATCTTAACCATTTGGGAAAAACGGAGACACCTGGATGGTTTAAAGGTTGTGTTTGTGGGAGATGGCAACAACGTCGTGAACTCCTGGCTAAGATTAGCAATGCGTCTGCCACTGCATTTTGTGTGCGCCTGTCCGAAAAATTACACCCCGGACAATCAGACGGTTCAATTGGCCCGGGATGCCGGCATATCAACCATTGAAATCGTTAATGATCCATTCGAGGCGGTCCCGGGTGCCGATGTGGTCTATACCGACGTCTGGGCATCCATGGGCCAAAAGCATGAGTTAGCCGCACGCAAAAAGCATTTTGAAAATTTTCAGGTTACCAGCCGTCTAATGGATGCCACCGGTAAAACAACTTACTTTATGCATTGCTTACCGGCCCAAAGAGGATTGGAAACAGGTGATGACGTGATTGAGTCTCCCAATTCCATCATCTTCGATCAAGCTGAAAACCGCATGCACGCGCAAAATGCCATCATGCTCAAATTGACCGATAAGGTATAGGCTGTTGCTTCGGCGTTCTCGATCAAATCTACAAAATACGGCCAGGAGAAGCATATATGGTTGAAAAAGTCATTATTATGGGCGCCGCTGGGCGTGATTTTCACAATTTTAACGTCTACTTCAAAGCCAATCCTCGTTATCAGGTCATCGCGTTCACAGCGACCCAAATTCCGGATATTGAGGGTCGTATATATCCTCCCGAGTTGTCCGGGCCAGATTATCCCGAAGGTGTACCGATTTATCCGGAAGAAAAATTAGGAGAACTCATTCGCACCCACAAAGCGGACCTAGTTGCTTTTTCCTACAGCGATATACCGCACGTTGAGGTTATGCATAAAGCGTCCCTGGCCATGGCCGAGGGTGCCGATTTTATTTTAATCGGTGCAACCTACACCATGCTCCAATCTGAAAAGCCAGTCGTAACGGTTTGTGCCGTTAGAACCGGATGCGGCAAATCCCAAACCACTCGGCAAGTCTGTCAGATTATTAAAAACATGGGCAAAAGGGTGGTGGCTGTACGCCATCCCATGCCATACGGTGATTTGACCAATCAAATCGTTCAACGTTTTTCTTGCTATGAAGATTTCGACCGCCATCAATGCACCATTGAAGAACGGGAAGAGTATGAACCGCTGGTAGATCAGGGCATTGTCGTTTATGCCGGCATTGATTACCAAAAAATATTGAACGCCGCTGAACAGGAGGCTGATGTGATTGTGTGGGACGGCGGCAATAACGATACCCCCTTTTATAAGCCGGCGATTCACATTGTTGTTTTCGATCCGCATCGCCCCGATCATGAACGCCTATACTATCCGGGCGAAACCAACTTGTTGATGGCCGATATTGCGATTATCAATAAGGTTGACAGCGCGGATGAAAAAAATATTGCGCGGGTGCGTCGCAATATTGAAACGTTTGCAGCCCGTGCCCACATCGTGCTGGCCGAATCCAAACTAATCGTTGATCAACCTGAACAGGTGCAGGGCCGTCGCGTATTGGTGGTTGAGGACGGCCCCACATTGACCCATGGTGAGATGTCCTATGGCGCCGGTACAATAGCGGCGCAAATCCATGGCGCTGCCGAAATTGTCGCGCCTGTCCAATATGCGGTGGGCAGCATCGCCGACACGTTTCGTAACTATCCTAATATCTGCAAGACGCTGCCGGCCATGGGATATAGTCGTGAGCAAATTGCCGATTTGGAGCAAACCATTAATGCCGCAGAATGCGATGTGGTGTTGTGTGCCACACCGGTTAATCTTGCAAACCTGCTGCAGATCAACAAACCGACCGTACGGGTACGTTATGAATATAGCGACCACAATCAACCAACACTGCAGGAGACCCTGGAAACAAGATTACAGGACTTGGATACTTGAACTATGGTGTAAGCGGTTTAATTAAACAGATGAACCACCGAGCAGGATCCCAATGACGTCATCCAAAAAAACAGTTTTAATTGCATTGGGAGGCAATGCCCTCATCCGTAAAGGTCAAGCAGGCACCGTTTCAGAACAATTTGCTAATCTGGCCGTGCCGATCCGCCAAATTGCGCACCTTTCACAAAATTTTCGAATCATCATTACGCATGGCAATGGGCCCCAAGTCGGCAATCTGTTGCTGCAACAGGAAAGCTGTGATGAGGTTCCTAAATTACCGCTGGAAATCTTAGTCGCCCAAACCCAGGGACAGCTTGGCTATATGATCGAGTCAACTCTCGACAGCCAATTGATGGAGTTGGGCGTTGATTCTGATTACCACTTTATAAGCCTGCTGAGTTATGTCGTTGTGGATGAAAAGGATGTGGCTTTTCAGAATCCGACTAAACCAATCGGGCCAATACTATCTAAATCACAAGCAGCGGCATGTGCCTATCCGACAATTAAAACTGCTAAAGGCTATCGGCGTGCCGTGGCATCGCCTAAACCCGTCACAATAGTAGAAAAGCGCGAAATCAAACGACTGATAGATATGGATTTTATTGTTATTTGCTGTGGTGGGGGTGGCATTCCGGTTATTCGCGAGGGTCGCCGTTTTTACGGCGTGGATGCGGTTATTGACAAAGATTTGGCCAGCGCCAAACTGGCTACCGAAGTAGGCGTGGACGTATTTGTTATCGCCACAGATGTGGATGGGGTTATTCTTAATTACGGCCAGCCCAACCAAAAACTGCTGCGATCGCTCAGTCTTGCCGAAGCTGAACGGTATTTAAAAGCGGGCCAATTTCCAGCCGGTACCATGGGGCCGAAAGTACAAGCGGCCACAGCATTTATGCGTGGCAATGGCAAACGTGCGATCATTACATCCATCAAGCAAATCGATAGAGCCATAGCGGGCCAAGCAGGAACCCAAATCGGATAGTACCATTAGCCGATTCAGATTTATTGCGAAGCGATTTCAGCGATGTATTGGGTAAGAATCAGTCGGTTGTCATTATCGGTAATTTCAGATTGCAATCGCTGGGAAGCCAATTGAATTGCGGCATCAATTGTCTCGCCTTTTAGCCGCTCTTGCGCCTGGAAAAATTGATAATCGATTTTGCGCTTGGCATTTTCCAATAAGATGCGACTTTCCTGACGGGCGTCTTCAATAATTTGATCTTTTTTCCGCTCACCTTGGCGAACAATCCGATCCTTCAGTTCAACAAACCGCTCTTGGCTTTCTTCCAACTGCCGAGAATATTCCTTAATTTGATCAGCAACTTGCTTGCGCTGCGTTTCAACAGCTTTTATTTCTTTTTCGATTTTTTCACGCTGGCTGAATAAGAACTTTTTTATCGGATTTTTGCCAAATTTGACAAGGATAAACACCAAAATTAAGAAGTTGACCCACCGCATGACAAGGTCGTAGGTAGGACGCCAGTTGGCACCGCTATCAGCGGCATACGCTAATGATCCGGTCAACAACACAACCAGCCCAAACGGCAGGCAACCCCAGAATCGATGCAGCCATTGGATCTTATTCATGGGCCCAGCCTCCGGCCAAGAATTGCCTCCATAATCGCCACTGCCAGGGTGCCCGATTCTTTTTGTAGTCGTTTTTGCGCTGTGCTTATCTGGGATTGAACTGATTCTTGTGCATCGATACGCATCTGATCAATTTCTTGCCGGACCTGCTCAAAAATCTGGGAAGCCTCTTGCTTGGCGGTTGCTTCCAGCCGGCGATTAATCTCAAAAGCTTCGTGGCGAACCGAGCTTTCCTGTTCTGTCATCTGATCGATTAGGCGCTGTAGATCAGATTCTGATTTGACAATTTCCTGCTTTACCTGTTCGACATGCTCGCTGCGTTCCGCCATGATCCGCTGTAAAGGCCGAAACATCACACGATTTAAAATGAACAAAAAAATCAGAAACGAGATTAACTGAATAATCAGCGTTTCATTGATACTGATGAGCGCAATGTTGCTTATGATTTCCATTACGTTTCTTTCGCTTTCAATTTCCTCGGCGGTACATTAAACGACGAATAAAAGCAACAACGCTATAACCAAACTATAGATTCCGGTAGATTCTGAGACCGCTTGACCAACGAGCATGGTTCGCGTCAAAAGGCCGGCCTCTTTGGGATTCCGGCCAATAGCCTCGCAAGCTTTTGCACCGACCATACCCTCGCCGACACCCGGGCCGATAGCGCCCAAGCCCATGGCCAGACCGGCACCTAAAAAAGCCGCAGCTTTTACAAGATCTGCACCTTCAATAGCCATATTCTTTTTCTCCTCTCTTAATAAAATTTCAACCTATACGACAAAGATAAGCACAAGACTTATCACCATGGCATAAATAGCTGTAGACTGGGAAACCGCTTGCCCTACCAACATGGTTCGCATTAAATCGCCGGCATGCTCAACGTTGCGCGCAACCCATCGCACCGCACCTTGCGCCACCATGCCGTTGCCAATACCAGGTCCGATACCTCCGAATCCGGTACACAAACCGGCGGCCAATAACGCCATAGCCGGACTTAAAGCCGTTGATTCGGGAAAAACCCTGAACATTAAAATAAAGCTGATTAACAAGCCAAAAATAGAAGGCGTTTGCGACACGGCCTGGCCCACCAACATTATCGTTGTTACATTGCCAACTGAATCAGGATTTCGGGAAACACCCTCACAGCTTGCCCCGGCGGCCATTCCGCCCCCATAGCCGGATCCTATTGCTGCCAGTCCCATGCTAAAACCAGCGCCCAGTAAAGCCGCCCAGGTAGGCAAAGCAGGGGCATTTTTAAAATCCATGAACATTAATATTAAAGCCACTACCATGGCAAAAATAGCTGGCGTTTGGCAGACTGCCGAACCGATGAGCATGTTGGTAGTTAACTTTGATGTCGCCGCGGGTTGGCGCGAAATACCCAAGCAAGATTGCCCACCCGGAAAACCGGAACCAACGCCGGAGCCGATGGCACCAAGTCCCATGCTGATTCCCGCTCCCAAAAATGCAGCTGCTTGCAGAAGATTAGCCGTGGAGGCGTCCAGAAATAGAAGCAAAATCGCGATAACCAAGGCAAATATTGACGCCGATTCAGCCACCGCCTGGCCCACCAACATATTTTTAAAAATGTCACCGGATTTTTCAGGGCTGCGTGATATTGCCAGATTGGCTTGGGAAGCTGTATAGCCCTCTCCAATGGCAGCGCCCACGGCGCCCAATCCCATAGCGATGCCGCCGCCGGCAAAAGCGGCAACTTTTACTAATATGTTTGGATCAATCGCCATTTATTATTTTACCTGCACCGAGATGTAGACGACGGTTAACATGGTGAATACAAAGGCCTGGATCGTGCCGACAAAAAGCCCAAAAAAAGCATTTAATAACGGCGGGAGCAATACGCTGTAGGTCAAGTAGGAAACAACCAAAATGATAATCGATCCCCCCATGATGTTGCCAAACAAGCGAAAAGAAATGGAAATAATTTTGGCAAGTTCACCGATCAGATTCAACGGCATCATAAAAAACATCGGTTGAAAGTACTCTTTCGCATAGGCCTTAAATCCCTTAGATTTGATGCCGGCGTAATGTGCAATTACAAATCCCATCAGGCCTAAACTCAAGGGTGTATTGAGATCCTTGGTTGGCTCCTGCAAATGAGGAATAAGCCCCAGCCAATTAGACAGCAATAAAAACAGAAACAGCGCAAAAATCATGGGCGCATACTTTTCGGCTTTTTCTTTATCCAGCGCGTCCTCGGTTAGCTGGTAAAGCGCCGCAACAAGTAACTCGCCCAACACTTGCCATGGTCTGGGAATAAGTGATGATTTACGGCTGGCAAAAACACCGAAAAGAATCAGTACGATGAAAACGATCCAGGTCATCAGGATCACTTCAAGATTAATCGTAATCTTGTATCCGGCAATTGGAATGATTAGTTGGTGTACTAAACCGAGTTCATCCATGTTCTGTTTGCCCGCTTACATCGTTTCCTTTCGGCTAAAATTAGAAAAACCACCCACATGTTCGTAAAGAATCAGTAGTTGAATCATAAACAGGCCAACAATGGTAGTCACCATGTCGAACCGGTCAAACTTGATGGAAAGAATGAGCGGCAAAGCGAGCAATCCGTATCGAAATAAAATCGACAACAAGGCAAATAAATAGGTCTTATTTTTGGTGAGCCCTAATTTCAGTGGTAAGGTTTCACCCATTGCAACAAAATTTACGATACTAAACAGGGTTCCCAACAATAAACCGGCGCCATAGGACTTCAAGCCAAGCACATAAAAAACCATCCAAGCAAATACTGCTATGAGAATAGCTCGGGAACAGTATCGTTTTTGAAGCTCCCTAATGCCTTCCATTTTCCGAATGCTCTTTGTCTTTAGGGTTTGCATCAATCGTTTCAAGAATTTGACGGTAAGCAACATTGCCACCGCCAATCACACCTAAAATGATAAAGACTGTTACGAAAATGCCCTTGGTTCCCAACCACTTATCTACTTGCAGACCAATAAAAAAACAGAAACCGATACACCCCACCATGGTTAGCCCCAGTTGCATCACAATCGTGAGATGCTCCGCCCAGTCGCGGTTTTTTTTGAAATTGAAACCCATTCGGGGACCGTTTGCGATATGTACAATAACGGGGGTATCCGTATAACTTATAACATCTCAGTTGCGAGAGCAGTGACGAGCAAACTTCTTAATACAAAAAATAACTGAAAGTTTGCTTCCCGCAAAAGGTACGCCGCTGTGTCCAAGCGGAAATTCACCATCCGAGGAAAACTGGTATAGTGCGATCTAACTTGCCAAAATCATTAAATAATATATGGATAAGCTAATGACAGTAGCAAGTCGTCAATCGAAAAGCAAGCAAAAAGCTGCCAATTTTGGAAGTATAAATAACGTCAGCGTGCAATTTGTTTAAATGCAAATTCTTGAAAAAGGTAAGATGCTAAAAAATAATACGTGTACAGCGCCTCATATGAAAATAAACGCGAAAAGCTGCCAATTGAATCAAACCAGCTCTTTTCAGTTGGAAATAAGTTGGCACATTAATTCAACGGCTTTCTCTAAACTTAGTCGACTGGTGTTTAACATCAAGTGATAATGCATCGGCGAATCATAGTCTTCCTTACCGAATTTGCGATATAAGTTAATTCGCCGCCTATCTTCATTGTTAACAGTTTGCCGCGCCTCCTTAGGTGTTAGCTGATACTTGTTTTCAATAAACTGAACCCGGTAGTCTTTATCGGCAATCAAAAGCACATGGTAGGCATTGGGATGGTCTTTTAAAATATACTGTCCGCCACGACCCAGGATTATGGCGTTGTCCTCAGCCGCTATTTTACGGATGATATCATGCAGCAAATCAACATATATCTCTTCATCGATGTAACCGTATTGTTGGTTAAGAATACGATCCACAAACCGCTTGGGAACCAAACCGGAAATAAAACGTTGAATTTTACCGCCGGCCTCTTTTTCCATCGATTCAACCCATTGGGTTGATACTTTGGCTTTTAGGGCCACCTTTTGAATGATTTCATGATCAAAAAACGTATACCCTAGTTGGGCCGCCACCATTTCGCCGAGGGTAATCCCACCGGCACCAAATTGTCTCGATATTGTTATTACAGCCATACAGCTCATCCCCCATCGTTGACGTCAATTTTTCCAAATCCACATTCAACGTAAAGTGTAGTATGCATATCTGCAAACATTCTTCAACCGATTAAATGATCAATGCAGGTGCCGCACTAGCCTGCGAACAACATAAGTTCTGTTGGATTTAAGAAAAAAGAAAGTGGCGGAATCAGGAATAGTCTTAAAATGCTAAAGAAATGTGGTGAAAGGTTCCTCCGGAGGGGTTTCACTGTTTTTGAGCGGCATTACAATGATCCGTTGTTTTCCAATAAATTGCGAATCACGGCCGATGCTTTTTGCAAGCTAAAACGCTTCATATTTAAAACCAGGTGATATAATGACGGGTTGTCATAATCAGTTTTGCCGAGTTTGCGGTATAAATTCAAGCGGCGTTTATCTTCCCGGTTAACAATTTGGGCCGCCCGACTTTCCGAAAAGTCGTAATGCTCCATCATGAATTTGATACGGCTATCTATATCGTTAATCAGCAAGACATGATAGGCATCGGGGTGATCGTCTAGTATATATTGACTGCCCCTTCCCAGGATAACAACGTTACCCTCTTCGGCAACCTGGGCGATAATGACAACCAGGTAATCCAAATATAGCTTCTCATCTATGTAGCCGCGCTCATCTTTCAATATGCGGTCAACCAGCCGTTTCGACACCATGCTGGTAATCACTCGGGACAGCCTACCGCCGGCCTCCCGTTCCACCGACTCCACCCAGTGGGGCGATACGTTGGCCGCTTCAGCTACCATCTGGATAATGTGATCATCGGCAAATGTGTAGCCCAATTTCTCGGCGACCATTTTACCCAGGGTTTTACCCCCGGCGCCAAACTGCCTGGAAATGGTGATTACCGCCATCTAATCCTCCTCAACGCAAACCAGAATTAGGTCGTCGTAATTGTATTGTTTATTCTTCATGTTCCCAATTGAACTTCAGCTGTTATAAGTTGCGGCTGGGCATCGCCCCGTCACTGTAAAAAGAAGCAGATGATGATCCGGTTGTTTCCTGCTAATTCAATACCAACGATCTCACCAGCCGAGGCGGGAATTTTCGTCTATTGTTTCTCCGGTGGCACCAGTAATGTTGGAAAGACCGAATTTTCAGCAATTGTCTGAGGCGTGCTGCCCAACCAGCGCTCAACCCAAGAGGTCTTGCCTGACGAACCCAATACTACCATTGTTGCTTGACACTCACGGGCTGCTTTTTCAATCTCTTCATCCGTTTCGCCAACATAAACATGTGGTCGCGCGGCAATGCCCTCTTTTTCAAAAATATCACATAGGGCGTCGAGTTTGCGGCGGGTTTCTTTGCGCGTTTTCTGAATATCCATGGCGCTGGTGCCTTTCAATTCCTTTTCATCCACCACATGGATAACATCTATTTGCTGCACGACCTTTTTTAAGGGTTTCAAATACTCAATCGCCTTTAAACTGGCTGGCGACCAATCCGTGGCCAAGAGTGGTCTTTCAAACGGATTTTTTAAATGGATTGAATCTTCTGATAAATGTTTGTAAACCAAAACCGGTACGGCTGTGCGTCGCAATAAATCGGTGACATCAGATCCCTGATACAATTGCTCCAACACGCCTTTGTGGGAACGCCCAATAACGATTAAATCCGCTGCTTCTTTTTGGGTGGCTTTAATCACTTCCGGCACTAATTTGCCGATCACAATGTAAACACCCACTTCCATCCCTTGTTCAAATAGGTGTTCCGCCCATCCAATAAAACGAATGTTGGCTCGTTCTTTCAGACGAATAGCTTCTTCTTTCTGGAAACCGGTACCGCGACGCATGGACACCTTATCTCTTTCGATCACATTTTGAAAAACAATATGATTGAGGCTAACGTCTCTTAAATTTAACAGCGATTGAAGCGCATCAAAGCCGAGCTTCTCAAATTTGGTAACAAACAGTAGTTTTCTAATTTCCATAATATGAGCCACTTTTGAATGTTTCGGGTGTGAAAATAGCTTTCCAACGGCGATTAACCGATCATCTTTTTAATCGCCGCAGCCAGCTCTTCGGCTTCCACCGGTTTCTCAAGATAGACTTCGGGTTCCGGCACCGCTGCCCCACCAAATTGGGTCAAGGCTTTCTGGGAACGCAGAAAAGATTTCTGGGCAATTCCCGATAAAAGTATTACCGGTATATCCTTCAATTTTTTATCGGTCTTGAGGTTACGATAAAGCCGAATGCCACTTTCCCGCGGCATTAAAACATCCAGGATGACCAGATCCGGTTTTTCCTGTTTGATCAAGCTCAGCCCCTCTTCTCCATTTGTAGCTTCTAGAGGCGTATAGCCATGCTCCTCGATAACGGTAACATTAAATAACCGAACATCCGGGTCATCATCCACAGTTAAGACCGTTTTACCCATAATTTTTCCTCCCTGAAAAGACTCCGTGTTCGAACCGCATCAGCTTTGGGCTAATTTGTAGTACGATATCAGAACACAAGAACCAATATAAAACAGTATCTCTAATAGCCAGTTTATAAGGATACAACTTAGGTGGCCCATCGAAAAAGCTGTTCAAAAAAATGTATAATCTTAGCATCTTACGCAACCATTGCCAGATCAGCTCTGACTCCGTGCTTGGAAAGGTAGCCGTACAATAAAAGTGGTGCCTTGGCCCAATTCAGAATTTACATCTATCGTACCGTTGTGCTCCTCGATAAGCTTACGCGTTACCATCAGGCCTAAACCGGTTCCTCGATGACCTTTGGTACTGAAAAACGAAGTGAACAGCTTTCTTTTTATTTCAGCATCCATGCCGGCGCCATTATCGGCAACTTCAAATCGAATGATATTATCTGCTTCTCGTTGCGTTCGCAAGGCGACTTGCCAATGTTTACTTATATCTTCATCGAACAGGCACGCGTCAATGGCGTTGCCCATTAGATTGAGCAAGACTTCGTGCAGCGTGCGCGGATCCATCGAAACTTCTTGGATAGAGGCATCAACTTCTTGAATTATCTCGACATCGCTTTCTTTGGCACGCTCCGCCAAAAGGTCGCAAACATCCTTGGCGATGTCATTCGGGAAGCAGTCTTCAAATTCCGGTTCCCGCTCTTTGGAGTAAGACAAAAGATCGAGAACCAGTTCGGAGGTGCGCGAAATATTTCTTTTAATCATGTCCCAGCCGCGCAGAAGTTTATCAGTATCGTCTTTATTAATGCCCAAGTCAACCAGATAACTGCCACCTTTGAGTCCGTGCAGGATGTTCTTGATGCCATGGGCCAGGCCGGCCACGGTTTGCCCGATGGCGGCCAGCCTCTCGTTTTTAAGCAGTTCCTGTTCCAGTCGCTTGATTTCGCGCAGGTCCTGGAAAAAGGCAACACTACCCATCTTGCGACCTTTCTCGCTCAAAATTGAACCCGCAAAGCCTACCGGAATCGAATCGCCGTTGCGGGAAATTATCCTGGTCTCTTTCCAGGGAATTTCCTTGGCACCGTTTGGTCCATTCATTTCTTCCCGAAATAAATCCGCCAGTTCAGCTGGGTAAATATCGCTCGCAAGCATTTTGTTGATCACGTCTTTTCGAGCATATCCGAATATGTATTCAGCACTGGGATTATAAATGACGACCTGCAGATTTTCATCGGTAGCGACAATGCCGTCGTTGGAACTTCGTATCAGTTTGCTCTGAAAATTAGCCTGGCGACGGACCTTGCGCGTAGCATCCGCAACTTTCTGCTCCAAATCAAGCGTATATTCCTTCAATTTCTGATTGATGGCAATCTTAGTTTTAGCGCGCTTCAAGGCAATACTGAGGGCTTCATCACGCACCGGTTTGTTGATAAAATCAGAAGCGCCATATTGAAGGGCTTCGATGGCCGACTCAATATCGCCATGGCCGGTAATAATGATCACTTCGGTTTCATCATCTATTTTTTTGATTTCTCTCAGCACCTCGATGCCGTTCATGCCAGGCATCTTAATGTCGGTGAGAACGATACGGGGGGATTCCTTGCGGTATAAAACCAATGCGTCTTCACCATTTTGAGCAGTGGTGACGTTATAACCGTCAGCTTTTAGGGAGATGGAAAGAACCCTTAGGATATCGGGTTCATCGTCAACGAGCAGTATTTTATCCATTATCTACTTGCCTTCGCGTGCGGCCGGAAATGTGAGAATAAAGGTCGTACCCTCACCCACCTTGCTCTTAATATCGATTGTGCCATGATAGTCTTTAACAATGCCGTAACTAATACTCACGCCCAAGCCGGTTCCTTTGCCGACGTCCTTTGTTGTAAAAAATGGTTCGAAAATTTTATGCAGCACCTCTTCATTCATCCCCATGCCGGTATCAGATACCACCACTGTGACTTGGCCGTTTTCAGAATATGACTTAATCGTAAGTCGCTTTAGGCTTGTTTTATGCTCCGGCTGGCTGCTTTTTTCATCCATGGCATCCACGGCGTTGGTCACCAAATTGATGAATACCTGCTCGAGGCGGTTATGATCGGCCATAATAAAAGGTAAATTGTCATCAAGATCTATCTGCAATTCCACCTGGTGAACCCTTAGTTGATGGCCTAATACCTTGAAGACGTCACGGATCGGTTCGTTAATATCAACCCGGGATCGGACGATGTCGGACTGCCTGGCAAAATCGCGCATGTGTTGGATAATTCCGGCCGCCCGCTGAACGTTGCTGCTAATATCGTGGGCCATGGACTTGAGATCCTCTTCCTCAATGGCCTGGTTCCGGCTTGTCATTTTGAGAAAAAAATCCGCACAAACCTGAATAACATTTAAGGGCTGATTAATTTCATGGGCGATGCCGGCAGCCATCTGTCCCAGGGTCGTCATTTTACTGGCCTGGATCAGCTGGGTCTCTTTTTCGACACTTTCGGTAATGTCGGTGGTGGAAGCAATCACCACATCGGCTCCGCCGTATAGCGCGCGACCGATGTTGATATTGACGTAAAACGGACGCCGCGCTTTGCGGTAGTGACGCTTTTTGGTAAATAGAATCGATTGATCTTCCGCCAAAGATTTCAACCCCTCGGTCAATTCTTCGTCGTTTTCATCACCCAGTGCCAGAAAAGACTCTCCTAATAATTCTTGGCGTTTATAGCCGTAACTATCCATGGCCCTTTGGTTGGTGTCTAAAATTTCAAAATTATAAGGGTCCAAAATGAAAGTTGGGTGCGGATCGCTATTGAACAGCGTCCGATACTTTTCTTCGGATTTGATATACTGATCTTGCAGCATGGCATTTTCAATCGCCACACCGATACGGTTACCGATAAGTTCCAGAACATTTTTCTGCTCATAAGTAAACTTTTGGGGATTCTTGCTACCGATACGAATGACACCAAAGTTCCGATTCTCTTTGGTGCTGATGGGAATATATGCCAGCGAAACCAATCTTTCGGGTTCAAGTAGGCAAATTTCATCGGTGCATCCGGTGGGCAAATCCTCATATATCATGTAGTGACCCGTTTGCGCCACCTGGTAGATGACGCTATTTTCTTGTACCACACTATTTATTTCACACGCTTTGGCGGATATTCCATAGCTAAAGCGTACATAAAACTTCCCGTCGTCGCGCATTAGAAAGATACAAATGCCATCCGCGGCAATAAAATTGCTGATTTCTTGAATCGCAGCTTCAATGCGGCCTTCCAGATCAGTGGACGCATTTAATGCCATGTAAATCGAACAGAGCGTGCTCAATTCACGCGTATGATACTCATGCTCCTCCTCGGCTTTTTTATCTTCGGTTTTATCCCACAGGGTTTCAATCGCCCCCACAATTTTGCCGTTGGGCGTTTTAATCGGAGCCGCTGTAAACCACAGCCATTTCCCTTTTTTCCCTAAATGTGGGAAAAAACCCTCGGCTTCGTAAGCGCCGTTAATGAGAGTGGATTTGCGCCAGTTATCGCCATAAAGATGTTTGATCCCGTCCTCACCAATCTGATCCAGAATAACGTCGGCCATGGTGGGTCGTTTGTTTTCATAAAATGCCTGCCATTGGTCGCTGGTGCCAACCATGGCATCGGCTGAAAAACCCGTGAGGCTTTCCATGGCTCTGTTCCAGTGGGTAACGAGATGGTTTTCGTTAATAACAAACGTCGGCATGGTGCTGCCCTGTATAATTTGCTGCATCGTTTTTTCACTTTCAGCCAGGGCTTTGGCGGTTTCGGTAAGCAGCCGGGTATGCCGGTCCCGTTCCTGCTCCGCCTTTTTATCTTCGGTTTTATCCCAGAGAGTTTCAATGGCCCCGATCAGGGTTCCATCTGGGGCCTTGATCGGAGCAGCGGTAAACCAGCACCACTTGCCGCTTTCCCCGAGGTTGGGGAAAAAAACCTCAGCCTCATAGGCACCGTCGATGAGTGCCGATTTACGCCATTTGGTGCCGTATAGTTTTCGAATTTCCTCAGCACTAATCTGATCGATGATAACATCGGCCATGGATGGGCGTTCTTTTTCCCAAAATGGGCGCCATTGTTTATTGGTACCCACAATCTTTGGGGCCGGTATGCCCGTCAACCTTTCCATGGCCTTATTCCAGTGGGTGACAATGTGCTTTGCGTTAATAACAAATGTGGGCAGGGTGCTCCCTTCTATGATTTGAGACAATGTACGCTCACTCTCAATGAGCCCGCGTTCAATTTCAAGATAACGAACATTGCGTTTACGGATCACTTCCACCAGTCGATCGGCAAATTGCTTAAAATGCGCTTCGATTTCCGGGGTGACCGATTCAATGCGCTGCAGTTCTTGGAGCGCGTGCCTGCGTTCTTCTCCAAGTTGAAATGAGCTCCAAAGGCTGCGTGCTTCGATATGATCGATTAAATCCACACCAGCGGGTTTTGAATTTTTAATCAAATCCCCCAGGCTAACATCATTGGTTAACTCGATCAGGACTTGCAAATTATTTAGCTGGTAAAGCTTGCGGTAGTCGCTGGTGGTAAAAATCCCTTTCTTTTTAGCATATAGCAAACCCTCTGCTTGTAAATTAATATCGGCTACCCCCAGTATATTTGGACTCTGGTCCATAAAGGTTTTGTCAAACAGATATTTTAAAAAAATTTTACAAAACTTACCGCCGCCGATAATGGCGATATTCGATTTTAATAGGGTCTCAATCACAATTAATGCTCTCCAGCGGAAATATCACAATCTTGGTATCTGAAAATATCAATGAGATAGCTCTAAAAAAACACCAGCGTTATCAGTACGAAGCATGGGATCAAAAATACCAACGAGAATTTTAAAATGTAGCCAAAGAAACTCGGCATGGGTGTACCGGCTTCTTCCGAAATGGAGCGCACCATAAAATTAGGGGCATTGCCGATGTAACTGCAGGCACCAAAAAAAACAGCTGCCGCTGAAATGGCTTGAAGATAAATAGCATTCTCACTCATCAACAAAGGAACCGCCTGGGCTTCACCCATACCTGGATAGAAACTGCCCAAAGCGGTATTAAAAAATGTGAGATATGTGGGGGCATTGTCAAGAAAGGCGGACAGCCCGCCGGTCACCCAAAAATAATGCCTCGGCTCAGTCACTCCATTTACCAGAAAAGCGAGGGCACCGTGTGAACCGGCTTTTAGTATCAACAAACATGGAATCATGGTTATGAAGATGCCGATAAACAAATAGGCCACCTCGACAATTGGAAACCATGTAAAATTATTATCTTCGCGGATGTTTTTGGAGGTCGTTATCAGTGATAAAGCCCCCATGGCTATTAGAATGCCGTCACGAACCCAATCCTGGGCAGCACGGTGAATCCCAAATGTATTGACGTCGCCCCAATCAACCACGCCACTCATTAGTACAGCCCCGACAACTCCGGCTAAAAAAATGAAATTATGCGTACCTACCAATTTCAGAGGCTCTTTGGCGGTTTCTTTGGTAGCCATGCGCGAGGCTTCTTTACGGTAGTAATAGGTATCGAGAACAAAATAGATGATTATCAAAAACAAAACAACCAGCAGCATGTGTGGAAGGATTTTAAAGGTCCAAAAAAAGCTTACGCCATGTAAAAAGCCTAAAAATAGTGGCGGATCTCCCAAGGGGGTGAGGGAACCGCCAACGTTGGCCACCAGAAAAATAAAAAACACCACCATGAATGTTCGATTCTTGCGATGTTGGTTGGCCCGTAAAAACGGTCGAATAAGTAACATCGCAGCCCCCGTGGTTCCCATCCATGAGGCCAAAACGGTACCAATTAGCAATATAATAACATTGACTAGCGGTGTGCCGCGCAATGTGCCGCGCAAGAGAATTCCGCCCGAAACAGTGTAAAGCGACCATAGCAAAATGATGAAAGGTACATAATCAGCCAAAATAATATGCAAGATCTCATGCAAAGCGGTTGATTTAAATACGACTAGAAAAGGGATTCCCAATGATGCAGCCCAAAAAGCCGACAGCTTTCCAAAATGATGATGCCAAAATTCAGGCATGAGCAAGGGACACAAGGCGATGGATAACAACATGCAAGCAAATGGAATACAGCTCCATAACGGTAAAATTTCACCCAAATTGTAGTGACCGGTGGAATGTGCCGTCCCTTGGGCCGCGTGGCTTTCAACGGCTGATTGGGTGTTGGAATGTCCTTGTTTGGCAATCAAGCGATCATTTGCCAATGGATTGTCCGACCCGGGATAGGATGCCGTAATCGAGTTCGCATTTCCCGCATACAGGCAGGTCGATGATATAAATAACCCAAATAACAACATTAAAAAAAGGATGGCCGCTTTTAAACTAAATCGCATTTACCAGCTCCTTTTGAGGAAAACGAATTGACCGCAGCGTCATCATGCAACACTCCAATTTCTGTCAACAATCACCTATTATTTCGATCCATTAAAAATGCCAATCTAAAAAAGAATCGCAACTTATTGATCGCTCGGCCGTCAACAGGTCAAGTAGTCAGCTGTATTTGTAGAAGAAAAGGAAATCCTTGGATCGAGGAATCGAAAGGCAATTCAACAAATATACACCTATATGTCAAGTCGGGAGTTATCGAACAACCAATTATTGGGACCAACCAGGCATATTTAGCCACAGCGACCTGGGAAAAAATCGCATGCGATAACCCACCGTAAGCATAATTTTTTAACCCTGCTGACCGGCAATTGACATTTGTAAGGTCGTCAACTAAGTAGCCTAAATATATTTACAGGAAAGGAGTCATGTTATCGAAGTCATTACTGATATTCACAAAATGCATGCGGTCGCGTCAGCCAGTCGCCTAAAGGGGCAGACAATTGTTTTAGTACCGACCATGGGTTTTTTGCATGAAGGGCATTTGTCGCTGGTGCGCCAAGGGCGCAAGCTGGGAAACCAATTAATTGTTAGCATATTTGTTAACCCGACCCAATTTGGCCCCAATGAGGACTTTGAGGACTATCCTCGCGATTTTAACCGGGATGTTCAAATGGTAGCACAAGAAAACGCCGATATCGTTTTTGCCCCGGAAGCAGCGGATATTTATCCAGCGAACTTTCAAACCTTTGTAAATACGACAAACCTATCCAACAAACTATGCGGCTTAAGTCGACCCTCTCATTTCAAAGGGGTTACAACGGTCGTTGCCAAACTATTTAACATCGTACAGCCGCATATTGCTATCTTTGGTAAAAAGGACTTTCAACAATTAATCATTATTCGCCAAATGGTGTGCGATTTGAATTTCGATATCAAAATTATAGGTGCCGCCACTTTTCGTGAATCTGATGGATTGGCAATGAGCTCCCGTAACACCTATTTGAGCCAGCGCCAGCGATCATCAGCCCCCGCACTGTATCAGGCGCTGCTTAACGCTCAAAAAATGGTAAATGCTAACATTAAAAAGACATCAACGCTTATACAGAAAACAACTCAATTTATTGAAGCCCGTCCCGAAACCCAAATCGATTATATCGCGATCTGCGATCCACGAACATTGGAAGACCTAAAACTTGTCAAGCAGCCGGCGCTGATGGCGCTAGCTGTTAAAATCGGACGCACTCGCTTAATTGACAATATGATCTTGACGCCGTAAAATATTTTGAAGTATACCACCTGCTTCAATATAAATTTGGATATTTCAGTAAATTGGCACAGGAGACGCTAAATGAGCGAGGAACAATTCTTTTTTACATCCGAATCAGTAACCGAGGGCCATCCGGATAAAGTGGCGGATGCAATTTCCGATTCGATTCTGGATGCCATTATGACCAAAGACAAAAACTGCCGGGTGGCCTGTGAAACATTGGTCACCACGGGCTTAGCCTTTATCGCCGGAGAAATCACCACCGAGTGTTATGTGGATATGCCCACCATTGTGCGCGACACCATTCGAGATATCGGCTATTGTTCCTCGCAAATGGGCTTTGATTGCCAGACCTGTTCGGTGATTACCAGCATTGATCGCCAATCACCTGATATCGCCCAGGGGGTGAACACCGGTGAAGGCTTGTTCAAAGAGCAAGGGGCCGGGGACCAGGGGCTCATGTTTGGCTATGCCACCGATGAAACCCCGGAACTGATGCCGATGCCGATTACCTTTGCCCATAAGTTGTGCAAACGACTGGCCACGGTGCGTAAAAACGGTGCCCTGGATTTTCTACGACCTGACGGTAAATCCCAGGTAACCATCGAATATCTAAATGGCCAACCGCAACGGGTCGACACCGTGGTGGTCTCTACGCAGCATAAACCCGATGTCGGCTACGAAGATTTAAAGGAAGCGGTGATTGAGGAAGTCATCAAAAACGTCATTCCCAAAGAATTGATAGACGGTGATACCAAGTATTATATTAACCCCACGGGCCGGTTTGTGGTGGGAGGTCCCATGGGAGATTGCGGCCTAACCGGTCGTAAAATCATTGTGGATACTTACGGGGGCCAGGGCAGCCATGGTGGTGGGGCTTTTTCAGGCAAAGATCCATCCAAGGTGGATCGCAGTGCTTCCTATATGGGCCGTCACATTGCTAAAAATGTGGTGGCGGCCGGATTGGCCAAAAAGTGTGAGGTTCAAATCGCCTATGCCATCGGTGTGGCCCAACCGGTGTCGCTGATGGTGGATTTGATGGGCACCGGTGCCATCGCCAAAGATCGCGTAAAAGAAATTATTAGAGAAATATTTGACCTCAGACCAGCGGCCATTATCGAATACTTAGATTTGCTGCGTCCCATTTATCGTAAAACTTCGGCCTATGGACATTTTGGGCGCAGTGAACCGGAATTTAGCTGGGAAAAAACCAACATGACAGATAAAATGCGCGATTTGGCCGGGTTATAACGTTATCAATATCTAAAAACAATGAATCGTTTCTAACGAAACTAGGAGGAACATAATGGCTTTGCCAGAAATAAAACCAACATCTAATGCTTTGCTACCAATTGATTTGTCGCTGCCCTACAAGGTGGCGGACATTTCACTAGCCGAACTGGGCAATAAAGAGATGGCGCTTTCGGAAAACGAAATGCCCGGGCTTATGGCCATTCGTGAAAAATACGGATCGCAAAAGCCCTTGAAGGGCCTAAAAGTCATGGGCAGTCTTCACATGACTATCCAAACGGCCATGTTGATTGAAACCCTTAAAGTACTGGGTGCCGATATTCGGTGGGCGTCCTGTAACATTTTTTCAACCCAAGATCATGCCGCGGCCGCCATTGCCGCCAATGGTTCGGCGGCGGTCTATGCCTGGAAAAATGAAACCCTGGAAGAATACTGGTGGTGCACCGAACAAGCCCTGACATGGCCTGACGGCAGCGGTCCGGATCTGATTATCGATGACGGTGGGGATGCCACCATGATGATCCATCAGGGGGTTGCAGTTGAAAAAGATCCTGCACTGCTGGATCAAGATTACGACAACCGTGATATGCAGTGTCTCATGGATCGGCTGGCAATTAGTTATCAAAACGATGCGCAGCATTGGACCAAAGTGGCTTCCAAAATCAAGGGCGTTTCCGAAGAAACCACCACCGGTGTGCACCGGCTGTATCAATTGGAAAAAGATGGTGCCTTGTTGTTTCCTGCCATCAATGTAAACGATTCGGTTACCAAATCAAAGTTTGACAATTTGTATGGTTGCCGCGAATCGTTGGCAGACGGCATCAAGCGCGCCACCGACACCATGATTGCCGGCAAGGTAGTGGTTGTTGCAGGTTACGGTGATGTCGGCAAAGGCTGCGCTCAGTCCATGCGTGGTTTTGGTGCCCGGGTGATTGTTACTGAAGTCGATCCGATCTGTGCTCTGCAGGCGGCCATGGAAGGCTACGAAGTCATGACCATGGAGCAGGCTACCGCCGTTGGCGATATTTTTATTACCGCTACCGGATGCATTGATGTCATCACTGGCGCGCACATGGAAATGATGAAAGATGAGGCCATTGTGTGCAATATTGGTCATTTCGACAATGAAATTCAAATGACCTACCTTGAAAACACTCCGGGCTGTAAAAAAACCCCCATCAAAGCGCAAGTGGATAAATGGAGCCTGAAGTCGGGAAGGTCCATCGTCATTTTAGCGGAAGGGCGCCTGGTCAATTTAGGCTGTGCCACCGGCCATGCCAGTTTTGTGATGAGCAACAGCTTCACCAATCAATGTCTGGCACAAATTGAACTGGCTGGCAGTTCACATGCAAAGCGTGTCTATACCCTGCCTAAAAAATTGGATGAAGAAGTGGCCCGGCTGCACTTGGGCAAATTGGGGGCCAAGCTAACGACCTTAACCAAGGAACAGGCCGATTACTTGGGCGTCTCCATGGAAGGGCCTTTCAAGCCGGATTTTTATCGGTATTAAATGCAGATAAAAAGAGCGCCGGGGTCATTGGCAACGCCGGCGAAAAATGGGTGTAGATGAATGTATCGCAAAAGCCTTTTGGAAGACGTTTCTGATATTATCTCGCGTTCAGATTTTTCCAGTTTGACATGCAGCTGTCAACAGATTAGCAGCCTTAACCTATTGCGATAACAACCCGACATTCTTTCAAGAGGGTCAAATGTGCCGATGCATCTCGTATCTGAGTTGCATCGGCATTGCTAATGATGACATTTGAACGCCCTGGACCTTTGGCACGCAGCGCTTTT
>JASJAZ010000246.1 GCA_030066785.1 Desulfobacterales bacterium | reverse complement strand
CCATTTGATACGCAAGCATCAACTATTATTAATTGGTGAGATAGAATCGACATGGGACAACTAACGCACACCTTGCACTTACTGCTTCTATGTATCTGTATAAAATTTGTCACCTGCGGATTATAGATATTGTAAACAACTCACAGTTTTTTCACCCCTCAATTCACCCCTGGAATCAGACCGTCCATCCGAATTTTCAATTACTAATAATTTTGTATATTCGCCCTGGCTAATCTACACTTTTTTCAGCGCATATTTTTGTTAGACTTCGTGCCTGCCCCACAGTGTTAAAAGACCAGTTGTAATTTACAGATTACAACCACCAATCTTTGAAATTTAGGTAGGATCAAACCAAGGAATTATGGCCGTTATCCATCATTAACCCTTCTTTCACATTGCATTACAAAATTTAAATCAGCGAAATATTTTTTTCGTAAACCGGAAAAATGGCGTTTTTCAAGTTATTTAATGTGGTATAAAAGGTCCAGGTTAATTCCGTGCGTCTTGGTACCTCAAAAAGTGAGCAGGTTACCGTTGTTATTCTGGTGTAAACCTGCTCCATTTGTTTATCCGGATTGAAGGAACTTCTATCACCACATTTATTGGTCGTAATATCTCTCACTCCTCTGTATCCGGACTTCAGTATTTTAAGTTTTCTAAATGTTTTTCTAAAAACGATTGTCGATCTGGGCGGTGTAACGAAAATTATAGGACAATGTCACACCATTATTTGTGTCGGTCCTGAGTTTGACAAAATTATGTGATTTTCATTATATTGATCCGCACTCTTTTCCAATGATTATCACGAATAGAAATTAGGATTTGAGTCAATGGACATTGTTACAAGTGCCTACCTAATATCTCTTATTTTCATTAACCTTCTCAACAAAGGAGAACTTCAGTGAGTGTGATGATTGTTATCAAACGTGTTTTTCGGATGGATCAAACCAAACAGCTAGTCCCACTTCTCAAAAAGTTGCGAACTAAGTCAGAAAAGCAGCCAGGTTTCATTTCGCGGACAACCTATTCAAAATTGAATGACCCAGGAGAATTGATCGTAATTATGAAATGGGAAACAGTTGATGCTTGGATGAAATGGATGGACAATGAAGATGCTAAAGACCTGCAGTGGCAGGTAGATTCAATTATAGGAGAGAAAACCTTCTTCGACGTATATAAGCCCGAGGACTTCTAAGACCTCCGCAGGGTCTCTGTTCATTTGTAAAAATTTGGCGCTAAGCCATTTGACTGTTTGAAAGTACATACCCTTTTTTTATTCTTAAGTTTATTCTCCTTGATTCCAAGGTCGTTGGCTTTATATCCAGAAGAGCGGCTGCTGCAGCATCCCCTCTAACAGCCGCTCTTTAAATTGACCTGCCCCCCAAAAACTGAACCAGATTTTAAGTTAGGGATATGATAGGATCTGGAAACAGCAAAGGAGGTCAGTTTGAACCGCAAACGATATTCCCCGAAAAGATCATCGGTATGCTGCGGGAAGCAGAAGTTTTATCGAACCAGGCGTTGCCGCGAAAAACCTGGAATGAACCACCTGCAATTAATGGATCGCAACGACAATTGCAGCTAATTATCACTTGCTAAATTTGTTAAAAACTTCGACCACCTGATGAATCAGGTGATTTTCCTGTTCTGTATCGTGGCATATTATGGCATCAGCGACGCAGCCTTTGAGGTGTTCCTCCATTAGGACCATCCCCAGTGAGCGCAGTGCTCCCGAAGCCGCAGCAATCTGTTTGAGCACATTCATGCAATCCCGGTCCTCCTCGATCATTTTTTTTATACCTCGGACCTGCCCTTCGATTCGATTGATACGCGCGATGAGTTTTTTGTGCTCTTCGGCTCCGCCGCATAAAGCCATAACGTCCTCACAATTATTTTTTCACCATATCTGCGCCGCAACAGGTAAAGTTGCAATCCGCGCTCTCGTCGGCGCAGGAGTCGCAGCACTGGTCGTGTCCTTCGTGGTTGCAGTTCTTGATAACTTCAAGCTCTATACCGCAGTTTCCACAAGCATAGACCTCGCCAACCTTCATGTCATTACAATGAATATGGGTGTGATGTGACATTTTCACTCTCCTTTCTATTATGGGGTTTAATGAGGCCATATGTAAAGACGGTCACTGGCCATTAAATTTAGGATGCCATATACATATACTATGTTTAGGCATATACACACAGTGTGTATATCCTGTCAAACGCTTCTTTCAAAGAATCAAGGTATGGGATTCGTATAGCTTATATTTAAATATCATACCCTATTCCCTATACGACCATTAACCCCGGGCATGCTGACGTAAAAATATAATCCTTGACATTATATTCCACGGATTGTATTCACAGCTTATATGGGGATCTAAATCATGGCAGATAAAACCAAAGTATATAACAGCGACCTGCCCATCCAGGATAAAGCCGCTTTTTTAATAATCTGCAGCGCTCAGGAATTGTTAAACAAGCTGAGCGGCATTGCCAAAGAGTTTAATATTTCATTAACCCAACTTCAGATACTACATGTTCTTGACGAAGTGTGGCCTGCACCTACAACGATTAACACAATCCGGGAGCTGCTGGTGGAAGATAGCCCAAATGTATCACGGTCTGTCAACAAGCTGGTAGAAAAGAACTTAGCGACCAAAAAAAGAAGTGATAAAGACCAGCGCATCGTTCATGTAAGCATTACAGATGCGGGTAAATCAGTGCATCATCGATGTGATAAAAAAATAATCGGAAATACGATCAGTCTCTCAAAGAAAGATAGTAATGTGTTGGCTGAATTATTAATGAAGGTTTGAACAAAGAAATATAAAAAATTTTATATCAGTACATTCCGCGGATTTATATTCCATGGAATACAAATGATCCCAAATATTAATAAAGAGAACATTAATGGCTAAGAAAATTGAAAACAGCTTCGATCCCAAACAAAACGATTGAAGCATTAAATACCGTTTTGAGCACCCATACGATTGAAAAAGAAAATCATTTAAAATATAAAGGAGCAACTAAAAATGAAAAAGTTGATAATACAATCCATAGTAATCATTAGCGCAACACTCACCGCCGGATGCGCGGGACCCACCCCTAAAAATATCGGTATCCACCAAGGGCGCCTGACAGATTGCCCGGACCGGCCGAATTGCGTGAGTAGCCAGACTGACAGTTCGGACCATGCCATTGCCCCCTTTGAATACACGCAAAGCCGGAAAGAGGCTATCCAAACCCTTATGAATGTGATTAAGGCATTGCCCAGGGCAAAATTAAACGAAAAATCAGATACCTATGTTTATGTGGAAGTCAAATCAAAAATTTTCGGATTTGTGGATGATGTGGAATTTTTTATTCCGGAAAAGGAAGCCGTGATTCACGTCCGGTCAGCATCTCGTTTGGGGTACTCAGACTTTGGTGTAAATCGAAAACGAATTGAGTCTATCCGCAAGGATTTTAGTAAGGAAGGCAAAAAATAATTTTTGCTCAAATTATTTTCTAAAGAAAAGCAGGCCATGAAAAAACAGAATCATACTTTATGTGCGTTGGCGGGTGTGGGGCTTTTCCTGGCAGCAATTTTAACCCTGATCCCATGGCCCATGGCCCAAAATAATTCAATCTTGGGATACATGGCCGTGTGTCCCTTCAGTCCGATAAGTACAGTACTTTTACTCTACGGATCACTTTTATTTAGAGGGTATTTAAAGAATCAAGATATTCAATATTTTTAACATTACCCTGCATCGTTCCTCACGTGATAATTGTGTTTAACACTTCAACTCGTGGGCGACTCGCTCGACCGCTACGCGTCCGGGTGGGCGTCCCGTGCAGCGTGCGATGCCTCTTTCTATCCTGTAGTACTGACCTTTTCTCAGGTCTTCCTCTGACAAAAATTTATGTTCACTTTTGCTTTTTTGACCGTAGCGCCCTTTTTATTGACCATCGCAAAGTCAAAGCTTGATATATGACAATCTACTCCGATAAGCAAAATCGACAGAGAATACTTTCTTCGGGCCAATATGAGACTTGAGGCAATCTTTGAGGAGCTCCGTCAGCAACTGCTTAAGCCAAATCTTGAAGATATTTAATGCCTATTTGAAATAGTGAGCAATTTTTGATAATTTTACGCGCAGCTGTTCATCGTGGTATTCTAATTTTGGTGACCGATTTTAATGCTTAAGATTTGGATAAATGTCATTTGATGAGTGATTAGCTGGTGAGCTTAAACAAACGTTTCATAATTGTTACATTTCTTTTCATTTCATTATTTTTAGAATTACCATCGGTATCCTGCGCTTATACCCGAGCAGAGCACAACAAATTTCAGCGTTCCATAGTAGATTTCCGTTCGCGATTGAATCCTAAATACCTAAAAGTAAAACGCCAAAAAACAAAATATATTATTGTCCACACCTCAGAACTGGGACTTAAATACACGCTGCGCGTCGTTTCTAAAGGGAAACATTTGCGCAGCGGGCATCGTACAGATGGAGGTCATGCCCATTATGTAATAGGGCGCAATGGCCGTACCTATCGCATTTTAGACAAAAAATATATTGCCGATCATGCAGGCCTCAGCATGTGGAGGGGCGAAACGGATCTCAGCAAAACTTCGATTGGAATTGAGTTGGTAGGCTACCATTACGGTTCTATTACCGATCAACAGTATCGATCGGCTGGCATATTAATTGATATTCTACAAGGAGTTTATAATCTGAATGATCAGTTAGTGTTGACTCACAGCCAAGTAGCTTATGGATTGCCAAACCGATGGTTTAGAAAAAATCATCGGGGGCGCAAGCGTTGTGCCAAAAATTTTGTTCGTGCTAAAGCTGGGTTAGGTCCTTCCTGGATGTATGACCCGGATGTGCGTACTGGGCGCCTTCTGGCCGATGCTCAGCTATCTAAGGTCTTTTATGGTCGGCATAAAGTTGATCCTCTTGCGGATCAAGCAAATGTCATTTCCAAGCGCAATACTGCCTGGGCGATAGCTGGAGAAGACTTCGATAGTACCACGACAGTATACAAATTCCCAAACGGTCGCCTGTATACCGGCGATCAAATTGCAGATAAAGTGGGCTGGAACCATATACCGGCAAACACGGTCGTAATGCTCAATCAGGAAAGCGATATTAAATTGTTGCAAGAAGAAGGTCCTATCAAAACCGTATCAGGTGGAATTACGGCATGGTCGCTTGCAGGGCCATCGTATAATCGAAAAACAACCATTTATTTTTTACCTTCAGGTCGAATCAAACCCGGATCAATGATATCTGACTGGGATGATCTGCCGGCAAAAACCAGAGTGATTATCGGATACAAAGGGCCCTACAGGCTTCATAAAAAACAAACCGCTTTTCGCATCGCGGGTGTCAAGTATAAGGATCAAAAAACCATCTACTACCTGCCCTCTAAAAAACTATTGAGCGGCAATAAAATAAAAGACTTTAGCCAACTTCCGGTCGGTACCTTTGTCTTTTTGCCTGCCACACTTTAGCAATTTCGTTAACATTGAACATTTTTCATTCATTCAAGATAACGGTAAAAGACGTACAAGATTTATATTTTGATATCGTTGATAGATACAATCATCTCGACCGGTTGACCATGGCCACGATGACGCTGATTGAAATTGTTATCAAGGTTATTTTAAGACATGCGCATTTATCAACGACACAGCGGTATTTGGGAAAAGCAACGGATGTTGAGGCGATGCGATGGATTGAGAATCTGTATGACTAAAATTGAAAGAGGCAATACATCTTAGTATTGCCCCGATGCACCCAACACTCCTATTTTAAGATTGTATTTACTAATTTTTTACCAAATAGTTTAATACAATAATCCTCACTCTCAGACTCATTTCCTGACAATAATTGGTTCAATAATGTAAGCGTGAATACTAAGGTGCTCAATTGGGCTTAATAGGGAATCCAGTGAAATTCGGGAGCGGTCCCGCCGCTGTGATCGGGGACGATATTTGCAAAGCCACTGTTTCGTCAACAAACGAAATGGGAAGGCGCAAAAAGTAGGCTGATCCGAGAGCCAGAAGACCTGCCTTAAACATCCGCTGTGCCGTCACGCGGAAATGATATCGCACAGTAAATACAAGGGTCAAGTAAGCTGGGTGCAGCCCTTCAAACGAATCGGTTTGAAGGGCTTTTTT
>JASJAZ010000245.1 GCA_030066785.1 Desulfobacterales bacterium | reverse complement strand
CTTTAAGCCATTCGGCCATCGCGACATTGCTTTAAAAGGTATGCTGCGATTAGATTCTTTATGCGGTAGTTTGGACCAAATCTGCCAATTTGATTCTGAGACCAATGGATTTTCGCCCTGCAAGCAAATGTTGACCGCATGCCAGCGTATATGCTGAAACTGACGAAACAATACCTCAAACTGCCGCACCTGTTCAATGCTAATCAATTCCTGCCGAATGGCTTTGTGCCGGGCATAGGTTATAAGGGTGGCGGGTTTAACCGAATTGGGGCAAATTTGCGAACAGCGCCGGCATGTAAAGCAATACCAAATTTCCGGCAACGTCAATAACGCGTCCAGATATCCCAAATTGGCCAAACGTACAATTTTCTGAGGACGCAGGCAACCAGTGGCGATATTAACCGGACATTCAAAGTCACATGATCCACACGTCCAGCACATGTTGCTGTCGGCATGCGATCCTTTTTCAATAATGGCGCGCAACACTCTATCAGGGCTGAGTAAAAGTGTCACCGTTACTCCTCACACATTAATGACGATTCCTATCCGCAAAAAATGTAATCATCATAATGCCGTTGAGCATTTTATATTGCCAAGAGCGCCTCAATTTATAATTCGGGCGATTCGCACATCGTGGCCAATACCTCGATGTATTCGCTTTGTCCCTTGTGCAAACGGCTCATTTCTATGAGTATGCCGGCAATTTGCGCCAGAGCCTGCACAAAGTTAACATTGTCCAGGGTAAATTCCCATTTTTCGGCCGTATAGGCCCGCACAGCACCGATCGCCTCGTCACCAAGCATGATCGGCACGGAAAGGATGGAAGCGATACCTTCTTTTTTAGCTTCTTCGGGGTATTGGATGCGGGGATCATCGGTCACATCATAGACAGCTACCGGCCCGTCTTCTAAAGAAGCCGCAATCGATTTCAGTGCGCTGACGGTTCCTTTGTTCAAATACTGCTTGCTTAATCCCGTTGCAGCGGCGACTTCCAGCTCTTTTGATTCCCGGTTTACCAAAAAAAGAGCACACCCCTTTATTCCCAGAGCAGATTGAATGCTTTCGACTGTCATTTTTATGATTTTTTCAGGATCTTTGGATTTCGATAGTGCCCGGGTAACCTTGATTAGAGTATCGTAATTAAGCCTTAACTCTTTCATACTGCCCTCCTTGTCTTGGTGGGTTTACAAACCAGTTTTCAATGAACTATAACAGCAACAAAGCAACTATACAGGCGTGCTGTTAATTTTTCTTTTATGTCGCAAGCGAATCTAACTGCAGTCACTTTGAAACTGACAGAAACGCTTTTGAAGAGAAGGTCTAATTTAATAGCCCATGAGGGCGTATATGTGAAGTGACAAACGCAAGCGCAACTAACTAATAAAGTATAAGCAGCCATTTGAACGTGGAAAGATTGAATTGCATTTCATATTGTCGAAATTAGAAACGATTGTCAAATGATTCTGGAGTGGTAACCGGCTATCAAAATATTGCTTGCAGTATGATACTTTCAAATTATATGCATATCGATTAATAGCATTTAATCAATCAGCATGCATTCATTTACCTTACAAAAGGAGACAAAAATGGAAAAAGCAGCAGTTATCGGATGTGGTGCCTACATGGATAGCGGATATGGGTGTCCGGGTGAATGGCGCTGTCTAAAAGCCGCATCTCTCGGTGAGGGACATTTTGAAAATCCTTCACAAGTCGTCTCATATGTAAAATGTGAGTGCCCAGGAAGGGCCTTGGCGCCTACGGTGGGCATGGCCATTAAGCTCTCGGAGATCAAACCGGAAAAAATCTATTTAAGTTCGTGTTTGGTCAACGCCAAGCCAAGCTGCCCTTATGCCAGTGCTGACGAAATGGTACAAATACTTGAAAACCAATTTAATGTGCCTGTGGTTAAAGGAACCCACGATTATCATTAACGGTTAGCAAATCTAAATGACGCTTAAATACCGCTAGTGGAATTTGTGTTTGTGTTTCCAACTTCGCGGTAGAAGCGCGGAGAAGTAATCATCACAACATGTAGAATTGCAACTGCAAATCTCTGCGAGTCATCATGCCAGATTTTTGTTTTTATGATATTGACATCAAAGGCCTATAGTGCGGCAGCCACTTTGCAAAATGACGGGGAGGGCTTAAGGACTTTTATACATCATCGTTGCAGTCGTATGTCACGTTTTCGGGAGAGCGAGATGCCCCGTTTGAAGATGACCAGGAAATGCCACATACTGAATCCTTACCCTTTGCCTTGACGCTGAACATGGCCTGATCTGCCAGTGCCAGCAAGTCGGTTAAAGTGGTTGCGTCATCTGGAAAAGTGGCCACACCGAAGCTGGCACTGACGCAAACATTTAACCCCAATTTCTTTAGATAGACAGTTTCCTTAATACGCAAACGAATGGCATCGGCCAGATTGATGGCCTGTTGCTTTTTTTGGCCTGGCAGCACCAGCACAAACTCATCCCCGCCATAAGCAACACCGTAGGCTGGGCTACTGAGCGCTTTTTGAATGGTTGCAGCCACTTCCTGCAATGTTCGGCTGGCATTTAAATGCCCGTTGGCATCAACGACCTTCTTAAAATTGTCCATGTCCATAAATATTAAGGAAAACGGTTTGCGTTTTAAGGCATGCTCGTTGATTAGATTCGATAAGGATTGATATAGATAGCGGGTATTGTAAAGGTTTGTTAAATTGTCATGAATGGCCTGCTCGCGGTATTTCTGTTCGCTCTTTCTGAGTGATTTTTGGGTTTCTTTGAGTTTTTCTTCAGCTTCCATCTCCTTGGTAACAACGGTGAGATTTCCCAGTGATAAATGGATGCCATCTGAAGGGTAGGATTCTAAAATGGCCTGATCCTTGATCCAGAAAGCACTTTGATCAGCAGTCACCAGCTTATAGACTGCTTCATGCATGCCTTGCGCCAATACCTCTTCACGGAGTTCTTTTTTCTGTCCTTCTACCTCATTGTTTTTGAGGATTTCTTGCCGCAGGCCGTCTATCGTGGTTTTAGAGGTGTACTTGCGTTGCTCCTGAACGCAACTTCGAAAACATTGCGGTGCGTCTTCGTAATGGCAGCCAAGCAGTTGAATAAGCTGTTGGCTGATAAATTCATACCAAATAGCTTTTTCTGGTTCTTGCCAGGCCGATATATACGGCATGGTGGGGATGCCCATCTCATCAAATTTGGCGAATCGGTGGATACAATCGGTGGTGCGATCCTTTAATAAATCGCTGTAGTCTCCATTTAAAATACGGCCATAATATCGTTTGGCTATACAATCACCCGCCTCCATAGCATTATCCCATATCTAAACCGCCAATCTCTGGGTAGATGGATTACACCAGGCGTTCTTTGCTGAATGCTTCGCGTTAGCAGCGCATCGCCCGCTGTGAATGTGATTGCCGTTAATTTGGCAAAATCAAAATTGCCCGAACTCGATACCGAGGCCGACACAAAAATCATCTTCCACACAATTGGCAGCATCTTCATCTTCCAAAAAGTGGCGAATCGGTTGACCATTTTTTTTAAAATCAACCCCCCAGGCACTGTTTCCATCATCCCAGGCAACGTTTAGATCCATATCGCATTCCCCCATATCAGGGTATATTTCACTTATCTTTTTACATATTTCAGATTTACCATACATGACACTTTTCCTTTACATTTAACTAAAATATTTAAATTTAAGCCTAATCAAAGTTATTTGTATTTAATAGCTGTTCGCCAACAACATAATAGTCTTCTGGTAGAATTCAAGCGCAATTAAGAATGATGTTAATTAAGACGCTATGACCTTCACAATAACCAGGGTTATATCATCATCCGGTTTGAGCCCGGTGCTGAATTTAAACAACTCCTCATAGACCGATTCAAGTATAGTATCGGCTTTTTCGGCAGCGCGCTTTTGAAGAATTTGTTTAAATCGTTGTTTCCCGAATAATTCACCGCCGGAATTGTGCGTCTCCCAGATACCATCTGTTCCCAACGCAATCACGCATCCCGGTTGAAGTCTATCAATTTGACCAACGGCCACCTGCCAGTCGTCGGTGACACCCAAGGGTATCCCTGGGCCGGCAAGCTCTGAAAAATCGTTTTGGTTTGGCCAGTAAATCAGCGCCGGATCGTGGCCGGCCCGCACCCACCGTAATCCCCGGCAGTCCGAATTGATCTGCAGTGCAAACAGCGTCATAAAGGTACTGTTTATTCGGAAATCCGGCATCAGAATTCGGTTCATTTCGCCAACCATTTCATCCAGAGATGCGGAAGCCACAAACCGGTCGCGTAAAACAGCACGTGCCGTGGCCATCAGCAGTGCCGAATCGACCCCATGACCGGCAATATCACAGACCGCAACCGATAAAAGGCTGTCATACTTTTCCTTCAAACCCTCTCCGGGTAACAGAAAGTCATAGTAGTCACCCCCGATTTCTTCACATGGTATACTCCTACCGGCGATATCCAGCCCGGGTATTTTAGGTGGTTCTTTGGGCAGCAGACTTTTTTGTACCTCCCCGGCCAACAGAAGTGAGCGTTTTTGATCGGTAAGATCCGATACAAAAGCAACGTGGCCTATTTTGCGACCCGCATCGTCATAGAATGTGTTGCCATGAATCAGCACTGGAATCGTGCGGCCATCTTTCGCAACGTATGCCCCTTCAAAAATGCGATGTGTCCGACTCAACAATTTTTCGGCGTTGGCTTGCAAAAATCGATTAAACTCTCTTGTGGCCAAATCAAATGGAGATCGCCCCACTATTTCATCTCGGGCATATCCAAGCATTTGGCAAAATGCATCATTGACTTCGGTGAACTTGAAATCATTGTCCATCATTACGAAACCTTCGGCCGTGGTCTCAATGATTCGGCTGAATTTAAGTTCATTTTTGCGCAGCTTTTCTTCGGCCCGCTTACGTTCCGTCACATCCACAACGATACCTTGATAAAAAACAATGTTGCCGTGGGCATCTCTTTCAGTGGTGGTGGTATCCTCAACCCAGCGCACATCACCTTCACGCGTTATAATCCGATAGCTCTGGGTATAATCAAAGGTGCCTTTTTCAGCATAACCGACGATTTCACTACGAACCCGATCCATATCATCGGGATGCACTAGATCCGGAAACCTGGCTTTGCCACTTAGAAAATCCTTGGCTGAATAACCAAAGCGTGAAATATTCTCGGAAACATATACCAAACTAGATTCCCCTGCCGGTTTGCGGCGAAAGAGAATCACCGGGCTTCTTTCAATGATTTGCTTGGCTAATCTGAGTTCCTCGTTAACGTCGATGGCATCAGATTTCGGGTTATTGCCATCAGAAAGGCTTTTCGTCTTCATATCATCACCTTTGCAGCCATGATCCATTTGTTGAAATCGTTGCACCTCTGTTTTTCGCCATTATGTTGTAAGCATGATTTGAATTTAAGGGAATAGAAAACAAATGACAACCAAAATACCATTATTTCCACTGGGACTTGTGCTGTTGCCCAAAATGTTGCTACCACTGCATATATTTGAGGAACGCTATAAGTTGATGATGTCAGAGTGCCTGGCCGATGATTACCCATTTGGTATCGTCTGGTTTGATGGCCAGTCAATGCATGCCACGGGCTGCATGGCACGAATCACCAGTGTGATAAAACAGTACGAAGATGGCCGCATGGATATCCTCACGCGTGGTGAACAAAGATTCTTGGTTCAGGAACTGATTGAAGACAAGTCTTATACGGAAGCCCAAGTCGTTTTTTTTGATGATGCCGATAAAACGTCATCTGAAGATGTGAAGGAAATATTACAAACAGCCTACCGCATGATTCAACAACTGATTGATGAAGAATACCTCAGTGAATCGATAGATCAATTCGATTTTTCCGATCCCCGCAACCTCTCCTTTGCCATTGCCGCCATAGACGGTTTCAATCACTCGGAACGCCAACGTTTTCTGGAAAATACATCCGGTGCCGACAGGTTGCAAAAATGTGTCGCCGCGCTTGCCCACTTGATGGAACGTTATGAACTGAACCGTGAGATCAACAGAATCATTGGCGGCAACGGTCAATCTCCGAAAATCCTCATTGAAAAACTGAAAGCGGCCAAAGATATACCTGACAATCATTGATCTTTGCCAATGGCATCGCTGATAAAACACTTGGACGATAAA
>JASJAZ010000004.1 GCA_030066785.1 Desulfobacterales bacterium | reverse complement strand
GCTTCTCCTGTAGCTCGGGCAACCGCATCTTGCGGCCAACGTATCCACTTTGATGCATAACTGTCTTGCTCCACAATACGTACCAAGTATAAAGTCAAATTCTTATGATTACCTACCACTTCTTATCCAGCCATAGGATTTAATTGCGTAATGAATTTTGGCGCCTATGGCTTAAGGATTGCCTGCATTATTCTTGAATCATTTAGTTTTTTACGATCCCGATGGTACTTTGCAATATATTCCCGATTAGACTTTGACATAAGATGTTATGGTAAGTCTTTCTATTTTTAGTCTACGATACATTGATCGGGACTTTGGCATTTCTACAGATATAAAATAGAAATCACAAGGCTTTTCAGATTGTGGATTACACCATGACAAATTAAAAATTTCTACCTATCAAAAGTTGTGGGCTGCGCACCTGATGATGAAATTTTAGTTGACCGGAAACATGTTAGATGTGTTGATGGAAAATAGATACTAATGGATTGAATATTGGTCATAATTATGGCTGAAATTCTGCTGGGCCAGAATTCGGGAAATAAAATATACGGATCTAATCCGTCGCCTGCCAAGCCTCTTCCAATACCGCCAGCGATGTATTCAAATCTTGGTATGAAAAAACCTCCAGCGACACCGTTTTGGAAAAAGACTTTAACCAGCCCATGATCATTTTGAGCGTAGCGGCATCCATGTGATCCAAAGATAAATGGTCGCGGCCCGGCTTGAATCCATGCAGGTGCATAATGGCCGTGCGATGAAAATGGCGTTGAAGGGTTGCAGCAATGTCCTGCCCGCTTAAAGCCAGATGCCCAAAATCGATACACACCGGCAGTTCCAATGCCTGTATCACAGACTCGATCCATTCAAATGGGTAGTGCAGAGTTTCAATGGCAAGCACATCAGGGCTGAGGCCGCTTAAAAGAATTTCGGAAATGCTAGCTTGTGCGGCTTGCTGCCATTGAGTGATCGTCTGATGATCTGGTCCCTCTTCTTCCAAGGGAACATGCAGGGTGTAGCTGGTGGGCTTCAGAGATGCGCACAAGTCAATGATATCACCGATGATCTGCACCGACTCTAACCGCTTTTGGCGATCGCGGCTGCCGGGATAAATATCGATGGGCAGGTGAATGTTATAGGTAAGCCCTGACGCCTTTCCAATGCTTGCCAACTGGTCGATTAAAGCACTGTCCGGCAATCCTTCCAGAGGTTTGCCCTCCAGAAATAAAAGTTGGATTTCATCCATATAAGAGCCCAATTTCTGAGCGTTGCGAAGATATTGATCCGGGTAGATAAATGAGGTGGTCGCGATTTTAAATGGAAAAAAGCCCTTGTAGGATTTGGGCAAATCCGGATAATCATCAGCAGCAGATGGCGGTTGTGCTGTCATGTCAAGGCGTGCCAACCAATGAGCAATATATAGAGGGTTGTAAAACAGACCAGTGCGCTGAGAATCATCAAATCACATGATTTGCGAATGTCCATCATGGTGACACTTCGGTAAGCCGCACCGATATACGGTTTTTCCACCAGCTGCCCGCCGTAATAATTAGGACCACCCAGTTTTACTTCCAAAGCGCCGGCAAAGGCCGCTTCCGGGTACCCGGCATTGGGGCTTGCATGTTTGTGTCCATCATCACAGGCAGCCCTGAATGCCTGGCGGCCATCCCTTGCCAGGATCTGAGCGGCCAATGCGATGCAGGGAATTGCCAGTCGGGCCGGCAGAAAATTGGCAACGTCGTCCAGTCGTGCGGCAGCCTTGCCAAATTCGAGGTATTTTTCGTTTTTGTAGCCAATCATGGAATCGAGTGTATTGATCATTTTATAGGCCATGCACAAAGGCGCACCGCCGATGGCGGCAAAAAAGAGCGGCGCGATCACGCCATCCACCAGGTTTTCAGCCACCGTTTCCACTGTGGCGCGAAAAACACCCGTCCGATCCAGGGATTGAACATCGCGGCCGACAATCAGACGCACTTTATCTTTAGCACCTTTTACACCCAAGCGCATGAACCCATGCACCACGGCCTCGGCGGCCTGGGCTAAGGATCGGATCGAAAGGCAAAAATACACCAATACTAATTCTAATCCCACCCGCAGCCAGGGGTGCAACTGTCCGGCCAGGCTGACCAATACGTATACGACTAGCCATGTCCCCAATACGTATATGCCGGCAAACATAGCACCGCATACCACCAGCGAAAATGGTAATTTGCGGAAAGCCGGTTCACCATAATCGATGGCCCGGCCCAACCATCGAATCGGATGCGGCAGCCGCGGGGGATCGCCCAGAACCAGATCCAGCAACAGGGCGGCAGGCAGAACGATGAGAATCATCGGTGAGATCATACGGCATTGCCCCGGGATGCAGGCTGATGGGATTCATCCAACCCCATTGCATTTTGGCCGATGCGGGCGAGATGATCGATTACCAACTGATTGCAGTCCGCTGTTTTCAGCGATACGCGCACAAATTGCTCGTTAAGGCCTTTGAAGTTGGCACAATTGCGAATCAAGACTCTTTGCTGTGCCAAACCTTCACACACCGAGGTTGCGGTTAAATTGCCGCCGAGTTGCATTAAGAAAAAGGAGGTTTCCGTGGGAAAAACGGTCAAACCCGGCACGCCAGAAAGGCCGGCTTCAAACCGTTTTTTCTCAAGCGTAATAAACGCTCGGGTTTCATCGATAAAAGTTTCAACCCGCTCGCCATGGGTCATTAGGTAGTTGACCGCTGTGTGGGCCAGACAGTTTACAGTCCAGGGCAGTTGATAGTGCCTGAATTTATCAATAACCCTCGGGGGACCGATGAGGAAACCGATGCGCAAACCCGGAATTCGAAAGATTTTGGACATGGAGTGCAACACGATGACATTGGGAACCTCGCTGCCCATGACACTGGCGTGCTTCTCGGAATCTGAAAACGGCAGATAAGCCTCATCGATGACAAACATGGTTTGGGGCGCTTGTGCAAACAGCCATTTCAAATCCTCAGCGGCAATCAAACTTCCGGTGGGATTGTTGGGGTTACAGATGAACACGGTATCAAAACCCTGGCATTGGCGGGCAGTTTCGGAAATATCAAGCTGAAACCGGCGCGATGCATCCACCAGAAAAAAATCATGTGGCACCCCAAACATGGCACACGCATCGGCATAGTCGGAGTAGGTAGGCCCCACGATGAGCACACGTTTGCTTTGCAGCGCGATCGGTGTTGCATGAATCAGCTGGGTGGTGCCGTTGGCGGCGATGACACAACCCGGATTAACATCGTAGTGGGCTGCAAATTGGTTGACGATGGTTTGGGCGTCAACTTCCGGCAGCGCGGTGATGGTATCCAGATTTGCTTTCAGCGCATCGGTCAGTCCCTGCATGGGCCCCAGCGGATTGACATTGCTGCTCATATCAATGATATCTGCCGGGGCACAACCGAGACGCTGCGCCAATGCATAAATGTTGCCACCGTGGCCCGTAATCATACAATTCCTCCCATGGAAATCAAAAGAAACAAACCGCTTTCACACACCTCACACATGGCACCAAGCATGTCGCCGGTAATACAATTGATGCGGCGTTTATAAAACCACAATAGGGCTGTCACCAGCACCCCAAAGCAAAGGTTTAACCAAACCGCCCGCCAACCCATCAGCGCCGACAGCAAGACCAGCGGCAGCAACCCCCAAAAAGCCGCAAGCTTTAACGGTGTTTCAAAAAAGCCATGGCCGGTGCCGCCTTCCGGCCGGCCATAAGGCAAAAAGCGCATACCAAATAACATGCTGGCCCGCGCATAGGCGGGAACAAGCAACAAAAGCCACTGACGATCATCGCTGATGCTGGCCAGCCCACCCCATTTAATTGCCAGGCCGCTGATGATGGCCACCACCCCCATGGCCCCGATGCGGCTGTCTTTCATAATGGCCAGCGCTTTATCCACTGGTCGCCGGCCATACAAACCATCGGCGGTATCTCCCAGCCCATCCAGATGCAAGGCACCGGAGATGAACACCAGAATAAACACATCCAGAACTGACGCCACCGGTTGCGACCACAGGTTCCCCACGGCCCAGTCGAATCCGGCAAGCATGCCGCCGATGCAAAGTCCCACCAAGGGAAAAAACGGAATCATCCGATCCGGCATAAACGGTCGATCGCGCCCGCCTGGAATAATGGTTAAAAATTGCAGCGCTGCCAAGAACCCTGTCACTGATCAATATCCCTGCTATTTATTCTGCGGCGGTTTAATGGGTACCGGAATACCGGCCACCATCCATACAACTTGATTGGCACAGGCTGCCACCCGCTGATTGACCAGGCCGTTCGCATCCCGAAACAAGCGTGCCAAGCGGTTTTCCGGAACAATTCCAGTTCCGACTTCATTGGAAACCAGCACAACGGGGCACTGGGTGCGATTCAAGGCTGCGGTCAATTCTTGGATATAACCTTCAATGGCATCGATCTGATCGGTTTCCATCAGAAGATTGCTGGTCCACAAGGTCAGGCAATCCACCAGAACCACATTGTCATCCGTACCGTGCGCCACTACCGCCTGAGGTAGCTCCACCGGCGCCTCAACCGTGTGCCAGCTTTTATCTCTTTCCGCCTGGTGCCGCTGCACCCGCATTTGCATTTCTTCATCATGTGGCATGCAGGTGGCGATAAAAATCTTGTGCGCGTGTTGATAGCTTTCTGCCAATTCCAACGCCCGGCGGCTTTTACCGCTGCGGCACCCGCCAACCACCAAAATAGTCTCTTTCAAATTATACCTCTTTTATCCCCTCAGGCTATTATCGCCTGCCAAGATCTAACGTTTTTATACAAGCCTTGAGACCAAATTTTCCATATCAATATGGGCTGCAAAATGTTCGGCCAAGAGATCATAATCTTGCTCCTTGGCCACGTAGCCATACGTTTTCGGTATATCGATATGATCCAGACCGATGTGCTGCAGCCATCGTTTGCTAATGGCCGGATTATCAAAAAGCCCATGAATGTAAGTGCCCATTATGTTGGCATCTGTCGCCACACACCCGTCTTCTTGCCGGCAGGCGATGCCGTTTTGCTCGCAGACCTCAAACAAGGGCGCGCCCCCCTGTCTCTCAGTGTGTCCCATATGGATTTCATAACCGATACCGGAATGTTCTGCCCAGGTAAATCGCGTCCGGGTTGTTGTCTTGGGCGCTTTTAGAACCGTTTCTACCGGTAGTAAATTCAACCCGGCAGTTGATCCCGGCGAGCCTTCCAAACCATCGGGATCGTGGACCTGGCGCCCCAGCATCTGATATCCGCCGCAAATTCCCAGAACATGCCCACCCTGCTGGGCGTAGGAGTGAATGTGATCCGCCCAGCCCTTTTTTTTGATCCACTCCAGATCAGCACGGGTACTTTTGGACCCAGGCAGAATAACAGCATCAAATTGAGAGAGTTCCTGAACACGCTCAAGAAAATATACCTGCAACAAATTAAGAGTTTTAAGCGCTTCGAAATCCGTAAAATTGGAAATATGGGGGATGCGCAGAACGGCAATGGCCGGAGAGGAAATATTTTCAGGCGCCACCTGCTTGGGATTCTCAATCACCACCGAATCTTCCGACTCAATGTTAAAATGGTTGTACCATGGCAGCACGCCGAATACCGGTTTGCCGGTTTTGGATTCGATCCATTGAACGCCGTCTGCAAAAAGCCGGATGTCGCCGCGAAAACGGTTGATCACAAAACCGCTGATCAGATCACGTTGTTGTGGTGAGAGACATTCCATGGTTCCCACAATCTGGGCAAACACTCCGCCCCGGTGGATGTCGGCCACCAGAATCACCGGCGCTTGTGCATACTCGGCCATGCGGAAATTGACAATGTCGTTTTCCATTAAGTTAACCTCGGCGCATGAACCGGCACCTTCCATCACCACGATCTCATAATCGGAGCGCAAGCGATCCAGTGCCTGGCAGGCTTCGCCATACAATCGTTCTTTCTTCCGGTGATACTCACTGGCGGTACTGTTTTCGAAAACCTCGCCCAATAAAACCACCTGCGAACCCACATCACTGGTGGGTTTCAACAAGATCGGATTCATATCTACGTGCGGGGCGATACGCGCAGCCTCGGCCTGCACCAACTGGGCGCGCCCCATTTCCAGGCCCTCGGGAGTGACGCCGGAATTGTTGGACATGTTTTGGGCCTTAAAGGGTGCGACCCGCATTCCCTGATTTAAAAATAGTCGGCATAGAGCCGTGGTCACAATACTCTTGCCGACATCGGACCCGGTACCAAATACCGCCACGCACCGCGCGTTATGATTGGGATTGTTTGCCTTACTCACCAGCATATCTCCGTTTAAGATCCTGCCCCCAATTGATCGTAAACAAATTGGGGCCCTAAAGCTCATATTTACTTGCATACCCCCGCGGGGTAATCATGAAATTTCGATAAATGTTGGTGGCCGCGTTGCCGATAAATACCGTTGTCTGCATATTCACATGGGTTTCATGCAAATCTTGGAGTGCCACGATTTGCACACTTTGGTTGTCCCGCATGGCGCCCACCACGACGCCCACCGGTGTTGATCCGGGGCGGTGTTGCAGTAGAATTTGCTGCGCTTTGAAAAGATTGTCTTTGCGGCGCTTGCTTTTGGGATTATAAAGTACAATCACGAAATCAGCCTTGGCCGCCGCTTCCAAACGGGCTTCGATGACTTCCCAGGGCGTCAATAAATCGCTCAGGCTGATGGTCGCAAAATCATGAGTCAGTGGTGCCCCCAAAAGAGATGCACCGGAGCTTAACGCGGGAATGCCCGGTACTACTTCAATGTTGAGCGTCGGCTGTTCCTCTTCCGGCGGTGGTTCCGCGCCGACGGTTCTAATATGGATTTCACGCTGCTGACACATCTCCAAAACCAGACCCGCCATGGCATAAATGCCAGGATCGCCGCTGGACACTACCGCACAACTTTTGCCACTCAGGGCGGCATTCAAGGCAGCCTCCACCCGATCAACTTCCTTGGTCATGCCGGTGCTGATAATTTCTTTACCCTCAATCAGCGGCTCAATTAAATTAATGTACGTTTTATACCCGGCAACCGTATCCACCGTCTGAAGGACGTCCAGCGCCCGTTTGGATAAATGCTCCAAACTGCCGGGACCAATGCCGACTATGAATAAGGTGTTCGCGCTATGGCTACGGTGACGTTGCGGGTTTTCTGCTTGGGAACTATCAGGTTGCCCTTCTGAGATGCCAGTATGGCGGCGGCTTCGCATACGCTTTGGACTCCTATATGTTTTTTAACAGTATCTGATGGATTCTGAATATTTGGGACTTCATGCAACTCCGCTTTGGTAAAGAACTGCAGCGGCAGCTGTAATTGCCGGGCGGTATCGATCAAACCTTCCTCATCGGCCTTCAGATCAATGGATGCCAAGCATTTCAAGCTGTTCGTTGACAGATTAAAGTCGGTTAGCACACGATCAAGCAGCGCGTGAATTTCTTTGCTCGGGGTGCCCCGGTTGCATCCAATACCAGCTGCCAGGCAAGTAGGGCGCAGCACCAGCACATGCGACGGCAATTGAACTGAAGAGTCAGCAACAAACACACCGGCACCTTCGTTTCCAAAAAGATGGGCAATTTCGGAAACCTTGGTATCCGGCGGCACAACCGTTAGCTTGATCGGATAGCGGTTTAACGCTTCTTGCACCAGTCGGTAGGGATCAAATAAGACGACTTCTTCATTTTTAAGAAAGGCCATATTGACCGATTTGATGGCCGTCGGGTTTTCGATCAAAAGTTGCTGGGATTTGGCCACCACATCGATGGCCGGCAATTGATTGACATCCGTGGCAGTGGTGATGACCGGCTGGGCACCGAGGATTTCCGCCACTTGCAGCGCCAGATCATTGGCCCCGCCGATATGGCCCGCAAGCAGGCTAATGGCAAAACGGCAGTTTTCATCCACCACCACAATTGCCGGGTCGGTGGTCTTATGGCGAATCAGGGGTGCAATCATGCGGACCACGATGCCGGTAGACATAAAAAAGACATGCCCGCTATAGGCCGCAAATGCCGGGCTGACGGCTTCAGAAAGTCGCCCGAAGCGCTCATTCGCCGGAAACGCATCCGGCAGACCGGCTGATAAAAAAATATCGGCCGCTGAAATCTCGGATCGAATTTTCTGTGCGCCTCTGGCCCCGTTATCTGTCAAAGCCCATAGGGCGATTTTATCTTTTACCTGCACCATGCTATCTTTTTCTTGTTAGTAGCTTTTCAAAATCTCCATGGAATCCATTTTGCGACCTTTTGATCTGCAAGCGTTTAGCGCAGCGCGCTTAGTGCTTTTCAAAAGGTGCCACCTGGTGATATGGAGATTTTGAAACTATCCTATATTTCCTTCCGACAACCATGTGAAAAGGCCTGGTCATACAATTTCGATTTGTAGGTGATATCCTGTTTGCGAATGCCCACCGACTTTCCCACAATAATCAGGGCCTGTTTCTTAATGTTGGCTTTCCTTACTTCTTTAGCCAAATCTTTCAAGGGCGCCACAATGATTTTTTGATCCGGTTGACTGGCCCGATATACCACCGCACCGACAGCATCTTGGCCATAGGCGTTTTGCAAAATCTGCATGACATCCTCAATCATGCCCACACTCAAATAAATCGCCATGGAAGCATTGTGCTGGGCCAGTGATTCCAGATTTTCCGATTCCGGCACCGGGGTGCGCCCGGCCATGCGTGTCAAAATCAGAGTTTGTGACAGTTCCGGCAGGGTATATTCAATGCCTAAGGAGGCTGCCGCCGCAAACGCCGCCGTTACCCCCGGAATGATTTGATAGGTAATATCTCTTTGCTGCAACTCGGCCATCTGCTCAAAAATGGCGCCATATAAGCTGGGATCACCCGTGTGCAGCCGCACTACGCGTTTGCCCTGTTTATGGGCGGATTCAATCTCAGTGATAATTTCTTCTAGGTGCATGGAGGCACTGTTAAATACCGCCGCATCTGCGCGTGCCCACTGCAAAACAGCCTCCGGTACCAGCGATCCGGCATAAATAATGACATCGGCCGCTTCCAGAGCCCGCCGGCCCTTAACGGTGATGAGTTCCGGATCTCCCGGCCCTGCGCCAACAAACAAAACCGGATGCCTGTTGTTCGTTGTTTCCATTTTATGGTTTACCTTTTTATGACATTGATATTTCAAGCAATTTCTATTTAACGCCTCTATGATTGCTCAAACGGTAGCCGATTAACGTTTAATCTTTATGGCCGGCAATAATCCAGACCGGATTTTGCGCCTCCAGCCGTTGATCCCACGGCATTGCTTTCCCGCGGCTCACCTGCAATTGAACAAGATCCGTTTTGAGATCACATTTCCCCATGGTTTCCAGAGCGACATCTACATTTTTTATCAGCACCGTATTGATCACCATTATCCCTTTGGCGGTTAACCGGGCAGCGGCTGCATCTATAATTGCCGCCAGATGTTTGCCGCCGCCACCAATAAAGATGCGATCCGGGTCAGGCAGTTCTTGCAGTCCGTCCGGCAGAGTTGCCTGAATCACTTGCAGGTTGGGAACCCCGAATTTATCCCGATTGATTTCGATATGGCGAATCCGTTCGTTATTCTTTTCAACAGCATATAACTGACCGGTTTTGATAAACATTGCGGCTTCGATGGCCACCGACCCGCTGCCGGCTCCCAGATCCCACAAAACATGATGATCCACCAGGCGCAATTTGGAAAGCGTTACCGCGCGCACCTCGGCTTTGGTAATCAGTCCCTGCTGATGTTCATACCAATCATCCGGAGCTCCAAGTACGACCTCGCCAGACGCGTCGGCAGCAGCCACTTCATCCCGTTTAATAATAACCACGTTGGGATCGGCAAAGCTCTTTTGACGGGCTTGTGCAGGTGTCATCCATTGAACCCGCTCTGCATCGGATCCCAGGTGCTCCAGTACACACATGCGAATCGCTCCCACTGCCAGTCGCTCTATATACTTAGCCAGCCATTGGGGATTGTTGTCCGGATCGGTCAATACTGCCACTTTGCGGTGACCACGGATGGCCTCTGCCAGTTCCTGTTGCGACTGCCGGCCATGCAAACTGATCAGCGCGGCATCGTGCCAAGATTCTTTGATGCGGGCAAACGCTACGGCCACCGATGAAATATTGGGATAAATGATCACATCTTCTGTTCCGAGCGTTTTACTCAAATAGGCACCGATGCCGTAAAAAAGCGGATCACCGGAGGCCAGCACCGCCACCTGTTTATCTTTGCGCTGGGTTTGAATATAGGCCAGAATCTCCTTCAGATTTTTATCGATCTCTTTTTTTTCAGCGGGATGATTGTTAAACCAAGCCAAAAGCCGCTTGCCGCCCACCAACACATCAGCTGCCTGAATCACCGCTAAGTGCTTGGCGGTAAGATCGTCGGCCGAAGTTCCCATGCCGATAATAGATACGGGTTTCATGGTGATCTGTCCCTTTTAGTTTTTGAACTGAAAGCAACCTGGCCATTGTAATCAAATATGACGGCATGTATGTCGATGTCTGACACCGCGTATTTTTGGGCAGCGGCAATGATGCGCTTCCCGACACTGTCGATAACGGCAGGATAATCCGGGTACAAAAAGTCAAATACATGCCGCGCTGTATTGGCGCTTAAAATTTTTTCAGATAACTGTTTATCTCCGGTGACTTCCAATGACCATTTGGCAAGCTTGCGAAGCGATAAACTGGACTTGGCGGCATGGGTATGGGGAACCCCCTGGGCCATCTTCACCGCCTTGCCAAAAAAGACCGCCAAGATGAGTTCTTTAAATCCGCTGCTGGCAGCGGATTCCAACGACATGCGAAAAAAGTCTCCGATTTGTACAAAGGCCTCTTCGGCCAAATTGGTCCACAGCTGCTGGGCATAGCGCTCGCTGCGCCGACCGGTTGTCAGAACGACGGTCCGCGCACCTGAAGCTTTGGCCACCGACAACGCCGCCTTGATGGTGGCGATATAGGCGCCATGGGATAAGGGCTTGACAATGCCAGTGGTTCCCAAAATGGAAATGCCACCGATAATACCCAGTCGTGCATTGAGGGTTTTCTCAGCCAGCTTTTGACCCTCAGGGACAAATACTTCCACGGCCACCGGCACATCGGTCTGATGCGTTTGACAGACGTCCCCGATGGCCTGACGAATCATTTTGCGCGGCACCGGATTAATGGCCGGTTCGCCGGGCGCAATTTCAAGTCCCGGTTTGGTAACGGTGCCCACGCCTACGCCACCCTTAATTTGAATTGAATGCGAGGATACCTTATTGGCGCCATTGGCTAATATTGTCACGGTGGCGCCGATTTCGGCGCGATGGGTAATATCCGGATCATCGCCCGCATCTTTAATAACACTGCAACGGGCCACATTGGTTTCAACCAATGCGCAGGTTTTGAGCGGAATAATGATCTGGTCACCGGTGGGCAGTCGGATGGGCACTGACGCCGGTGGTTTTTTTTCAAATAGCAGCGCTAAGGCCCCTTTGGCAGCCGCTGCGGCCGCTGTGCCGGTTGTAAAGCCGCTTCGCAATTTTTTATGCCGTTTACGGTTCATACGTTAAAATCACGTCCCCAATTGAGCGAAAGTCAAAGGTGGTCCATATCCAATTGCTCACCGGCACTCACAAAAAAAGGGTACTAGGCCAAATAATAATACATCACACCCACAATAATCAGACTGGTTACCCGGAAACCCTGTCCCAACAATAAAAGCTGCATACCCATCTTGGGTGCAAAAATTCCCATATAGCGCGGCAGCTGATGGCGCAGCGCCCGTATCGGAAAGGCCACAATATTTCCGATGAGCAGCGCAATGACCGTCTGCTTGACGGTCAACATGCCGGCTTCCATCAGGGCGCCGGCCGCCGCAAAACCGGAAGTAAATTCTGCGGCAAAACTTAAAATGACAATCGATAGCGACTCCATGGGGATAATGGTGGTAGCCACATACTGAGCCAGCCAGTTGCGGGTCGCGGTAAAAGCACCCATGGCATTGACCATGAATACCGCAATATAGATGGGAACCACATACATAACTACACCGCTGAGGCGACGGGGCAGTTTTTTAGAAATCGTTTGCCAAACCTTGTTGGCACGTTCGCTGTTTTGATTGGGTGTTTCCGGGGCAAGACTTCTATCCGAATTGGCCCGAATGGATGGTTGCAGGTGGCCATATAACAGAAGGATAAAGGTTCGCAGAGCAACCGCCAAAAATGTAATGAGAAAGTAGAGGGCACCGGCCCAACCGGTCAGGGGAATCACAATAAAAAACGTGGTCGGCAGGTGCAGAAAAAAGGCTGGAAATTGGTTCACGAAGTTGGATAGAAAGAGCTGCGTTTTGCTGATCTTGCCGTCTTTGTAAAAATCAAGCAGCATCGCATTGGCCGTGACTCCGGAGACAAACGCCGTCATAAACGCCGCACCGCACCGATCTCCCAAATTGCCAAACCGAAAAAACGGCCGGGTCAGATATGCCAGGGTCTTGGTCCAGCCCGAGGCCTCAATGATTTGTCCGACACACAGGCCCACTGTAATGAAAAAAAGCAGACGGACAAGCGGCCACAAAAGCCGGGACAACACGATTTGGCCGGTGAGATCTTCGATCAGTGCGGAGCCGCCAATCAGCATGACGGCGGATAGCAAACCGGAGACAAGCAGCGCCGTATGGGATGTCTTAGCCTTTTGGTGTCCCATCTTCGGTCTTCTTCTTGGCAATAATCAGGGTCCAGTAGTCGGGCGGCATCGTTTTTAATTGCTGTAAGTCCCGGATGATCTCTTCTTCCGGCAACCCGCATTTCTTAATACCCACGCAGCTGGTATAAGACGGATTTTTTTCAATCTCTGCGGTAATATCCTCAACATTGCGATAGGCTTTCAAAATCACCACATTTTCAGGTTTGCCGTTCAGATGTCGAATGTGTTTGCCGCCGTGCACGCCTGAAACCAGCAACAACGACTCCTCACCCTCCACCAACGGCGTGTTGAGAGACGCCGCCGCCGCTTGATACGATGTAATTCCCGGTACCGTTTTGATTGTAATATGCGGTGCAAGCTCCTGCACGTTGCGCAAAATATAACCGTAGGTGGAATAGGTCATGGAATCGCCCAGCGTCAAGAACGCTGCGCTCTTGCCTGACTCCAGTGCGTCTATTACCGTGCACGCATTTTCCCGCCAGGCAGCGCTGGTGCGCGACTTATCCGTGGTCATCGGAAACTGCAGCATTTTGATTTCAGTGCTTGCGGGTATGTATTGCTTGGCAATACTGACCGCTAGGCTGTAATCGTTTTTGGTGGATGATGCCGCATAGACAATGTCTACCTGTTTTAAAATGTTGGCCGATTTGACCGGTAGTAATTCCGGATCGCCCGGCCCCACGCCGATACCATAAAGTGTACCTGTGTGTGCCCCCATGGTGCCCCCAATCGATGTTAGATGTTATTATTTTTTAAGGCCAATTTTATTAGTGCATTCACAACGCTGGCCGCTACATTAGATCCACCTTTGCGACCGACGTTTGAAATATAAGGGTAATTGGTAGCCATCAGTGCATCTTTGGACTCCGCCGCATTCACAAATCCCACCGGCAGCCCGACTACCAGGGCCGGATGGGCGCGGTTCGCCTGCAGGCAGTCGATTAAATGCAGCAGGGCCGTCGGCGCATTACCAACAACATAAATACCGCCGCCCATTTCTTCTAGGGCCACATTTACGGCCGCCACCGCCCGGGTGGTCTGGTTTGCTTTGGCGGTCTGGGCGACATTTGGATCCGCCATAAAGCATTTAACCTCGGCCCCGAATCGCTGCAGATCGTAGCTGCGGATACCGATGCGGGCCATATTGGTGTCGGTGATAATCGTCATTCCTCTTTTAATTGCCGCAATGCCGACCGCAATGGCATCCGGGTGGAACCGGACGGTCTGCAAATACTCAAAATCTGCCGAGGTATGAATCATGCGGCGAACGATCGGCCATTGCTCGCCTGAAAAATCATGGCGCCCGGCCTCGGTGTCGATAATTTTAAAACTCAGTCCTTCGATTTCTTCAGGTTTCATTGCTGGGTTTCCTTTTGATAGCCTTGACATGCCTGTACAAAGGTTCGGGCAGTATTCGCATGACTGCCGAAATGAAGATGATTATAGCTGCCCAGGGTTTGGTTTATCTGATAGCCTTCCGGAACCTTCTTAATGCTGCTGCGGGCTGTCACGTTATACACCGTATCAATGTTGCCCGTGTTTTCGGTGAGTTCGGAATAGTGAAACTCATGTCCACGAATGGTTTGTCCCTGTTTGCCGATGATGGTGGGTTTTGCCAATGATACCTCACGGTACCCGAGTGATTTCAAGCGCGAAAACATCTTGGTGCCAAATGGGAAACAACCAGTCATGGGAAACGTCTTGCCGTCCAGATCACAAATGCTATTACATAAATACATGAAACCGCCGCATTCACCGTAGACCGGCATTCCCCTGCGGCTACAATCTTTGATCTGGCGACGCAGGGTTTCATTAGCAGCCAGTCGCCGGGCATTAAGTTCCGGGTAACCGCCACCGAAATACAATCCGCTGAGGCCCTCAGGAAGCTGCGTATCGCGCATGGGTGAAAAGGTTACCACCTCCGCACCGGCAGCATTTAGCAGGTCCAAATTGTCCTGGTAGTAAAAACAAAATGCCTGATCCAGGGCCACACCGATTTTTACAGCTTTGCCGGTTTCGCGATTGTCGGCCTCCGGGGTGGCCTTATTGGTCTCGATCTTCGGCAGAGATTGGATCAAATCCGTAACCTTCAGATCAGAATCAATGGATCGGATCAATGCATTGATATAGTCGCCCGACAAAGCATAATCCTGATCGGTGACCAAGCCCAAATGACGCTCAGGTATCGCCAGTGTTTCATTGCGGGCAAGCCCGCCCCAACATGGTATGTCAACGTTGCCGGTCAGCGCCTCCATCAAATACGTCAGGTGCCGGTCACTGCCGAGATGATTAAAGATGACACCGGCAAAGCTTAGATCTGTATCAAAATTTGCAAAACCCTGTACCAGAGCCGCGGCACTGCGGGCCATGCTTTTGGCATTAACCACCAGCAGCACCGGCAAATCCAACCATTTGGCCATCTGAGCCGTTGAGCCGGCTTCAGATTTGCCGTCATAGCCGTCAAAGAGTCCCATGACACCTTCCACCACAGCAAAATCGGCCCCAGCTGTATGCTTCTGGAAATTGGCAATGTTGTAATCTCTGGTTAGCATCCAACCATCCAGATTGCGGCTGGGCCGGTCAGTGACGCGTTGATGATGACCGGGATCAATAAAATCAGGCCCTACTTTAAAGGGCGCTACTCGATAGCCCTTGGCGGTAAGCCACGCCATTAGTCCCAGCGAAACAGTGGTTTTGCCGCAACCGCTGTTGGTGCCTGCTATGACTAGACCCTTAATGCGAACCTCCTAACTGTTGCTTTTCGATGTAAAACGCCAATTGAGCGTAAACAATACGGAGACTGTTTTTCATAGTTTATATCGTTTGCTTTGAAGATCTATAAATTGTGAGGCCATATCTTATACCGTACTGCCATCATGGTCTTTTATCATCTTTCACCATTTTGTTTACGATCAATTGGGGCTAAACAGATTCGGATACAACACATTGCCAATGGTATTGATACCGACCAAAAGCCTGAGCGTTGGTCGCGATACAATCCGTTCATCAATAATGCTGATCTGATTTTCTCGCACGGCTTTAATTATTTCGTAACCCGGCTCGTTTTTGATGATTGCGACCGTGGGTTTGTTCATAGCGCCTGATTGGGCCAGATACACATCGATTTGGGCGCCTTTGGCCAAAATACGTTCTTTGCCGTAATAAGCGATATTGGTGCCTCTAACGGCAACGGCATCGGAGGCGATATTAATACCCCCCGCTGTTTCCAGAGCAAAAATGGCCATGGCATCCGGTGCAAAGGTCTTCATCTTGCTGTGAATGGCCTCAAAGTAAACCCGTTTCTTGGGTGCAATATCCGTCACCCGGGACTGAATTTCGGCAACCGTTTCTTTAAATATAGCAATCATCTGCGCGGCCGCCGCTTGGCGGCCTGTCAAAATACCCAGTATCTCCCAGTAAACATACATTTCGTTAATCGTATTGGGCTGCAGCGATAACACCGTAATTCGTTGCTGTTCCAAACGCTGCACCAAGCGGGCATATCCCCGATCAATCATGGGACGAATCAGCACTAAATCCGGCCGGTGGGCCATAAATTTTTCAGGATCGTCATGATAAGAAAAAACCATCTTCTGTTGGGCTCTTTTCGGAAAGGCAGCATTGCGCTCAACACCGATAATTTGATCATCAATCCCTAAAGAAAAAAGATTTTCCGTATGCGCCCCGTAAAGTGAAATAATCCGCTGAAACGGTCGCGCCATCTGAACCTGCCGGCCGGCATGATCGATAACTGTATCATCTTGATCAACACGCAGGGGGGCGCAATGGAGACCGGGCACTGCCATTATTGAAACGATCAAGACCGCAACCATATGGCGCCACGCCTGTTTTATGAAGCCGTATTGCGGCATCGTTATCCTTTAAAAAATACCTGTTGGGCATTGATATAGGGTTCAAAGGCGATTTTACTGTCCACATCAAAAACCGTTTTGATGGTTGCAGTGTTTAAGACCATATCTTTGGCACCGTGATCAACAATCGCACCGTTTCTTAGAAAAATAAGGTCATCGCAGTATACCGATGCCAGGTTGATATCCTGAAATACAGCAATGACGGTCACACCGGAACGCTTGACTCTTGATGACACCAGATTCATCAAATCGATGGTATGGCGAATATCAAGATTGGAGGTGGCTTCGTCCAAAATCAATACCGGCGTCGCCTGCACCAGCGCCCGGGCAAAAACCACCCGCTGCCGCTCCCCGCCGCTCAACTCAGTGATAAACCGATCGCGAAATTCAAATACTTCGGTTTGCTGCATAACCGTATCAATAACTTCCCAATCCGCTGCCGCCGGTTGTGCGAATCGTGGAATGTAGGGATAACGACCCATCATGATAATATCTGCAACGGTAAACGGAAAGTTGATGTAAAAATTTTGAGGAACTATCGCCATTCTTTTGGCCAGCTGCTTTTTGGTATAGGCCGCCAGATCTTTACCCTCATAGGTCACCGACCCGTTGACGGGGCTCCGGTGTGCGGACAGCAGGTCTAAAAAGGTGGTTTTACCCGAACCGTTGGGTCCTAAAACACCGTAAAATTTACCGCCCTCTATCTCGATGGAAATATCGTTGATGATCTTTTTACTACCGTAAAAAAACGAAATATGATTGACTTCAAATCCCATCAAACCGCTTGCCCACCTCCCGTCTGGCGTTTACGAAAAATATAACAAAAAAACGGCCCGCCGATTAAGGCTGTCAGCACGCCGATGGGAATCTCGCTTGGCAAAACCGCCCGGGTGACCGTATCAGCAATCAACAGCAAGGTTGCGCCCGCCAGCAGCGATGCCGGTAGTAACTTGCGATTATCCGGACCGGTAATCAGGCGCATCATATGCGGTATCAGTAATCCCACAAAACCGATGATACCCGAGACACTGACGCAGATCGCCGCCACCATGGAAGCGGTAATCAGCAGCCAAAGGGTTGTATGCCTGGTCTTCACCCCCAGTGAGGCAGCGGTGCGATTTCCCAGCGACAACAAATTCAAATCACGGGCATAAAATATAAAAATCAGAAATCCGGCACAAACCGCCAGAAGCGTCAGCAGGACATCCGACCAGGTCTTGGACGCAAAACTGCCCATGAGCCAGAAGATAATGACAGCCACCTGCTCATCGGCGATATATTTCAAAAAACTGATGCCGGCCGATAAAATGGCCGCCACTATAATCCCGGACAGAATCAGGTTGTTGGAAGACAACCCGCCACTGGAGGCTGATAAATAGATCACCAAAAACAGGGTAGCGGCGGCACCTAAAAAAGCCAGCAGCGGTATGGAAAATGTACCGATGAGGGAGATATTCAACAATATCGCCAGAGACGCCCCGAAGGCGGCGCCGGCGGAAACGCCCAGGGTATAGGGATCAGCCAGGGGATTAAGCAAAATACCTTGAAAAATAACACCTGAAATCGCCAAGCCTCCGCCGACGATGGCCGAGGTAAGGATACGCGGCAGTCGTACATCCATCACGATGGTCGGCCACAGGCGGTCCATGGACTCTATTAAAGGTGCCTGACTGAACAGCTTTGCAAAAATAATTTTAAACACATCGCCAAAGGAAATCGACACATAGCCCAAACCACTGGTAAACAATATGGCCACACCCAAAAAAGAGCCCAGAAGCAGCAATTGAATGCCGGTATAATTTTGCAATCGATGTTTAAAACCCTGATGATCCATTAAACTGTCTGCATTTGGAGCATGTATTCAGTAAAATAATAGCTTTGCGTTCATGTAAACAGTATCAAAAAAACAAATAGAGCCAGCCGGTTACAATTTTTATCGGTTGGCTCTATTTGGCGTGCAAAAACAGCAAAATCGTCAAGGACGCAAAGCGTTAAAAATGGCCCATAGGTCCTTTTACGTGATCTACCCAGATATCGACAAACTCATCGTACTCTGCTGTGCCCTTCATTACGATTTCACATTTGATGCCGGACTTGGTTAAAATCGACTTCCAGGAGTCGTCTTCATCACCGGCCATATCGTTTTTAGCATGATCGCCGGCCACCGACATAAACGGCATGAGCCAGGCTTTTTTAATCTTTTTGGCCTTGAGCATCGGTTGGATAACATCCAGTTCCGGATACCCTTCCACCTGACCGATAAAAATGTTGGGGTCTTTTTGCTGCAGTTGAAACATCAAGGCGGCATAAAACGCATTGGAGGGATGGTGCGTGCCGTGTCCCATCAGGAGCACCGCCTCATTTTTCTTGCGTTTTTTGGGTATGGTTTTCAAAATAGCATCCACCGTGCGTTCCATATCCTCCTGGGTAGCCAGGAGAGGATAGCCCAGCACGATGCGCTGAAATCCACCCATTATCTTAAACGCCCCAACCGTCCGACGCACATCATGGTATTCCTCGCCACCAATGGTGTGCAAGGATTGCACCGCCACATGCGTAAAATCCTCATCCTGCATTTTGGCAAGGGCTACTTCGGGGGAATCCAATTGTTGGCCCTGCTTGGCCAGCTTTTCCCGGATGATGTGTGAGGTATAGGCCCAACGGATGGGGGTATTTGGAAAAGCGGCTTTCGTCTTTCTTTCAATGTTTTCAAAACTCACCTGGGCACTGGCTTCACTGGAGCCAAATGCCACCAGCAATATGCCCACCTTTTTGGGCGCTTTGCTGCCATGACCATGACCACCAGCCCATGCGACAGCACCCATGCAGCAAACAATCAATCCTACCAACACATAACTTAGAACACTTTTTTTCATCTGTGGGATCTCCTTCTCCGGTTCAATTTGAAAAATGCTATTAAAAACATCGGACTGAAAAAGCTTTTGGATTTTGTGTAAATAAAAAATAACGAATGTTTCCGCCTCACCCCCTTTCCAGATAAAGGACGGTCCCACAGCGCCAACCAATAAAAAAGCCCTCAAACCGCAAATCGATTTGAGGGCTGCACCCAGTTTACTTGACCCTTGGTATTGGTCTAACCTTTGTTTGCCTCGCAAAGATCAGAAAAAAATGTACAGGCAGGTCTTCTGGCTCCCGAATCTTCCTACTTTCTGCGCCTTCCCATTTCGCTTAGATACGTAACAGTGGCCGGATGCAGATTTCGTCCTCGGTCACAGCGGCGGGACCGCTCCCGCTTCAAAACGGGATTCCCTATTAAGCCGATATGGCACCTATAGTACGTCAACTAATGGAGTTGCGATTGTTTGTCAAGTAATGTTAATGAATGTTTGCTGCATTTTGTTAAATAGGCACGAAAATATAATTTATCGGCTTCATCTCAACACCTCTATGCCAGATGGGCGCTAATATATCGGTAAACAAAAATGCAAATAAAACTAAACGCTTCTGACCGCCAACAGATTGAGGAAAGTATCCACAAAAAATATTCGCAAGCCGCTAAAAATCCGGCAGCCCTGTTTAAATATCCTACCGGCCGTAATGGTCTTCAAACACTTGGGTATGATGCCAAACTTGTGGAACAACTGCCCGACGAAGTGGCCAATGGTTATTGTGGGGTTGGCAATCCATTCTCCCTGGGAACTATCCCAAAAGGTTCAATTGTTATGGATATCGGCTGTGGCGCCGGAGTTGATACGCTTATAGCTGCCACCCTGGTGGGCTCAACTGGCAAATCCGTGGGCATCGACATGGTGCCCGCGATGTTAGATCAGGCCAAGTCGAATGCCAAGTTAATGCAACTTGGTAATGTGCATTTCATGGAAATGAGCGCTAGCCGATTATCGTTTGAGCACACAAGCATCGATATTGTCATCTCCAATGGGGTGTTTAACCTGATCATCGACAAACAACAGGCCCTTGCCAATGTCTTTAATTGCTTGAAGCCTGGCGGATATCTCATGATGGCCGATCAGCTACTGACCGAACCACTGCCAAACGATACAAAAATGATTGTCGCCAGTTGGTTTCGCTGAGAGGGTGGCGCCGTACCGGAAAAGGTCTTTCTGGAAATGTTGCAGCAGGCTGGCTTTGTTAACACCGAATTGGTTTCCGAAACCGGGATTAATAGCTCTCCCAAAACCAAGGGGATGCTAATCCGCGCCAATAAACCCATATGATAACAGCGAGAAAAGGACGCCATTTCCGATGCCGGATCTGATCTGTTACTGTTTTGAATACAGCCGCGAGGACATTCGCCAAGATCTCATTTCCAATGGACAATCATTGATATTAAAACGGATCTTGCAGGAAAAAATGATGGGCACTTGCCAGTGCGCGCTAAAAAATCCCAAAGGCCGTTGATGCACGGGCGACGTCCGCCGGGTGGTGGATGACATCAAGGCTGAACTGGCACAGTTTTCATCAGATCCGAATATTTTAGATAGTTTTTAAAAGCTATTTCTTAGGAGATTTCACCATGGCAAATAATACCGTTACGTTTTTTAAGCCCTACCCTTTCGAAGCCGGTCAAAAAATTCATATTGACGGTGGCCCACGCAAAGGCGACTGGCAGGTGGTCAACGTTTCCAATCGCAAGGTAAGGCTACGTTGTCCCATCAGTCGAAAAGAATATGAGTGGAACCGATTTTGTTATTTCACCGAAGAAAAGTCTGGAGCGGAGTGGCCGCAAAAAGACTAAACTGTTTCAAATCCCTATTTAAATACCCGCAATCTAGTAGCCGCCAGCGGTGATGATTAACCGATTATTGGCACAAGGTTACTGCTGTTAACTTCATCCTTTTCTTAAGATTTTACCACAATATGTTGATGTTTTATCTTGACACCTACCACATATTGTTATATTTGTTTGCCGCCTAAGTTATTGGTATCTGGGGAAAAGGAGGAGGATAATGGTCAAATTGGTGACATTTGTCAGCATTTTGCTGGCTTTGACGATCGTGGTGCAAATCGTTTTAAATGCCTAATTCTAACAGCGCATTAATTTGAAGAATAGAGGTGGAACACTTCGAAAGTATCCCGCTGAAATCGTATTACGTCAGATGCTGCTTGATACAATTCTTGCAAATCCCATCAACCCGTACTTCCACTTTATCAATTCGACCGGGAAACGTTTTCCATGGCGAATCAGTATCCACATTTAAACTTGCGGGATTCAGGCAATCCATCTGCCCGCAGTTTTTGCAGTAAAAATGCGGATGGGCCGTATGAAAATCATTGGGGGCCAATCCGTAATAAAACGCCCTGCCGCCGGTGCTGAGACGCTCAACAATCCCATGTTCCACCAGTAAATCAAGAATTCTATAGACCGTGACCCGGTTAATTGAACTGCGACGGTCCAGGGTTTTAAAAATATCATCGGCCGACAGGGGAAAGCTGTTGTTGCCGACAACCTCTAAAACGTGCAGGCGATTGTCGGTGACATCCAAATCTGCGGCTCCTAACAATTCCTGGTAATTGCATTGATGGCACATAATATTCCTTTTTGGCTTCAGCCCCGTTAGTTAGTTTTTTAGGTTGGACAGATACACGTTTGCGGTTGATGAACAACGATATAAAAAAACAACCCCCGAAACCATGATGATCGAAGCCCCGGATGTGAGATTGTAGGCACTGGCAACCAGTCAATTTTATGCCAACGGCAGCGGTTACATCATCACGCAAATTGATCCGCCCAACGACATTTTATCGATAAGCACTTTCCTCTTGGGCAAATCATTTCCATCGCAAACCGCGCCGCGGGCCCACCTGTTGGCAGTTCCTGATAAACACCTTTCTTTTAATTCACTTTTGGTGAGGTAGTAACACCAATTGCCGAAGTTTCCCATATTCGCCAAGCAGATGACTGACTGAAGTTTTGATCAATCGGCTTGGGAGGTATATTATGATACAATGTTTGAAAATAGTATTATATATCATTACGGTTGTTTGTGCGGTCGGATCTAATCTATCTATCATTCAAGCTGCGGAAAATCGCCATTGGTGGACTATCAGTTTACGAATTGATGTTGATTGGAATTGTTTGTCTGGTAGGTTGTTTAGTTGGCATGCTACCGGGGTATCAAATTGATCGCTACTCACTTGTCGATGGCATGACGATACGAATATAAAATAAAAAACGTATCATGAAAAAATCCATTCAAATATTCATTATTTTTATTTGCACCCTATGCTGCCTGCCTGCATTGGCTGAAAAAGTTCGCCAACTGTCGTGGGAAGATCTGGTGCCCGCCCATCTATTAGCTGAAGATCCTTTAGCCGATCTAACCGAAAAACAGAAGGACCTGGTGTACTGGGTGATCAATACGCTCGATTCCCTACCCAAACGTGGACCGGATACGGAGGAATATTACCAAGAACTCGATGAAGCGATGCCGGAGCTGAAAGAGGCGGGTATTGACATTGATGAGTTGATGGCCAAACGCAAGCTAATTCAAACGTCTATGGTTGAGGAACTCAACGGTCAGCGGGTGCGTATTCCCGGCTATCTTTTACCGCTGGAGATGACTGACACCAAGGTAACCGAATTTCTGCTGGTACCCTACATCGGAGCCTGTATTCATGTCCCGCCGCCGCCCCCCAATCAAATCGTTTATACCAAAATCACGCAAAAGGAAGGCTACATCGTTAGGGGGCTGTATGAACCGGTCTGGGTAACGGGCATCATTGCGGTAAAGTCAATGGTTAAAGAACTTTTTTTAGTTGACGGGACAG
>JASJAZ010000244.1 GCA_030066785.1 Desulfobacterales bacterium | reverse complement strand
ACCCCAACGTCACCAGACCGATCAACATGGTGGCCGGCATGGCCGATAGGCCGTATTGGGCCACAAACCAAGTAATGAAAATAGGGCCGATGCCAAAGGCCAGAGTTCCGCCAGTGTTAAATATCGACATGGAAAAACCGGAATTGCGTCCCCCATAAACCGGTACCATACCGGTGATGGATGGATGAAACATGGAAGAACCGATGGACCCCAGCGCCAGTACCACGGTTAGAGTAACGAAAGTCGGTGCTAATCCCGACATTGGTATAAACAGAACGGTAAACAGCAGTCCGCCAAGGGCAAAAAAGCGAGTGGGATAACGGTCGGCCACATACCCGACCGATGGTTGGACAATAAATGCCAGAAATCGAACTGTTCCTGTAATGATGCCTACTTGGGCAAGCGAGAGGGAGAGTTTGTCGATAAAAGCCGGCATCAAGGGAATGATAAAAGAGCTATAAAAATCGCCCATGAAGTGCACCAGGGTCAGTGCAAAGATAATTTTCACGTTGGTTTGTTGGGGCGGGGCGATGGCCATATTTGTCACCTTGGATCAAAAGAATGCGGCATGATAGAGAAAGGCCAACGGTGTGTCAAGTCTTGGCTAAGGCCTGAAACCAGGGTTTGGCGCGAGGTTAAAATAAAATCGCCGGAATCGGACATGGCCGGTTCCGGCTTTTTTGGGGAGAGTTTAATAACTATTTTGTCAATTTAGCCGCAATCCGTTCGTGGAAAACTTGAGACCGATCGCGATTGCCGAAGATCCCAATTTTTATTTCGATTTCGGTAATATTTTTAGGCATTGCGGTTAAATTTATAAAAAAATCGGTTCCATCTGCCATTTTACCTTCGATGCGGCCGGTAAAGGCATCCTGTTTTTTAAGCGTCGGTGTTAACTTCATATCTGCCAAAGCCGCTAGGGTGGCGTTATATGCATCGGATATGGTTGCCGCATAGTTTCGTTTCAAAAAACCATCGACATAACTATAGGTACCCACACCGGCACCGGCACCAGCCCCTGCAAGCACAGCAGCCGCGCATCCACTCATGACAATTAGTGCCCAGCCAAGTACTACCAATGTGCCAACTCGATTGATATTCATGCCATTATCCTCCTCTCAGCAAAACCTATGGGTGACAAATATAATGATAGGATCTAATCAGGAGACTTGCGATTGTCAAGCATCGCATAAATCGAGGAAACAGCTCTTAGACGTGTGTGGGTATTTCCTCCGCTATGCATGGTAAACTTTCTGAACCTGCCAATCGATATTGTTATATAATGGTTTTCAAAGAAAAGTTCCGTTATTGAAACGTTTTTTTCCATAAGCACTAATGCCGCCACTGCTTATTTTGAAACATTATAATGCAAAGCGGTATAACATCAATTGACAGGCATTTCTACGCCGTTTATAGTCCTCACCTTTGAACACCTAAATCAAACAAATATTGGAATAACATGCATCCAACCACAACACCCCCTTTGCGCATTGGCTGGTTTATCTGGGGGCTAGGCGCTTTATTTTACTTAATGGGTTTTTTTCAACGGGTGGCACCGGCCGTTTTGACCGATGTTCTGATGCGCGATTTTGGTATCGGCGCCGCCGCGTTGGGTAATCTTTCGGCAGTTTATTTTTATAGTTATGCGGCGATGCAAATACCCACCGGGATCATTGCCGATGTCTGGGGGGCCCGCCGTTTGCTGACTGTGGGTGCTATCGTGGCCGGATGCGGCACAGTTCTTTTCGCGCTGGCGCCCGGTATTATTTGGGCCAATTTAGGGCGTTTGCTCATTGGTGGTTCCGTAGCGGTGGCTTTTGTGGGACTATTAAAATTATCCAGCAGTTGGCTGCCATCACGCTTCTATGCCATGGCATCCGGTCTGGCGCTTTTCTGCGGCATAATCGGGGCGGTTTTTGCCGGGACACCGCTGCGGCTGGCCGCAGGCCTGCTTCACTGGCGCACTGTTATTTTGATTTCAGCGGCCATCACCTTTCTCATAAGTGTTACTATCTGGTCTTTTGTCAGGGATTTTCCAGATGAAAAAGGGTATGTCAATTTAACAGATTCTAAAAAAGGCCTTTCAACGGTGTCTTTAAAAACGATTTTGGCGGGAATAATTGAGGTATTTAAATACCCGAACACCTTGTTTTTGTGTGTCATCCCTGGAGGGGTGGTTGGTGGTGTGCTGACATTTTCAGGCCTCTGGGGTGTGCCCTTTTTGACAACGCATTACGGATTGAGAACATCGCAATCCGCCGTGCTGACCTCAGCCTTGCTGGTTTCTTGGGCCATCGGTGGCCCCTTTTTTGGCTGGTTATCTGATCGATTAGGGCAGCGTAAACCCCTTTACATTATTGGGTGTACCGTGACACTCTGCGGCTGGGCAGCAGTGATTTTTGCCAGCCAACTTCCCATTAGCGGGCTCACAGCGCTTTTGTTGCTGACCGGCTTCAGTTCCGGTTGCATGATTATTAGTTTTGCATATGTCAAAGAATCGGTGCCGCCGCGTCTCTCCGGCACCGTATCCGGCGTCGTCAACACGGGTGTGATGCTGGGTCCCACGCTTTTGCAACCAGCAGTCGGTTGGGTACTGGATCAAAAGTGGCAGGGCCAAACCCTTGAGGGGGTTCGTATTTATGATCTCGCCGCTTATCAATCCGGATTCGCTTTGTTAATCGTTTGGGTTCTGTTATCGCTGATTCTGTTGTTTTTTACCCGAGAGACAAATTGTCGTCAAATTGCTTGATAATGATGCCAACCTACAAAAGGAGATTTTCGGATGATCGATTTGGTTAAACGGTTTTTCGGCAAAGTGCCGATGGATGATTCCACAGATAATGCTCAAAGCAAACCACACGACCTGCGGGTGGCCACCACCGCATTATTTTTAGAGATGGCGCGGATTGACGAATCGTTTTCAGATGCAGAGATGGATACGATTCTTGCAATTTTGAAAGAAAAATACGGTTTGTCCGCCGAACATACGGATGCACTTATACAAGCCGCAGACGAAGAGTTGGAAGAAAGCCTTGATTTGTGGCAGTTTGCTAAACTGATTAACGAAAATTATACAAGGGATGAAAAAGAAAAAATCATAGAAATGCTGTGGCAGATTGTTTTTGTAGACGGCAAATTGGATAAGTATGAAAATTACCTGATGCATAAGATGGCCAATCTACTGCGACTTTCTCACAATCAGTTGATCGCTGCCAAATTGAAAGTGCTTGGCACTCAATAAAAAAAGACGGCACTATCTGAAGCTTTAGCGCCGTCTTTCGGTATGATTTGAATCAGGTAAAATTTAAGATCATGCTGTCATTTGGAACAAACTCCTTATATGGAAGGTCCGCTTTCTGGGCTACATTGCCCGGAACGGCAACACCAGTATCAAATTGAGCATAATTAACAAACGTCCGGCCGTCAATTCGAACTTTCATTCCGGTCACCGGTGCCTTTAATGGCACGATGGCGTAAACGTTGGCAAATTTATCTTTTAGGCCGAAATAGCCCATTTTTGCAGCTTTATTACCAATATCTACCTCCAGGTAGTTTCTCGATCCCTTGAGAATATTGTTTTCATATTCCTTTCCGATCATCATAAGCACATCATCTAAATTGTTCTTCATAGTATTATTCTCCTCATGCAAATTGTATCTCATTGAACTTTGTTTTTTTTGTAGATTATAAACATTATTCCTGCTTGACGGGAATCCACACCTCGTTACGGCGTAAAAACCACGGCATAAACGGTGGATTATACCGCGCCCATACCGGGTTGCCCATGGGCTGCAGACCCTGCTCATTTATCCAATCGATTAACTTGGCTCTATGTTGTGCATACCGATCTTTGCTCCAAGAGCCCGAATAGCGCACAACTGCTACCAAATAATTTGAAGGCACTTCCCTAATTGCGATGCGATCGTCAATGGGTACCGGTAAGGTGTCCAGGCGATATTCTGCCGGCATTACAAAAGAGATGCGCCATTGATCGCCGGAAAGCGTTTGGGTTACCGGGGCCGTCATGGCGATTTTTTCAGATGTTGCTTCCTGTGTCACCGGCGCGGTCATCGCAATGTCCAGTTCTTTATGGTTGTTACCGCCAATGTAGTCTGCCAGCCTGCGAAACCCTTTGCTGCCAACCTCCTTAAAGTCACCTTCAACAATAGTCTCAGCAATTATAAATGGCTGATATTGCCTCAATTCAAATTGTCCATCTTTTGTTATGACTTCATGAGAAGCCTCTTCAACAGCAAACGCCGAACCCGTTAACCACACGATAACGCCAAATGAGACACTCATTAGGATCTTAATTGATTTGGTGTTGATCATGTTGAACTCCTGAAAGTTGAAGTGTTTCAAACCTGAAAGTTTCCAACTGGCCAGTCGGTTTACCGGCCATAATTCTTTCCTTTAAATTATATGGACAAGGCAGATCCTGAAGAGGCTCCGCCTTGGTTGACGTCTGATTATTATTTTTAAAACTATCGACCTGATCTAAATTCAAGCTCCGCCTTTGAAGTTATCCCTGCACATAAATTCCAAGGTTACACCCCAGGGCTATATCAGGATTGTCACATTCAAAGTTGCGAAAACGGGTATCGGCATTGCCTTCTTCTATTTCTTCGTTGGTTTCAATGTAGTTTTGCACTTTATTTGTTATGATGCCCTCCAAGTTTTTAAGCCTTTAGTTTCATCCCAAACTAAACTTGACATTTTTCCTTACTTGGCAATGATAAACGATTGGGTACTAAGTGGCAGGTAAAACCTATCAGATTGCAGGGCGCTGTATTCGGCGTAGATCGGCACAATACACGGAAATTAGACCGTTGATATCAAGTTGAAATGCGTAAGATTTCGATTTGCGACGTGGTGAGCAATAAATAAGGCGTTTTTCCCCTTTAATGTGGCTGGGAAAAACGCTTTATTCTAAAATATCGGCGTGCTAGAGGGCGCTAAGGCCGATATTACAAATCAGGCTGGCTATTAAGCTGCCCTTATAGCAATACACCAGTGGTGAACCTAAGGATCGGCTTGATTGGATACCATCTTTTTTAACCTTGCGGGAAAGCCGGAGGGCCCCAGATCCTTTGTTACCGATGTTTCGCAGTAGCATTACTACGGCTTCACCCTCGGCGCCTTGACTCTGAAGCCCTCCGGCTTTTGCAACGATAGGGTGAAACTATAAAAGGAGAAATTGCTAATCGTATTTGGAATGATATGCTGCGGTGGTGAGTAATAGGGGATATTGCAGATACAATTATTGAAAACCAAATATCAGCCAAGTACCGATATATTAAGATAATTGGTACTTGCGAATCGGCTGGATTCATTGCCGATTTGTTTTGGACATCTGGAATTTATCTGGTAAAGCGTGAATTTGTCAAATCAAGTGCTGATTTGAAGGATGTTTAGGCGGTGAGGATTCAAACCCGCGAATTGTGGTTACAAACAAAAATCGCAATAATTTTGAAAACTAATTAATGCCGGGTTGGAGCAATTGGTAATTTTGAGATTTAAAAATATGTAAGATTACCAGATGGCATATGCAAAATCAGCGACTGTGTAATCCATAAATAAAACCGCCCATTAAACGCATATTTTGAGCCCTTTTAAAATTGTTCAGTGAAGAAAAACGCATAGAAAAATCGAAAAGTGCCAAAATTGAATGTCCGTTTCTTTCGGATAAAAGAAAATTAAAACCCGGAATCAATGATTGCTTGAAGATTGGACCTGAATGTTTGCTTTTGCTCATCACCCATACCCTGGATTCCCTCTTCCACCATGATTCCCAAGACCTTTGACGAATAGCCGATACGGTCTTCAAAAGGAATATTTTTCATCAGCCGTTTTATACAGCCGGGTTGCATCTCCATTTGTCTTTCAGGAATCTTGTGACTTAAATCGGCCATGGGAAAAATGCGCTCCATCATCTCTTCCTTGTGCTGCACCATTTTTTCAGCTTCGATGCCACCCAACATCGTGGACATCATTGGCGCCATTATTTTTGGAAATATCTCCTTTACATCCAATTCTTTGCCTTGCTCAGCCAGGATCCTTTTAACCTCATCAAACATCTTAGGCATCATGGTGAGCATCATCTTGGGCATCATATCGAGCATGTTGACGCCTTCCATCATTTTGGGCATCATTTCGAGCATCATCTCCTGCTTTTCTTCCCTGGTTATATCGCTCATCATCTTATCCATTGCGTTGTTCATCATCGATTCTTTTTCTTCTTTGCTCATTCTCCCCATCATTATGCCCATCATTTTATCCATCATTCCCATTTTCAT
>JASJAZ010000062.1 GCA_030066785.1 Desulfobacterales bacterium | reverse complement strand
TCAAAACGCCTCATCCATTTTCAGGTAGCTCCAGGCGTGATATGCAACTTAATGAAATGGCAAAAAAAATCGATATACTGGTATCCTACGATTTTATTGGGTTTCCATTGTTTAAGCATTTTTCGAAACTGACCACATCTGCCATCAAGCAATACACGCGTAAAAATAAAACACCAGAAAAGCACCCTTTTTTTGACGTGTGTGACACGCTCCATAATCTTGGGCAACGCCTGGAAGATGAAATGGCGGCTCGGCTGCAATTTTACAAAACCGAGTTTTTTCGATTTGCCAAACGCGCTCTTGAGCAAAAGAAACAACATCAAAATTGCCAATTTTTTTCAGATTTACTGGTTAAATTGAACCGTGCGCTTGATATCGACCGGTCAAATCAATCGTATCGACTTACGCGTACCATTCAGCAAGCTTATAAAGTAGCTTTAATAGATGAGTTTCAAGATACCGATTTTATACAATATAATGTTTTCTCAAAAATATTTTCAGCCAAGGATAGCATTCTATTTCTGATCGGTGATCCTAAACAGGCGATTTACGGTTTTAGGGGCGCGGATATATTTTCTTATCTTCAAGCGGCTGCCGCTGCAAACAGCAAGTACACGCTGTTTTATAATTGGCGGAGCACGCCGGCTATGATCAAAGCGGTTAACTGTATTTTTAATAAACGAGATCGCCCATTTGTTCTCAATCATATTGACTTTGTAAGCGGGCAACCGGTTACATCAAATGCCCCGGAATCTGAATCGCATCAACCGGCGCTGCATTTATGGTATTTATCATCCGAGCAATTTTCGACAACATCTAAACCGATTCCTAAATCAAAAGCCACTGATATTGTTGCGGAAGCCGTAGTCGCGGAAATCTCCAAATTATTGCAATGCAAACTGCCGTCGCATAATCCCGGCGATATTGCCGTACTGGTTCGCACGAACCAGCAGGCTCTTTTAATGCGCCAACGGCTAGCATCTGTGGGTATTCCCGCTAGTATACAGAGCGATTCCAGTATATTTGAATCGCATGAGGCGCGTGAAGTGCTCCGGATTTTAAAAAGCATTGCAACCCCCAATGATGAAACACGATTTCGAACGGCCTTGGTCACGGATATATTGGGAGTTGCGGCCGATCAATTGAATTTAAACAGCCTCGAACCGGCTTGGTGGCATAAACGCTATAACCGTTTTCAAAAATATCATGACCAATGGCACCGGACCGGTTTTACGCCCATGTTCCGACAATTTCTATCCCAGGAACATGTCAAGGAGAGGCTGTTGGCGCAGCCTGATGGTGAACGGCGATTAACCAATGTATTGCATCTGGGCGAACTGTTGCATTTTGAATCACATCAACACCATTTGGGAATGGGGGGGCTCATAAGGTGGTTTGCATCACAAATAAAACAGGTTACACGGGAATCAGATGCGCATTTATTACGGCTGGAAAGCGACGAGCATACGGTTCAAATTATAACGATTCACAAAAGCAAAGGGTTGGAGTATCCGGTGGTATTTTGTCCTTTTAATTGGGATGCATCCCATCATCGCGGAAAGGATCGCGTCGCATTTCATGATCCTGATAATATTCAAAATTATATAGTTGACCTTGGCTCTGATCGTTTCAAACGGCATTTTAAGCTTGGTGAAAAAGAGCAACTGGCTGAAAATTTACGATTGTTGTATGTAGCCTTAACCCGTGCCAGAAAAAAATGCTATTTGGCCTGGGGCCATATCAATCTGGCGGAAACTTCTGCTCTGGCCTATTTGTTTCATTCCCGGCATACGGGCATTTTCCCCGGTCTAAATGCCGATGAAATTGTTCAACGGCTTAAAACGCTGTTCAAGCTGGTAAATGATGAAGATTTGCAAAATGATTTACGCCGTCTAATTGATCAATCAGATGGTAGTATTCAAATGACGTTGTTACAACCCGGTCGATGGGCAGATATAAAAAAGACGCCCAAAGCATTCGATATTGGTCAATTACCCAAGTTTGAGGGCCACATCGATCGAACCTGGAAATTAGCCAGTTATTCCGCAATGATTGCACCGCGGTTAGAGCATTACACGGTGTTTACAGACACTGATCAGCCGGATGGCGATGAAATGTGCCATGACGTGATTGGGTTTCCTAAACCAGACGCAACGCATCATTTTACACCTTTATCAGCATCGACGCCAAAATCCATATTCGCATTTCCGCGCGGAGCGCATGTAGGCTCCTTTTTTCATGCTCTGTTTGAAGAAATGGATTTTCAACAGGATTCAGCGTCTTATTTCCAGAATCTGATTCAACAAAAATTGGATGAATATGGTTTTATATCTGAATGGACAAAAACGATTCATGAAATGGTGCACAACGTTTTGACGGTGCCGCTGATAAATAGCCAACCCAGTTTTAATTTGACCGCAATCAAAGATTCTGACTGTCAAAAAGAAATGGAATTTTATTATCCATTAAGACTAGTTAGAAATAATATATTAAAGCAAAAATTTAATAAGTATGGCCATACTTTTCAATTACCAGAGATTCCTCGAGCACTGGGAAAACTCGATTTTGCACCCATGGCTGGCTACATGAAGGGATATATCGATTTAATCATCCGCTATGGCCACCAATATTTTATAATTGATTGGAAATCCAACTGGTTAGGAAATAGTTTTGCAAATTATCACCAAGAATCAATTTCCCGCAGTATGGTCCAAGGCTACTATTTTCTGCAATACCATCTATACACCCTGGCACTTCACCAGGTCTTGCGTCAACGACAACCCGACTATCGCTATGAAAATCATTTTGGCGGCGTTATTTATTTGTATATCCGCGGGATTAATCCGGCACAAGGCTCTGAATATGGCGTTTTTCGAGACATGCCATCGCTTGATTTTATCAACACATTGGGCGAAACCCTCATTCCATCGTTTAAGATGGCATAAATCCAAGATCAGCAATGCATGCCGTGATCAATCGGTTGTTAGCTGCAATGCCATTAAGCGGAAAGTATTATTTTGTCAGGCGCGCAGACGCACAAACCGGATCTTGCAAGCAAATTGTAAAAGTGATTAAAAGAAAATAGAAAATTATAATAATAAAAGAATAATATGAATATTATTTAATGTAAATGATTAATAATGATATTGCGATAAATCTGCAACAAAATGACGATTTTTCAAGCTTTGATGTTCATTTCGCCAAGTTTATTGCAGATTTTGCAACCTCTGATAAACCCCTGCTATACCTGACCGCCGCTTTGCTGAGTCGCGCAACGGCAATGGGAAATGTGTGCCTCGATTTATCCTTTTGGGCTGAAAAGCAACTGCTAAAAAATGAAACTGTAAATGATTCCATATTAGGGCCGTCCCTTGCCGAATGGAACAAAATCCTCAGGGGCTGTCCGGTTATCGGTCAGCCGGGTGATGTTTGTCCGCTAATCTTAGATGAAAAAAATCGGCTGTATCTATACCGGTACTGGGAATATGAACAGTTGTTGGTCAAATCACTTCGTAAGCGTGTTAATTGCAAATCAATCGCTGTCGATCTGGATCAATTAACAGCGGAAATCGATCAAGTTTTTCTTGGTGCAGAAACATCAAAGCCTGATTGGCAGAGAATCGCGGTGCTAACGAGTGTACTGCAATCTGTGTGCATTATCTCCGGCGGACCGGGTACCGGCAAGACCTCGTTAATACCTAAGATTTTGGCGGTGTTGATTAAACTGTTTGATTTTGAAACAAATCGTATTTATTTGGCAGCACCCACTGGAAAAGCTGCTGCCCGGCTGGTGGATGCCATTCAAACCGCTAAACTGAATTTACATTATAACAACAGCATAATATCGGCGATGCCGGCCGAGGCGTTTACCATCCATAGAATGTTACAACCCATACCCGGATCTACATCTTTTAAATTTAATGCTGAACGCTTGCTACCAGCAGATGTGGTGATTGTGGATGAAGCTTCAATGGTAGATTTACCCCTAATGTCTAAACTCATCCAAGCACTGCCATTGAATACAAAAGTAATTCTAATCGGTGATAAAGACCAGCTTGCGTCCGTTGAAGCCGGCGCCATATTAGGTGATATCTGTGCTTGCGGCAAAGTCCAGGTATTTTCCAAAACATATAGCCGTTTATTGGAAACCATCACACAGAAAAAAATGCCCAAAACCATCGAAACTGAGACGTCTTCCAGTGGCCTGCAAGACTGTATTGTCATACTTCAGAAAAATTATCGCTTTCCTTCTGAAAGTGGCATTGGCCATCTAAGCCGATTGATAACAGAAGGAAATGACAGTGGGTTAATCGATTATTTAAAATCAGAACCCCACGAAATTAAGTGGCATCAGGCAAATATGAACAGTTTTTTTCAAATTCTTGCCGAAAAAATAATGATCGGCTATTCCGATTATCTTGCAGCAAAAGATCCCTTAGTCGCTTTGGAAGCTTTCAACCGATTTAGAATTCTATGCGCCGTAAATTTCGGACCATTTGGCGTAAAAACCATTAATGGTTTTGCCGAAGCAATTTTGCGGGATTCCGGCTTAATCGCATCCAATCCCATCGTTTCTGGTTACGAAAACACAGATAATTACTGGTATCCCGGCAAACCAGTCATGATTACAGCCAATGACTATAAGCTGGGCCTTTTTAATGGTGATATTGGTATTGTTGTTAATGATCTGCAGTTGGGCAATCATGAATCCAGTGTTTTTTTTCGAGGAACGGATGGTAATGCAAGACGAATTTTACCGCATCAGCTGCCAGCGCATGACACTGTTTTTGCCATGACGGTACACAAAAGCCAGGGATCTGAATTTGAGGAAGTTATGCTCTTGCTGCCGGAAATGGATTATCCGGTACTGACGCGCGAACTCCTCTATACAGCTGTAACCCGGGCTCGGAAAAAAATATCTATTTGGGGTCAGGCAAATGTGTTACGCTCTGCCGTAAACAGACCGGTGCAGCGCGCATCAGGACTGCGCGATGCATTGTGGAATCATCCGAATATAACGAATAAAAGTGGAGATTGAAAGGTTTGTGCATGGAAAAGACAATCATTGCAGGCACCGGTCGCTATGTACCTCCGCGGGCGGTTACCAACCAAGATTTAGAACAATGGATGGATACTTCAGACGAATGGATTCGACAGCGCAGTGGTATTGAAAAGCGTCACTGGGTGCCGGAAGAGGGCGGGGTTGGTTCTTCGGATTTAGGCTTTGAAGCGGCCCGCATCGCCCTGGATCGCGCTGGTTGGGAGCCGCAAGACATTGAATTAATTATTTTTGCAACCCTTAGTCCCGATATATATTTTCCCGGCTCCGGCTGCTTACTGCAGCATAAACTGGGATTAAATACAACCCCCGCTTTGGACATTCGTCAACAATGCTCGGGGTTTGTGTACGGAATGAGCATTGCCGATGCGTATATCCGCGCAGGTGTGTATCAACGGATTCTATTCGTAGGCGCTGAGGTCCATAGTACCGGTTTGGATATTTCCACCCGCGGTCGCGATGTAGCGGTATTGTTTGGCGATGGTGCGGGGGCGGTGTGTCTGGAAGGAATTGAAACCGATGCTCCCATCGGTTTTTTGGCGACAACCCTGCATGCCCAAGGTGAGCTGGCGGAAAGCTTAATGCTCGAATTACCTTCCCACCGGTTGAGGCCCAGCTTGACAGAGGAAATGCTGAAAAGCGGTCGGCACTATCCAACCATGGATGGTCGGGCGGTTTTTAAAAACGCAGTCCGCCGCCTTCCAGAGGTTGCCAAGGAGACCTTGGCCAAAGCCCAAATGGATACTGAAGACATTGATTTGTTCATTCCCCATCAGGCCAACATGCGCATCAACCAAGGCTTTCAAAAAGCCATGCAATTGCCGGCATCCAAAGTTTTTCATAATATCCAGCATTACGGCAACACCACAGCCGCCAGTATTCCCATGGCGTTTGACGAAGCAATTGAGGCCAATATCATTGGCGCTGGAAACGCGGTGATGTTTCTCGGATTAGGATCCGGGCTGACCTGGGGGGCCACAATTTACCGCTTTCCGGATTGATGGTGGACGGATCGTAGAGTTAGCTTGGCTATGATAAATATTGGCTATGATAAATAGTGGTAGGTGTCGGCAATTACTTGCTGCGAAATCGACGCCATTGCTTGACTCATGGCTTCGGCCAATGCTTGTGGTGTATTCGTGGCACAATCTTTGATGGCGCGATAACGGTTATGAAAAATGATTCGTTTGGCGATATCGGGCTCATCAGCGGCCAACAACGTCACGCTGACCGATAAGACCGCCTGGCATTTGCCGTCAGCGCTTTGCTCATAGAACTCATCGACCGAACCTTCCATGATATGGGTTGGTGTAAAACGGCTATCGGTAGTAAGCACCGCCTTAAACAGCATGGAATGATTTAAATCCCGGGCCAGAAAATGGCTGATCAGATCTCCGGGATAAGCCCGCCATTTATGATAGTTATAAGCCCCTCGTTCAAACGGTTGTTCCCTGAACGAAATTCGATTGGAATTATACATGGGGGCCGTCTGGAAACGGTCAATCTTGAGAACCGCATCTAACAGTTTTGGCTGTGGCGCCACATCGAGTTGATATTCGAATGTATAGTAACTTATTTTAGGGTCGGGATGTTTTACGCTCGTACATGCAGCTATTATCAAAAGCAAAATTAGCAGCAGACTTAATAATTTTCCATGCGCTGTGATCATTAGCTATCTCCATAATTGAGCAATGATATCAATTGCATTCAACTAATTGATGAAACCTAATCTACTTTGCGGGGAGGCGGCGGTTGGCCGAAAAGTAATTGCGATGGCTGGTCGGCCACCATTTCCGAAAAACGGTTGAGGTTCTCGCTGGCCCGCTCTAAATTTTTTAAGGTCATGAGTAAATGTTGTTGCACCCGCGACAATTTCTCATCTTGGTTTTTAATTAAACCAACGCCTTCACCCAAAAAGTCGCTGGCATTTTTCATGGATGCTTGGAGATCTTGAATGATGGTAGCCAATTCCTCTTCATTCGTGGTAATAGCATGATCCAGTCGTTGCACAGTGCCATCGGCACGGGTGGCAAGTCGGGTAATCGAATTGGCCGCGTTTTCAAATGATGCCATCAGACGTTGAAAGTCATCCGCCCTCATCATGGAATCTAATCGTACTAAGGAAACGTTCATTTTATCTAAACTCTGTTTCAAGCGATCTGAAATCCCTTTGAGGTCAATGGCGCTGACATTGCGCAGGACTTTTTCCAATTCATCAAGAAACCTGCGAACCTCAGATGGCTTGGTCGCCACCACCGGATAGCGGGAGGGAAACGATCGCTTGGGCGAAAGATCCTTTTCATCAGGTTTTTTGCGTTCCAATTCGACATACATAATACCGGTAATCCCAACAGATTTCAGTTGGGCCACCATATCCTCTAAATAGTCTCCCGGGATCAAAGGCGATTCGATTTTTAAAATGACCTGTATGAGATTGGCATCCGGTGCAACCCCAATGCTTTCCACCCTCCCGATGGTGACGCCACGATATTTAACCGGCGAATCCTTATCCAGACCTTGAACTGATTCATTGAAATAGGCGACCTGATAATGCCCTTTTTCGAGATAATGCGACATGCCCAACCAAACAATTGCGACGATGGTTAAAACGATACCACTTGTAACAAACAATCCCACGATGAATTTGGTTCTTATGGTAGCCATTACCTAATTCCTGTCAGGTTGAATTGCAGACTTGGAAGTGCGGTTAAAAAAGGCTTTTACAGTTTCGTTTTCACTATGTTGTTTTAAAAATTTGGGATCACCTTCGGCGATGATGCCTTTTTTCTTTTTATCTAACATCACAACCCGTTGGGCCACTGCAAAAATGCTGGCAAGTTCATGGGTTACAATTACGACGGTGGTACCGAGCACTTTGTTAATATGCAGAATGAGTTGGTCAATTTCAGCTGAAGTGATCGGATCGAGTCCCGCCGAAGGTTCATCTAAAAAAAGGATTTTGGGATTAATGGCGAGGGCCCGGGCTAATCCGGCGCGTTTTTTCATCCCGCCGCTTAGCTCAAAAGGCAGATGGTTTTCATATCCATCAAGTTCCACCAGCGATAGTTTCATGCGAATAAGGTTTTTAATCGATTTTTTGGGCAAATCCGTATATTCCAAAATCGGCAGAGCGATATTTTCGGCCACGGTCATAGAGCCAAACAAGGCTGCACCTTGGAATAGAATGCCAATTTTTTTTAAGGTTTTCTTAAATTCAGCATCGTGACAAGACGCAATATCGACGCCGTCAACATAGATATTGCCTCCCATTGGTCTATTAAGGCCCACCATATGTCGTAATAGGGTGGATTTCCCGCAGCCACTACCACCTAAAATGACCAAAATTTCACTTTCTTTAACATCAAAATTAATGTTGTTCAGAATGACCTCTTCGCCATATCCACCGATTAAATTTTTTACTTTAATGATCGATTGGGTTGTCATTAAACGATATTTACCCCCAATAGGTTCGGATGATGGCAAATAGAGAATCAAAAAGAATGATTAAAAAAATACTGGTCACAACTGCTGACGTAGCGGCATTGCCCACTGCAGCAGCCCCACCGCGAACCTGAAAACCGCGCAAGCACCCCACCCAGGAAATCAAGAGGGCAAAAACCATGCTTTTCATCAATCCCCATGTTACTTCAAATAGCGTTAACGTTTCAATTGTTTGGCTAATATAAGAACTGGCGGTTAAATCTAACATTAAAACCCCGACGGTCAAACCTCCGGCAATGGCAAATATATCAGAAAAAAGGGCCAATATTGGTACCACAATCAAGGATGCCACAATCCGCGGCACTGCCAAGAACAAAGTTGGATTAAAGCCCATTGTGTAAAGGGCATCAACCTCCTCGGAAATTTTCATGGTACCGATTTCAGCCGCAAAGGCTGATCCGGAGCGACCTGCAACAACAATGGCTGTCATTATAGGCCCCAGCTCCGAAACCATCGCGATGGCGACTAGCGAAGCGACATAAATATTGGCCCCGAACTGCTGCAGTTGGATTGATGACATAAAGGCCATTATCAGCCCAAGTAAAAAACTGATGAGCCCGACAATCGGTACGGCGGCCACCCCGGTTTTTTCCATACATGTCAATGTGTCGCCATATCGCAACGATTTCGGATGGATGATGATTTGAAGGAATGCCAAGGCAACGGATCCAACAAATGACAGCATGTATCGAATATTGAAAAAGTGTTTCAGACTCGATTCGCCGACAAGGACAAGTGGATTGCGGGTTGTTGGTGGGGTTTTGATATCGTTTGGCGCTTGAAGGTTTCGGTCAAAAAGATTCAGAATAGATATCACGCGATCATTGGTGCCGATGAGTTTGAATTGTTTGTCGATTGATTTGATGCATTCTTTGATTTCCATCAGAGCCAAGGCACCGTAATCATCGAAATAGTTAAGTGATTCGATATCGACGGACAACGATGAAGATACTTTCGATTTTATCAATTTGTGAATCTGCCTAAGAAAAGTGCCCGCAGCCTCTTTATCCATTCGACCTTTCAAAAGAATGGTTACGTCACCCATCTTATTCTCGATGAGTTCGTATTGAAACGGCACGTTTTCAGATGGAAAACTCATAGGATCAACCGTTATTTATCGTTAGGGATAGCAGGCCAGGCTCAATTTAGCAGCGCATCTGATCGTTTTCTAAAGTTTCCGATTTGAACACGAAATGCTTCCCAGCAGTGATTCGTGAATCTTGTCCAGGGCTGTGCAATTATCGATGCATTGTGGAAATTGTTTGCGCTGTTTGCATTTTTTGCAGGGGCTTTTCACCAAGTATCCAATTTCAAAATCGAATTGGTGTTTCAACGGTGTTTTTCGTAATAAATATTTCATTGCTGTGTTTGGCCTCGATTGGAGTGTATAAATTGTTTATATTCAACCATTTTAGCTAATGCGCGCACGGCCCGCTCAGGGGTCGGATAAAAAATGCCCTTATACGAACTTTCACCAATCCTGTAAACGGTTTTGTCCTGCTCGTCAGTCAGCAGGCTAACACCTAAAATTGGTTTCTGATATCTTTCCATTAATTTAACAATGTGATGGATGTATTGCTGATCAAATGCTATTAAGGCCTGCTGAACTGAATCCAGAAATTCGGGTGTAATGGTCGTATCGGCCTCGCGCACGGACTCTGATAGTCGTTGCAGCAACAAGCGACGGCCTAAAATGCCTAAATTGATAACAGCGTCACATCCGTTCCATTTGACTAGCGCTTCAATGACCTTTATGGGGATGGTAGGATCCTGCTCACCGACGATGTCAACTGGATTAGATCGACTCCAAAATGATGGCAGACTGCTATCAAATTTATGGATAATGGTTTGTGACAGTGTCGGTAGACTCAAACCGTAATGCTCACATAAATCGGCCGTAACCACCCCCCAGCCACCACCTAGTGTCATGACCGCCACACGGTTTCCGTTGGGCAGCGGCAGAGAAGAAAAGGCGGCCGCTAAATCCAACAGATCCACCGGTTGGTTAACCTGGACGATACCGGCTTGCCGGCAAACAGCGTTAAATACTTGCCGATTGGAAGTCAATGCTCCGGTGTGGCTGGCGGCAGCCTTGCTACCAGCATCTGATTGACCTCCTTTTAGCAATATAATCGGTTTTTGCTTGCTGATACGGCGCGATGCTTCAAAAAAACGCCTACCGTTTTTAATGCTTTCAATGTACAGCATAATGATACGCGTGCGTTTATCTTTTTCAAAGGCCTCCAAATAATCTTCGATGGTGATCATGGCCTCATTACCGGAGCCGGCGAATGCACGAATTCCAATGCCTTGTTGTTCAGCAAATGCCAATAACTGGGTTCCCATATTTCCCGATTGGGACACCATCGCCGTTGATCCGGCCCGGGGACGTACATGACTGCCCGTGCAATACAACTGTATGTGCGGGTTGCAAATTCCCATGGTATTGGGACCCAATACCAAGATATCGGCCTGCAATGCCTTTTGAATTAGGTCGTTTTCCAACTGAATACCATTTGGACCCGTCTCACTAAATCCCGATGTGATCAACAACATGTATTTGATGCCTTTGGCCGCCATTGAAGCAATGGAATCGATCACGCCAGCCGCCGGAATGGTAACAACGGCTAAATCCACATCCGCGGGAATATCTTCTATGGTTCGGTAAACGGTTCGACCGGCGATTTTGCCCCCTTTTCGATTTACTAAAAAGATATCGCCTCTAAAGCCCCCACTGACCGTTAGGGCAAATAACATGTGTCCCCACTTAAACATCTGGCTGGAAGCACCGACAAAGGCAATTGATTGGGGGTGAAACATGGTCCCCAGCACATATGGGTCGATCGGCTCACGGTTGGGGGTCGGGGCAGACTGTAATGTGTTATTATTTCTAACAATTAAATAATCAACGATAACCACGGCCCCATTGGTAGTTACCAATGCAGGATTTAAATCAATTTCAGATATGTCGGGATGATCCATGCTTAAATCTGCAAGCTTTACCAAGGCATCTATCAGCATTTCGATCTTCACAGCCGGCATGCCTCTAAATGCGCGCAGTAAACTGCTGGCATTGATGCTGTTAATCATTGATAGGGCTTCATCAGGGGTGATGGGAGCTAATCGAAATGTTATGTCGGATAATGTTTCGGTGAATATACCACCGAGTCCAAACATCAGAACAGGTCCAAACTGCGGATCACGAAACATGCCCATGACGAACTCTCTACTGGCGTGGATAAAAGGCTGAACGCTAAAGCCTTCAAGTAGGGTGCCCCCTTTCTTAGCAATTTGGGCAAAAGCGCCTCGAACAGCATCTTTGTTTTGAAGGTTAAGCTGAACCAGTTTTTTTTCAGTTTTGTGAGCTAATGTGCTACCAAAACCTTTCAGTACAAGGGGATATCCGAGTTTTGATGCGGCATTAAGCACTTCCTGCTTGGTTAGACAAATTGATTCCGCAATCAAAGGCAAACGGTAAGATTTCAACAATTCGTAGTCGGATAAATTAGATTGAAAAGCTTTATATTTCGATTGGTTGTGAGACATGCAACACGCGGTTATGCGGTTAATGGCCGCCACAGTTGATACGTTAAAATTATGTAGAACAACACGTATTCGATAAAACGCTTAAAATAAGGTAACTATTTGTAACTAATCATAATTTAATCTACCAGTAACGTTACTTGGAGTCAAATAATCATTGAACACATTTTTATTTTTTTGAAGTAATAACAAGGGCTTTGATCCAGTTTGATGCGACTGCAGGTACGACGGTGCTGTTTAGCAATCAGCTTAAAAATGATATAGCATCGCCGTATAAGTTTACGAACAGATTTTGGTAATCATCGATAGCATGCAATGATGCTTAGCCATTTGTCATCATGCGCAACCATAAACGGTTGTCGATATTCACAATGATTGACAGAGTGCGTCGTGGTTACTGGATTTACCCCCTTGATCTGATATGGTATGAGTCATAAGTGGTGAGAGCCTGATAGCGTAAGTGAATTTTAAGATGAAGGGATCGTCATATGCGCGTAGGAATGGGATACGATATTCACCGACTCGTTGCCGGCCGCAAGCTGGTTCTTGGGGGAATTACAATACCATTTGAAAAAGGGTTGTTGGGTCATTCGGATGCCGATGTGGTAATTCATGCGCTATGTGACGCTTTATTGGGCGCAGCTTGTATGGGAGATATCGGCACACACTTTCCGGATACCGATGCCCAATATAAAGATATTTCCAGTGATTTTTTTCTAAGGCGAGTTAATGAATTGCTGCTAAATAATAATTTCGCGATTGAAAATATTGATATTACCATATTGGCCCAGGCCCCCAAACTTTTGCCGTATCGCGAGGCCATGCACCAAAAGATGTCTCAGATATTGGCTCTCGCATCGAATCGCCTGAATATCAAAGCCACGACTGCCGAAGGATTGGGGGCCATCGGCAGCCATGAGGCCATTGCGGCAATGGCTATTACGCAAATTAGCACGATTCAAAAATAGGAAAGCAAATCGATTTTTTTGGCAGGGGTAGAATCCCCAGAAGGTGTTAGACCAGATAGTAATATGACAGTTACTTATACCTATTTGCTTAAAAACTGGGCAATTTTGGATTCAAGTTCATGGCGGGTGGCTTCGTGGGCTTTCTTTTCATTCATAAGTTTTTCTTTGACTTTGCGCAGTTCATCAATGGCACGCTGTTTGATCGATTCTATTTCCGCACTCTTTTCTTTGCGCATCCCTTCCATTTTTGAGGTAAGGTCTTTAGTCTCCTTTTGTAATTTTTGTTCAATTTCCTGCAATTCTTTTTGATGCTGTTCGGTTGAAATCCTTGTATGCTGGTCCTGAGCAGTTTTTTGCGCTTGCTTAAGCTCTGTTTGCAGCTTTTTGATTTCTACCGTGTGTTTTTCAGTTAGCTCAGCAATCTGGTCATCATGTTTTTGGCGCAGTGTGTCAGTTTCCTGTTTATATTGTGCTTCGACGGAAGTTGCTGCAATGTTTTTTGCTTTGATAAATTTCTTTTCAATTTTTTTGATGGTGTTTTCCAGTTGTTGATCTTTTTGTTCTATTTCTTTTTGGTGTTTGGATTTCTGGGCCTGCATGCGGTTGGCATTCTGCTGGCGTTCTTTTTCAAGTGATTGGGTCAGTCGACTGATTTCCTTGCTGTGTTTATCCGTGAGTTCCGCGGTGCGCTTCTCATACTTTTTGCAAATTGAATCTATCTCTTTTTTGTGTTGATCTTTTGCTGTTGTAGTTGCGTTTGCTTTTTCAAGATCTAATTGTTTTTGCGCTTTATTTAATTCGACTTCTAGCTTTCTTTCTTTTTCCAAAAAAATGGCAGCGTGCTTTTCTTCCAGTTCTTTTATTTTTTCTTGAAATTCATCATGGGCGTCTTTGAGCGCTTCGGCTTTTTCTTCGGCTGCTTGTTGTTGGACGGTTGTTATTTCTTTGCGCAATTCTTGTTCATATTCTGCTAGCCTAACTTGGTGCTTGGCCTCGGCTGCTTCAAGCTGATCGTTTTGACCTGACTGCAGCGCTTCAATTTCTTTATTTAAACGTTTGCTTTCAGCAGCATGTGCTTGTGATAATTTATCTAATTCTACTTGAAAATCAGACTCAGCTTTTTTAAGTGCATCCGCCGTTTGATCAGCAGCCTGTTGGTCATAATTTTTCAATTCAGTCTGGTGATCTGCTTCTAAATCAGAAATTAGGGATTCAAAATGTTCCCGCGCCTCTTCAAAAATTTTATTCTGTTTGGCAAGCTCTTCAGCATTCGCTTCGCGAATGTTTGTTAAAACCGCGTTATGTTCGTTGGTGAGTTCGTCTCTGATTTCGGCTTCCAAATCTTCTAAAGCTTGCTGGTTTTCAAGTTCCAAATTATCTTCAAGCTCTTCGAACGTTTTTTGAAATTCTTTTTCTTTTACCGCGATTGCATCGTTTAGTTGCGTTTGAAACGAATTGATATGATCGTCAAACTCTTTGCATTTATCTTCATATAAAGCGTTTAATTTAACCAATTCAGTTTGGGCGACTTCGTGGCGAATGGTCAAGTCTTTTTCTTTCTCGCGAAGTTTTTCACTTTCTTTACGAAGTGTATTGACGCGTTCAGCTAACTCACGGAGCTTTTCTTCGTTATCGATATTGGTTTGTTGGCTTGCGGCAATCTTTTCGGAAAGATGAACAATCTGCTTATCTTTTTGCGCTGCATCCTCGCGGATATTTAAAAAATCACTCGAAAAAGGCGAACTGCGGGCGTCGCGTTTGGCCTCTTTCAATTCGTAACGTAAATAGGATATCTCTTTTTCTTGTTCAACAAGGCGTTTACGTATATCTGCTGTCATATAATTATCAGAATCATCTGCGGTAAAAGACTGTTCAGAAATTTTGGTATTATTCAATTTGGCCTTGGAGGAGGTCTCTGCTAGTAATTCTTGCATCCAGGGAGGATCTGAATCTTTTTTGCCACCGAGATTCAACTCAGTCTCGCCCATATGATTTACATTTTGGATGGACGCCATCACTTCATCAAAATTATCCATCTGATCCAATTGCAAAAGATTTCCGATTTTTGCCACTAGTATTTCCGGTGTCAAATTATCTTTGAACAAATAAGTATCCGCGTGAAGACGCTGTTTCGAGTGCAACTCCAATTCATCTTTTGATAAGGTTGCAGTTGTTAATACTACGGGAACACGTTTGCCGACTGCTTTTTTGGTTTTGCAGCACAGTGATAAACCGGATTTGTCAGATTGTTCGGCGGAAATAAGGATCAAATTAGGTTTGAATGATTTGATCTGTTGAATGCCTTCAGGGTTGCGATCTACGCATTGCACATCAAAACCAAAGGGAGTCATTGAATTAGTTACGAACTGAACGAATCGTTCATCTTCGTCCATGATTAGTACGCAACGATTTGACATTCCTCTTCCTTTATAAATATGGCAAAATCACCATTTGCGCATAGACCAACTTGATGGCATTTTTAGTGGATCAATGAAAAAATGATCGCAGTAGGTAATTTCCATTCACAAAACTAAAAAAGGAGATTGATATCATTTTTATGCCTCTTCTGACCAGAATGTCAAAAACTGCTGTTTCGAGACGGACTAGTTCATCTGCGTGTTCAGCTTTTCGATGACCGAATCAACCAAATCAACTTCCCATTTTCGTGAAGCGATATAACTGGGAATGGTTGTACGATACTTGCGGCACGCTTTAATGAGAAGCTGCATTTCTTCCTGATTGAACGAAAAAAGTGCTTCGCCAGTGTTTCTTAACTGAGTCCTGTCGCGATTGGTTTTATCCTGACCAGAGGCAACTATTGAATAATCTCCTCACTATCAATATGTACATAACCGCCTAAAGACTATGTTTAGCGCTGACGAGCCGACAGCGTAAAAATAGTCTTACGTTCAAAAAATGGCTGTTAATTACAGCTAGTATGCCTATGCAACTTTCTTTTTGGTCGCTTTGGAAGGCGTCGTTTTGCTATCAGCCGCTTTGGCTGGTGTAAAATCCACGGTTACTTTTTTTTGCTTGCGCGGTGGTATTTCGCTGCGTTCATCCATGGTTACCATAAGCACCGGCGGAATAACATCTTCCATTCGTTTGCGAATGTCGAAAAAGCTATTGCGGATATTGGCGGCATGAATTGCCACTAATTCCATATCCGGGTTACCGCTATCTTCCAATTCAGTTATTTTATCCAAGATTTCTAAAATAATTCGGTTCAGGGGATCATCTTGACCTTTTTCTTTATCCAAATGCTTGCCCATGGCGTTCAAATTGGCAATTGTCAAAGGATAAATGCGATAGCCTTCTTTAGGGCTGCTGTAGACAGATTGAAGAACGCCCAGAATTACCGAAAGGTTTTTAGGATAAATGCCGCCTTTATGCCATTTGGTCATCATAGCAAAAATACGGCCAACAATGTATTCATTGGGCTTTACTGCTGAAAGCAATAAAAATGGATCGCGTTCGCCGATTAACGCATCGATGACCCAATGGTTCTCGATTTCAAGCATTTTTAAAAAGAGAGGGCAATTTTCGGGCGTAATTCCTACAGTGCTTAAAAAGCGGGCGTAGGTAACGGCGGCCTCAACCGCTTCCGTGGTGCGGCATTGAAAAATGCCCTGCAACAATCGATTTTCAATTTCCGTTATGTCTTCATCGGTCCATTTTACACTATATCCAGGGTAAGTCATTGCTACCTCCTCATTTGCTCTTGGCTGTTAATATCAATCAGTATAAAGTTGCTGGGGTGGTAATTCATCGGCACGATAATCGCCTCTAACTATTAGAACCTGGGGAATCACATCTTCAAGCATTTTAGTGTTGTCAAAAAAACTTGTCCGTATTTTTAATGCTTGGCGGGCAACCTGCTCCATATTTTCATCAATGCGGACCCCCTCTAAACTGCCGATCTTTTCAAGAATGTCCAAAATACAGCGGTTTTTGGGTTCTTCCTGCCCGACTTCTTGCTCAAGGTGCTTACCTAGATTGTCAATGTCGGCAATGGTTAGTGAATAAATGCTGTATCCATCCCGCGGTGAGCTATAAGCATTTTGAAGTACGCCAAGAACAATCGCCAATGTTTTAGGATAAATGCCTCCGGGGCGCCATCGGGTCATTAATTTAAATGCCGTGGAAACAAGGTAGTTGTTTGGCGGGATGGTTGATAGCAAGAGAAAAGGATCTTTTTCTCCAATTAATGCATCCAAGACCCAATGGTTTTCGATCTCAAGCATTTTCAGAAACAGTGGATAATTTTCTGAAGTTAAACCTGACATTCGCAAAAACCGAGCGTAACTGACGCAGGCTTCAACCGCTTCAACCGTATTGGCTGCCATCAGCTGATGCAAAATCCGGTTTTCGACTTGCAAAATTTCATCCCGACTGACGATTTCGTTTGCCTCTTGTTCATTTGCTGCCATAATTCATTTCCTTTCGCTGGATTAAAAAAAATCGGATTGAACGTCTCCTCTCAAATTTTTAAGTTCTATATATTTGCTAATATCCCAGATGGCCAATCACTGACGATGAGGGATAATATCGCTAAAATACAAATACTGCTGCCGTCACGAATCTGGCACGCTAAAAAATAAAAAGACCGTGTGATTTTCTTGTCGAAAAATTAACGGTAATTTAATAATATCAGCAATATATCTACTACCAAGATATACTGACTCAAGTAAAAGTGTCAAGTAAAATGCCCTTTTAGATTCACTGCACGTACCTAGTCGCAGTGAATGCTTTGGTATTGATGCGTAAAAAACGCCGACCTAATTTTTAATGGAATTATAGCATATTGGTTATTTTTTCGGCACAAAATTTTTGTCTCTTAAGAAAAATTTTAAAATTATGAAGATTTCTTACATACGTGGATTGATTAAACTGTATCTACAGAATTCTTTGAGACTAAATCTTTTAGGCCGCTGTGTGAACAAAACACTTTCTTGAGAGGGAGAATCCAAGTCTTTGAAGAAAAAGATTGACCGTTTCTATAATCTGACAAATATTGATTTGAAATGTGGTTTGGGTATTTTTGCCTTTTAATCTACAACGTCTAAAATTATGCGTAAAGTTTTGCGAGCAAAGGATACTTGCTTAAAATGTCTGCATTTGTGCTAAATTCTCCATTTAGACCCGCCGGTGACCAACCGAGGGCGATTGAAACGTTGGCAGGCCAGCTTCACGCTGGTCGGCGTCATAATGTTCTTCTGGGGGTCACCGGTTCGGGCAAAACCTATACAATGGCCCAAGTAATCAACAGGGAACAAAGACCCGCTCTGATTATTGCGCCCAATAAAACGCTTGCAGCTCAACTTTATAATGAATTCAAACAGTTATTCCCGCAAAGTGCCGTTGAATATTTCGTCAGCTATTATGACTATTACCAACCAGAGGCGTACCTGCCGTCATCTGATACGTATATCCAAAAGGATTCCTCAATTAATGACATGATCGACAAACTGCGGCACTCTGCTACCCGCTCAGTGCTATCCCGTCGGGACGTTCTAGTAGTAGCGAGTGTTTCGTGTATTTTTGGATTAGGTGCACCCGAAGATTATTTATCCATGCGTGTTTCGCTGGCCAACCAAGATGAACTGGTACGTGATGAGTTATTACGCAATCTCGTGACAATGCATTATGAGCGCAACGATGTCGATTTTCATAGGGGCGTTTTTCGCGTCAGGGGAGATCGCGTCGAAATTTTTCCAGCGTATGAAGAAGACTGTGCGATTAGAATAGAATTTTTTGGTGACGAAATTGAATCAATCGCAGAGATTGATCCGTTACGTGGTGAGATAAAACGACAAGTACAAAATGTTACCATTTTTCCCGCAAGTCATTATGTTACCACAAAGACAACCCAAAAAGCAGCAATTCAATCCATCCTTACCGAATTAAAGGGCCGTATAAAATACTTCCAGGATCAAAAGAAGTTTATCGAAGCCCAGCGAATAGAAGAGCGCACTAATTTTGATTTAGAAATGCTTCAAGAACTTGGCTATTGCAATGGTATCGAAAATTATTCGCGTCATTTAACTGACCGCTCAGCCGGCGACCCTCCACCAACGCTTCTTGATTATTTTGCCGAAGATTTTGTGGTGTTTCTGGATGAAAGCCATATTGCCGTGCCACAATTAATCGGGATGTACCGGGGGGATCGTTCACGCAAGACAACCTTGGTTGAATATGGTTTTAGGTTACCGTCAGCCCTTGATAATCGTCCCCTACAATTTAAAGAATTCAAAGAACGTGTCAACCAGGTGGTTTATGTTTCGGCGACACCTGGTGATTACGAAATTGAGCAATCAAAGGGTGCGATAATCGAATTAATCGCCCGGCCAACCGGATTGATCGATCCTGTGGTAGAAGTTCGAAGTGCTAAAAACCAGGTCGATGATCTACATGAAGAAATTCTTCAGTGCTGTCAACAACAAGAACGGGTACTGGTTACCACACTAACCAAACGCATGGCCGAGGATTTAACGGAATACTTCGCTGATTTGGGGATACGGGTTCGCTATTTGCACGCTGAAATCGATACATTAGAACGCATCGACATCATCCGCAATTTGCGTTTGGGCCAATTTGATGTTTTGGTTGGGATCAATTTGCTGCGTGAAGGTTTAGATATACCCGAGGTTTCTCTGGTGGCCATTTTAGACGCTGATAAGGAGGGTTATTTGCGATCGACACGATCTTTGATCCAAACATTCGGACGCGCTTCCCGCAATATTAACGGAAAAGTTATTTTATACGGTGATCGGGTCACCCGCTCCATGCAAGCGGCTATAGAAGAAACCAATCGGCGCCGAACCATTCAACAATCATACAATCAAACACATAACATTACCCCCAAGGGCATTACCAAAGCGATAGTCGATACCTTTGAATCGCTGTATTCGTCTGAAAATAAACAGACCCCGCATATTGCCGAAAATTTACATGAATTTGATAACTTTGATTCATTGGACGGCTACATTAAGCAGTTACAAGAACAAATGGAGCGAGCAGTTAAGGCACTTGAATTCGAGCGTGCCGCAGAAATCAGAGATCAAATTCGGCGCCTTAAGAAGAGACTTGTACTGGAGACCTAAGTTGAGTAAATGATCGCAAACCAGTAAGCATGAAACCGCATTTAAAAACTCAATTGACAAACGTATCCGATCAGCCGGGCGTTTACCTCATGAAGGATTCTCTCGGGGATGTGCTTTATGTGGGCAAAGCCAGAAATTTGCGTAAGCGCTTGTCCTCCTATTTTTCATCCCAGTCTGGCCGCGGCATAAAAACCACGCGTTTAATCGAAAAAATTGATTCGTTTGAAACGATTATTACCGAGACCGAAAAAGAAGCTCTGATCCTTGAATCTAATCTCATCAAACGGCACCGACCCCACTACAATGTCATCTTAAAAGACGATAAACGTTACCCCTCTCTGCGTTTGGACATCACCCAAGATCATCCCAGCCTGGAAATTGTGCGTAAAATCAAAAAAGACGGTGCGCTATATTTCGGACCGTTCACTTCCGCCCAGGCGGTGCGTCAGACACTTAAAATAATCAATAAAACATTTAGAATTCGAAAATGTCGGAGCCGCGCACCCAAAAGACGTAACAGACCCTGTCTGCATTGCCAGATGGACGGCTGTCTGGCACCGTGTTGTCGAGATGTTGATAGAGATGAATACCATGCTATTATTCAAGAGGTCATTCAGTTTCTCAAGGGACGGACCCCTCGTCTCATAAAAAAAATACGAACCGAGATGATGGCTGCCGCCGAAGTTCAGGATTTTGAAAAAGCGGCGATGTTGCGCAACAAAATGTTTGCTTTAGAGAAAACACTGGAAAAGCAGATTTCGGTGACAACTGATTTTAAAGATCGGGACATTATCGGTTTGGCGCGATCGTTACCAAATACTATTTTGACATTGCTATATGTGCGGGGAGGTTTTTTGGTGGGCATGCGGCATTTTCATTTTACTGAGACGTTGGATTCCGAGCCGGACACTATCGCAGCATTCATTCGCCAGTATTACGCGCAGAATCATTTCATACCGGAAGAAATCATTGTACCGTTGCCAATTGAAGATCGAGACCTCATGGAGAGTTGGCTTAACACCCGCAAAGGTGCCCGGTCATATATCAAATGGCCCCAGAGAGGTGAAAAGGTCAAACTCATTCAAATGGCCAATCAAAATGCGAATAATGAATTAAAAGATGTGATAAACGCAAATGCCCAAAACCAAGAGTTGCTGCAGAGATTGCAGCGACGTCTCAAACTCTCCCGCTTTCCCGATCGAATTGAATGTTTGGATAATTCTAATTTAGGAGGATCTAATGCGGTTGCCGGTCTGGTTGTCTATGAAAAAGGCCGACCAGCAAAATCAATGTATCGTAAATATCGTGTAAAAACGGTAACCATGTCCAACGATTATGCGACCATGGCAGAAATATTGCAGCGCCGATTCAAAAAAAAAGGTGGGTCACGCGAGCCGTATCCCGATTTGCTAATGCTGGACGGCGGCAAGGGCCAGTTAAATATTGCCTGTGAGGTCATCGATAAATTGAAGCTTGAACATCAAATCGATCTCATCAGCATTGCCAAAAAAGATATAAATAAAAAAGAGACTGCAGATAAGATTTATAAGCCCGGCAGACGCAATCCGATCACTTTTGGCAAAGAGCCCGACCTTTTATTGTTTTTGCAACAAATCCGTGACGAAGCCCATCGTTATGCCGTAACGTTTCACCGTCATCGTCGAACCAAAAGTGCCCTGCGGTCCCAACTGGATACCATACCTGGAATAGGAAAGAAGCGTAAACAGTTATTGCTGACGCATTTTGGAAGCATAAAAAAAATCCGGGCAGCCGCACCTGAAGAAATATGCCAACTGCCCGGTATAAATATTAAAATTGCTGAAGCCGTTAAAAAGGCTCTAAGGGGCTAATTTTCGATAACTTTTAGTAATTTAATTTTTGCAGAATACCCTTTAATTCCTCAACCGCCTGCGCAGATTTGTTCAACAATTCTTGCTCTGATTGCGATAGTTTGATTTCAATAACATCTTCTACACCGTCGGCGCCGAGTTTTACCGGAACACCGATAAAAAGATCGTTAAGGCCGTATTCGCCTTGCAGATAAGTCGCGCATGGCAATACTTTTTTCTTATCTTTCAGAATCGATTCTGCCATTTCCACTGCCGCTGAAGCCGGCGCATAATAGGCGCTGCCTGTTTTCAACAGTGACACAATTTCGGCCCCACCATTTGCGGTTCTTTCCACCAATGCATCAATACGGTCGGCAGGCATTAATTCGGTGATCGGAATACCCGCGACGGTTGAGTAGCGTGGCAGAGGAACCATTGTGTCACCGTGGCCCCCTAGCACAAATGCATGTGTATTTTCAACGGATACATTCAGCTCCATGGCGATAAAAGCTCTAAAACGGGCAGAATCTAATACACCGGCCATACCGATAACTCTATTTTTCGAAAACCCACTGGCTTCATAGGCAACGTGGCACATAGCATCCAGCGGATTGCTGACGATTATTAGAACGGTATTGGGTGAGAGTTTGGCAACTTGCTCCGTAACATTTTTGACAATTCCGGCATTGGTGGCAATGAGATCATCACGGCTCATACCCGGTTTGCGCGGAATACCGGCGGTAATAATCACGATATCCGAGCCTTCCGTGGCTTCATAACCATTGCTGCCGGTTAAATGGGCATCGTGCTTTTCAATGGGTGCTGCTTCGGTCAGGTCCAAGGCTTTTCCCTGGGGAACACCTTCGACAATATCCACCAAGACCACATCGCACAATTCCTTTTCACACAAGCGCTGGGCAGCCGTGGCGCCAACGTTGCCGGCGCCAATCACTGTAACTTTTTTATCCATGTGGGCCTCCTTTAAATTTATTAAAATATCTGATAATATTACATAAATTAAAACACATACCTTGAAAATCTAATCTGATAACATAATGGCGATGAATGTCAATACATTTCAATTTTTTATCGAAAGGTGTCGTGTAGTTAATAAAAAAGTAGTTTTTTTTCGTTATGAGCGATACGATTATTAAAAAAACTTTATCTGATTAAAAAATTGACTTGTTATCTCCGGAAATGATAATAAAATTAATTTGTTTAGCCTACTATGCATAGCCCTCAGGGTTGCGGATACTTCATCCGTTTTTTCCAAATAGATGATACATTAGTTGATGCATACCAAAGAACAAATAAAAGCTATTATTCAAGAAGCTGAGATTTATTATTCGCAGGGATTATTGGATGATGCCAAAAAAAAGTATCTCTCCGCGGCGAAAATACTTAAAAACGATGATCAGCTTAAAAAAAGTAAAAATCTTATCAATGTGATCACCAGACGGATTCGATCGATTGAAAATTTAAATCATTCCGATGAACAAGCATCCACCACCAAGGATGTCCAACCCCACACCAAAAAACTTATCAAGCAATTATTTTCTTTTTCGCAAAGTCAGAATCCGGATGAAGTTGCCTTTGAGGGGGCGATAGCGTTGGCTAAATTTGGCCAATTTGATAGCGCCATCGAAGAGTTTCGCAAACTTTTAAGAAGAAAAATGTACCGGGTTGTTTCGGCGAAAAATATACTTCGGTGTCATGTTGAGCTGTCTGCCATTAAAACGGCGGTTGATCAACTTGACCAATGGCTCAATGATGATCTATTTACGCCATCACAATCAGAAAAGTTGCATTCCTTTTTAGACGGTTTATTTAAGAAAAAAGGAATACAGGAGCCCCTGCCATCATTAAACATTCCGGCTCCGCAACCGGCACCTGAGCCGGAACCTGTCCCGGAACCACCACCACCTGAGCCGGAATCCATCACCGAGCCAGCATTACCAGCCGATCCTGAGCCCGTGGTCGAAACATCGCCGTCACCGCCTGCTAAAAATGAGGAAGAGCCCGAGCTTATTGATATTAGTTCACTGGTCGTCGAACTGGATAACGAATCGGATGATGGGTTGGAATTGCCTAAAAATGAGCCTGCGACCGAAACGCCATCCGAGGCGCCATCCGAAATTAAACCATTAGCCGAGCCAAACATACCCGAGACGGTTGCTGAGTCCAAGCCGGAGGAAATAGAAGGCGTCGCTCCCGAAGAAGTATTGGATATCAATTCTGTCGTTCTTGAAATTGAGGACAAATCAGGGATTTCCCAATCGTTTGAATTGGATGTAAGTTTTCAATCCGGCAATATGATTAGTCTCATTATTGCCAAAGCGGAAGCCGATTTTTTGGAAGCTTTGAAAGTAGGCGATCACTTAGAAGACATCCAATTTTATTCCTCCATCGCCATTTTTATGGGTGCAGGGGTTGTTTCCGGGCTCACCCAGATTGATACCGGGCCCAAAAAAGGTGATTATTGCCTCGACATCAAGATTGTTCGACTATAGTCTATAGATTCACCGTAACATCTGCCTTTAGATATTTTTTTTCACACCATTTTCCCACAAATGTGATATTATAAGCAGAAAATTGATGTTGCAGGTTAGGGCTTGTCGGCATGCGGACAAAACGTGTGATATGGCAAGCGATTTCAGATGCCTATGAGCTAATGGAAATAGATAATAGTATTGCAACGGCTCCCGCCTCTTTTTGTAGATCCGAAAAAATAATAAGGAAATCTTAGTTTAAACCGATAATGTAATAGGAGTTTTCCATTGCCATTTTTTGCGACAATTATTTGATAGCTTGGGATCAAATTGATTTTGGTATCTTTATCACAATATGGTATGATTTCGGTATGATAATCGTTCAACGGAGCATCAATGGCTGTTTTTAACGCTAAGAAGCGCGAAATAGAATGCAAAATTGTCTATTATGGACCCGGCCGATGCGGTAAAACAACCAATTTGGAATATGTTCATAAAGCCTATACCAAACAAGTTTCCGGCGAAATGGTATCGATTAATACTGAAGGCGATCGTACGCTGTTTTTTGATTTTTTGCCCATGGGTCTCGGAAAAATCAAGGACTGCAACGTTCGTGTTCAGCTTTATACGGTTCCAGGTCAAGTGAAATACAGTTCGACGCGCAAACTTGTCCTGCGGGGTGTGGATGGTCTTGTATTTGTGGCCGACTCGTTAAAAGTGCGTCGCGAAAAAAATATGCTGTCCTTAAAGGATTTGCATAACAATTTGAAAGAATATGGACTAAGTATTTTCAAGGTACCGTTGGTCATGCAATTTAATAAAAGGGACCTTACGGTTCCAATCATGTCAATTGAAGATATGGCCAACGACTTGAACAAGCAGCTCAAATCACCCATTTTTCCGGCAAGTGCCATTAATGGGCAAGGGGTTGGTATTACGCTGAAAGAGTGCTTAAAATTGACGCTGGTAGACCTAAAAAGACAGTTACAGTGGACCAATTAAATAAACCTTATGCGCAACAACTCTGATATAGCCGGCAACCTCAGTTTTTTAAATCTGGCCGATGTTCTTCAGCTGCTTGGCAGCAATGGCGCAACTGGTACACTGAAGCTGACCAGCCGCTATGCAACTGGACCCGGCTATATTTATCTTTCAAAAGGCAATCCGATTAACGCATCCAACAATTCGCAGCAAGGCTTGGAAGCTCTGTTATCCCTATTTGGTTGGCTAGATGGAGAGTTCGATTTTACACAAGATTCAGTCGATTCTGATAAGGTTATCAAAAAGAATCGCATGGAAATTATTCTGGATGCCCTCCGAATGCTAGATGAGGGCGAAATTGAGAAATTAGGACCGGTAACGGCCGAAAAGTTGACAGCCAGCGCACCAGGGAAGTCGTCATCGGTACCTTTTATCAACGGCCCCCTGGTTGACTACATGTATGTGGTGGATGAAGAATCGTTTTATGATGGCGAAAAAATTATTAAAACAGGGCAGCATGGCAGTTGGATTTGGGCAATTTTAGAGGGCGCCATTGATATCATCAAAGAAACCCCGGACGGTCCCTTGACAATCCTTCGGCTGGGCAATGGCGCCTTTATTGGAAGTTTGTCTTCATTTCTGGTACAAGGCAATATCCGCAGCGCCACCGCCGTGGCCGTGGGCAACGTTCAACTGGCCGTATTGGATTCCCAAAGACTTGCCAAGGAATTTGCCGTTTGCTCTTCTGAATTTAGAAATTTTCTCATCAGTTTTGATCAACGTCTGAAGCGTGCCACTGAGAGTGCGGTTGCCATCAAGACAGGCAACAATAGCTTTAAACAGCGGCTAAGCAACAAAAAGCCCTATATAAAGCAAGGTAAGAAAGAGCAGCGCCTCTTTAAGATTGTTAAGGGCGAAGCCACAATTGTACGCAAATCCGATTCAGGCCTGGTACCTTTGGTAGATCTTGTCGAGGGTGATTTTTTTGGCCAAATTCCGTTTTTAGATATGGGCCATGAGCCCGATTCAGCTTCTGTTCTAATATCTAAGGATCTTAAAGCCAGTAAAGTCGATCCGGTTCAATTGCAAAAAGAATATAATAAACTGAGTCCGACCTTCCAGAATTTAATTGACAGTATAGCGACGTGTATATCGGTTACATCAGCCATTGCTTGTACATCACAACCCCAAAAAGTCCGTAAACAATGATCGGATGTCATTGTCCATGAAACCTTAAATTCATGTCACAGGACGAGGAAAAAATGAAAGAAGAAAAGCGCAAGCACGAACGAGTAGATTCGCTACACCTGTCTTATGTACTCATCGACGAAGATCATAATATTATTAAGCAATCCATGGGTCGAACATTGAATGTATCAGAAACCGGCATTTTGCTAGAGACCCACTTTCCCATCGACCAGGAACATTTGGTGTTGTTAACCATTGGCCTTAAAAATGATCTCATGGATATCAAAGGCGAGGTAATTTACTCGCGGCCGGGCCATAACGATAAATACGAAACAGGCATCAATTTTATTGAAATTGATCAAACTGCCTTAAAAACGTTAAAAAAATTCATTAACGCATTTCTATCCAAGTAAATAACCATTGAGACCACATGAAAATTGGTGTCATCTCCGATACACATCTTTGCCAACCATCAGCAAAAATTAATCAAATAAATCAAACTATTTTCAAAGATATAACACTCGTGTTGCATGCCGGAGACATCACTCACGAGTCGGTACTGGAAACATTTGCGGGCAGACAGCTTATTGCGGTAGCAGGTAATATGGACCGACGCAACATCAAAGCGCAACTCCCGCAACAGCGTATTATCCGCCAAAACGGTTATAGAATTGGCTTGATTCACGGATGGGGATCACCACGTCACATCGAAGAGCGTGTTTTAGAACGTTTTGATAATGTTCATGCAATTGTGTATGGACATACGCATAAACCCACCAACCATATTAAACGGGGCGTTTTAATGTTCAACCCCGGCGCTTTTGCGGGATCATTTCTGTTTCGACGCCATCCTTCCGTTGGCATTCTCACCATCGATAACGGTATTAGCGGAAAAATAATTTCGATTTCGTAAGGCTTATCCGCAATTGCTATTGACTTCTTAATCCAATTGACTAAAACAGGATGAAAAGTGATTAAGCGTGCGAATACCTTCGGGTATTTTTTTTAAAGTATAAACTAAATTTTAATTATTAAATATATAAAAAAACTACAAAAATTAAAAAAGGATGCGTCGATGGAAGCTGCAGTGATTGAAACTCAAATGCCGAAAATTCAACTGGTGAAGCGCGGTAAGGTCAGAGATATTTATGAGTTGGATGATGCTTATCTGATGATAGCAACTGATCGGATTTCAGCTTTTGATGTGGTCATGCCCGATCCGGTCCCCGATAAGGGTAAAGTGTTAACTCAGTTATCCCGTTTCTGGTTTGATATCATGCAACCGATCATTGCCAATCATGTCATAACCTGTGACGTGTCGCAGTATCCCACAGAGTTGCAACCCTACCGGCAAATGCTGCAGGACCGCAGCATGCTGGTCAAAAAGGCCGAGCCCCTGCCCATCGAGTGTGTTGTGCGTGGCTATATATCCGGATCCGGGTGGAAATCATATCAAACAACGCAAACAGTGTGCGGTATTTCCCTGCCGGCTAATTTAAAAGAATCGGATAAGCTTCCCGAACCGATATTTACCCCTTCCACCAAGGAGGAAATCGGACAACACGATATAAATATCGATTTTGATGCAACTGTAGAAAAAATCGGTAAAGCGCGGGCCACTCAAGTAAAAGAGCTCAGTTTGGCTATTTACCAGAAGGGCAGGGAACTGGCGGCTGAAAAAGGCATTATCATTGCCGATACGAAGTTCGAATTTGGTTTGATGGACAATGAATTAATTTTGATCGACGAGGTACTGACGCCGGATTCATCACGGTTTTGGCCGCATGAAACCTACCAGCCGGGTGGGCCCCAACAAAGCTATGATAAACAATATGTACGTGATTACCTTAACACCCTAAACTGGGATAAAACACCGCCCGCACCATCATTACCACCGGAGGTTATCGAAAACACCCGTCGCAAATATTTAGAGGCCTTGTCACAACTGGCTGGCGCTGAATATGCATTTTAAGTCGGCAACTGTTGCCCTTAGAGACATCGATTCTAAGGATATTCGCTATCGTATTACCACTGACACCAACCGGCCACCGCTTGTCGCAAGCATCCGGTCCGTTGGTATTCTTAATCCACCCATTCTTTTTAAGAAAGTTAATCGTTTTGGAATCGTATGCGGCCATCGACGCATTGCGGCGCTTCGTTGCCTTGAATCAGATCATCTGCCGGCGCAGGTAATCAGCGAAAATGCTTCTGAGTTTGATTGTGTTAAATTGGCCATCGCTGACAACGTATCCCAACGATCCCTTAATTTGGTGGAGCTCAGCCGGTCATATCAGCTAATCAGAAATATTATTTCCAAACCAAAAGAATTCCCTGAAATAGCCGCAAGCTTGGGCTTGCCGGCCAACACCAAGTTTATATCTAAAATCAGGCCCTTAGTTACGTTTCCCGCAAAATTACAGGCTGGAATCATACGGCAAGAAATTGCCTTGCCGGTTGCCTTGGCATTGATGCAGATGGATCAGGGCGCTGCTGATGTGCTGATCGATTTGTTTTTGCATCTGAAACTCAGTCTGAACAAACAAAAAGAAATTCTTAGGCAAATAACGGAGATCGCCGCCAGAGAAGACTTGGCAGTCAAACAAATCGTGACGACACCTGAAATACAGGTGACACTAAATGACCTTGAGTTGGATCGCAATCAACAAATTGCACGCTTGCGGCAGTATCTGCAAAGCAGGCGTTTCCCGGAAATACGCCGGGTTGAAAAGGATTTTGAAAACCGGAAACAGGCCATGCCTCTGGCACCCAATATGCGGTTGAACCCGCCTAAATATTTTGAAGCCCCAACCTACACGCTTCAGATAACATTTGAAACCACGGCTGAGCTTGAGCAAAGCGCGGAAGATCTAAAGCAATTGGCCCGGGATGAAAACATGGCCAGCCTGTTAAAGCGCTAGGGGAAAGGCGTATTAGCCCAGGAGGGGATCGACGATCATTTCGATGAAAATATAAGCGACAAATCCCATTGCGGCGGCGATTAAAATAACGGTATAGGCCTTGTTGATTTTGTGTTTGCGTTTGTCGCGGGGATTGTAAAACACGTATTTACCGCACTTGGTACACATTAATTTGCTGCGATCCAACATTTGAGAATGGCCACAGTCACATACAACTTCTTTAGGGGATAATTTCATTTTTTTGCCTTCGACGATTACAAATCGTAATTATATCGACAAGTTCACATCCGGTTGGTAGAAATTAAGCAAATGCTAAACACATACCCACATCCTGTCATCGATTCATGTTTATTTGGACTCATTGGCAGCGTCAGCATCTGATTCGTCTCCATCTTGGTCGGTTTTGTTGTAATCCATAAAAAATTGTCCGGTTTCTTTTTGCATTAAATAAAAGGTCGCCAATGCAAACAGTGCCACGACGATTGTGCTGTAAACCGCAAGGTCTTTATTTTCAGCGCCAACAATATAAACATATGTGATCATTAAGTATAAACCGATAATCGCAAAATTAAAAAAAATGCAAAGCATGCGGGCCCATTTTTTTACCCCGGCCACAAACATACAGATACCGACACCAACAGCGATTTGCAGGACTTCTTGGCGCGCCGGTTCGGCGTTTAACAAAAATTTGAAATAGTGAAAAAAATGAAATATCCATCCCAGGCAAAGAAACAAGACCGCTTTTTTGGTGGCCGGTGGATACTCGGCAATCGGAAAATGAAACATTGACATAGCCCACCTTCAATATTGAGATTCATTATAAAAATAGATTTACGATAACATCGTTGAAAGTTTACCGTATATACAAAAAATCACCCTATCACAAGCCTTAACCACCCCTAAATTAGTCGTCCTGAATATTTCCAGACAATGCAAATGGACTTTTTGGTTGTGTAGAATAAAAAAGCTTTTATTTGTTTATGTCTAAATAAAAAATAAAAAAATATAAAAAATATTATTTTTTAATAAAAAATGAATAAATTTTACTTGACAAATTATACAAATCAAATTTAAAGGATTATAGAAAATAAATATGATTCATTTATAGAATTTATGGGAATTGCTGAGCGCAAAGAAAGGGAAAAAGAGCGGAGGCGTCAGCAAATCATGTTGGCGGCGAAGCGGGTTTTCTCTGCCAAGTCATTCAACAAAAGCACGATGGAAGACATCGCGGCTGAGGCGGAACTCAGCCCGGGCACCATCTACTTATATTTCAAAAACAAGGACGAACTGTATGCATCACTGACACTGAGGGTATTGCAATACATGCTCATTCGATTCGAACACGTCAGCATGCAGAGAAATCTAAATTCTGAAGATCGTATCGCGGCCTTAAGAGAAGCTATGGTGGACATTTACGAGTTTGACGCTCTGGTCTTGGTCAATATGTTCCGCCTGCAATCCAGCGAAACGCTAAAAAACCTCTCCTCTGAATTACTTTCCCAAATCAAAGACCTCTCCCGCAAATCATTGCAAACCATGGCCAATATTTTTAAAGAAGGCATTCAGAGCGGAAATTTTGCAGATAGGCACCCCATGGCCTTGGCCGATATTGCCTTATCATTATTCTCCGGGGTGGTTCTCTGGGAAGAGAGCAAACGCACCCTCAACGAAAATAAGAATTATCTGCGCGAAACCCTGGAAACTGCGTTTCATATATTTGCCAAAGGGATTCAACGTCAAGACAACCTGATGAGTGAGAAAATTGCATCATAATCGGAATGTTGCCGATTGTGGATAACGTTTGGATAGGGCGTGTTCAGAAACCATACCATTTCGAATAGAAAGGAGGTGCAAACGGCGTTTATTCGTATTTACAAGAGACGTTGTTGATCATCCGATGTTTGCTACCGGTCTGATCGTCAATTGAATCAACAACACCGGTCTAAATAAAAAGGAGGTTACAATATGGCAGAAAAAGAAGTTGTTGAAACATCGGAAGCTCAAATTGCGGTACACTGGCAGGAAGAAAAGCTTTATTATCCCTCAACCAAGTTCATCGCCCAGGCAAATATGACCGATGAAAGCATTTATGATCGCTTCAGCCTGGAAAATGTCCCGAACTGCTTCAAAGAATATGCGGATCTGCTGACCTGGTACAAGTACTGGGATGAAATCATCGATACCAGCGATGCACCCTGCTACAAGTGGTTCAAGGGTGGACAACTCAACGCCAGCTACAACTGTGTGGACCGTCATCTGGCCGAATACAAAAACAAGGCGGCCCTGCATTTCGTACCAGAACCGCTCGAGGAATCCTACCAGGCCATTACCTATCAGCAGCTGTATGTGCGCGTGAATGAATTTGCCGCGCTTTTACGGGATTTTGCGGGTTTAAAGCGGGGTGATCGGGTCACGCTGCATATGCCGATGATTCCGGAACTGCCGATCACCATGCTAGCCTGTGCCCGTCTCGGGGTGATTCACAGCCAGGTGTTTGGTGGCTTCAGCGGACGCGCCTGCGCCGACCGGATCGTCGACTCCGGCAGCCGGGTCCTGATCACGGCCGATGCCTACTATCGCAGCGGCACACTGCTCGATCACAAACAAAATGCCGATATCGCGGTCGATCTGGCAGGCAAAGATGGACAAACCGTAGATAAAGTTCTCGTATGGCAACGCTATCCCGGCAAAGCCTCCAGCCCCACACCAATGGTCGATGGGCGGGATTTCTTTGCCAATGACGTACTTAAAGATTTTTACGGTGTACGGGTGGAACCCGAAAAAATGAACGCCGAAGAGCCGTTGTTTCTGATGTATACCAGCGGTACCACCGGCAAACCCAAGGGTTGCCAGCACGGTACCGGCGGTTATTTAGCTTATACCGCCGGCACATCGAAGTACGTTCAGGACATCCATCCCACCGATGTTTACTGGTGCATGGCCGACATCGGCTGGATCACAGGCCATTCCTATATTGTCTATGGCCCCCTGGCCGTTGCCGCCTCTTCTGTGATTTTTGAAGGTGTTCCCACCTATCCGGATGCCGGGCGTGCCTGGCGTATTGCCCAGGACCTGGATGTCAACATCTTTCATACCGCCCCCACCGCCATCCGGGCGTTGCGCAAAATCGGGCCCGATGAACCGGCCAAGTATAATTATGAGTTCAAGCACATGACCACCGTGGGCGAACCCATCGAGCCCGAGGTATGGAAATGGTATTACGAAGTGGTCGGCAAAGGCAAGGCCGCCATCGTGGATACCTATTGGCAGACCGAAACCGGCGGCTTTCTGTGCAGCACCCTGCCGGGACTTATCCCCATGAAACCGGGAAGTGGCGGACCGGGGATGCCGGGCATCCACCCGATTCTCTATGACGATGATGGGAACGAGGTGCCCGCGGGAACCGGCAAGGCTGCCAACATTTGCATTCAGAACCCGTGGCCGGGCATGTTCCAGACCATCTGGGGCGATCGTGACCGATTCGTGGAAACCTATTTTGCCCGCTACTGCAAGGACCCGAAAAGCAAGGACTGGCGCGACTGGCCCTACATGACGGGTGATGCCGCCGTGATCCCCGAGGACGGCTATGTCCGCATCCTCGGACGGATTGATGACGTCATCAACGTCTCGGGGCACCGTCTGGGCACCAAGGAGATTGAATCGGCCGCCCTGGTGGTGGAAGAAGTCGCCGAAGCCGCGGTGGTACCGGTCAATCACGAGATCAAGGGTAAAGAACCGGATCTGTACATCGCGCTCAAACCGGGTCTGGAAGCCAGCGATGCCCTGGCACAAAAGATCTCGGATACCATCTCCACCGAGATCGGTAAAATCGCCAAGCCACGCAAGGTCTGGATCGTTAAGGATATGCCCAAAACCCGCTCCGGTAAGATCATGCGGCGGGTTCTGGCGGCGCTGTCTAACGACCAGGACGAAGGCGATGTTACCACTTTAGCGAACCCGGAAATTGTGGCTGAAATCAAAGAGATGGTTAAGGGTTAATATTTTTGGGAAAATTTTTCCAACAGGGCAGGGGATCCAGCCCTTAAATGGATCCCCGCTCTGATATTCAATAACGTATCAAGGTTTTTTAATGAAACATAAACATGTCAACATGAAGGGAGGTGATACCGCCGTCAGAAAAACCCTTTAAACTTGCAAATTCTTATAATTGACTGTCAATTTGCTTTGACAAATGGGACAGGAGGAAAACAATGGAAGACGTTAACGTAACTTGGGTCTACATCTTATTGGGCCTCTATATCTGCTACTGTATCTACTGGGGATTGCGAGGCTATTTTACGGAAAAGACCAGTTCGGGCTATGCCATTGCCGGTCGCTCAATTCCTTTTATCGCGTTCTTAATGGCGGCCACGGCAGCATCATTTTCCGGATGGACCTTTATCGGTCATCCGGGATTGATCTGGCGTGATGGATTGGCCTACGCGTTTGCCTCGTTTTACGTGCTCACCATTCCGATCACCGGCACCTTTTTTGCCAAACGGAACTGGCTCATGGGCAAACGCTATGGTTTCATCACCCCCGGCGATATGTTTGCGTATTACTATAATACGGAAGCGGTTCGTTGGCTGGTCGTGTTTACCGCTTTTCTGTATTCGATGTTTTACTCGGCGGTACAACTCATGGCCTCGGCAGCCCTTTTTCACTGGGTCGCCGGTGTGCCGGTTACCTTTGGTGCCATTTTCATGGCATTTATCGTGTGGTTCTATGTCTGCACCGGCGGTTTGAAAGCCAGTACCTGGGTGGGTGTGCTCCAGTTTATTCTACTGGTCGGCGGTATCATCCTGCTCGGCTTCTACGTCATCACCTCCAGTGACATCGGCGGTTGGACAGCTTTCACACAAAAACTGGGCGAGTTGCCGACCGACCATGCCAAGTATGGCAATCTGGCCAAACGCATGCTGGAAGTACCCCGGGTCATTAACTGGGGTCTGGGTGGCGCATCCGGTGAAACCACTTGGACGGCTGTGATGGTTCTGACCTATATGTTTGCCCTGATGGGGATTCAATCCTCACCGGCTTTTACCCTGTGGAATTTCGGTATCAAATCCCCCAAACCGCTGGCCTGGCAGCAGGCGTTCATGTCCACCTTCGTGGTTGGTTTCGCCTTGTTCTTCTTCACTGCATTTCAGGGGATGGGCGGACGTATTCTGGAGCTGCAAGGTATTCTGGTGCTTGCCAAAGACAGTGATCTGGTGCCCAAACTGATGGTAACCTATCTGCCACCGTTTGTGCTCGGCCTTGTGTTCATGGGTGCGATTGCTGCGATCCATTCCACGGCGGCGCCATACATCGGCACCGGCGGATCGATCCTGCTGCGCGATGTTTACTGGCGTTATATCCGCAAACAAGAAGCCGGCCATGCGGAACAGATTTGGGTCAACCGCATCCTGGCCACCGTGGTCACCATTGCCGCACTCTGGGTGGGACTCACGTCGAAAGCTGCTCTGGTTATCCTGGGGGCCCTGGCAACGGCCTTTGGATTCGTCATGTATGTGCTCCTTTTGGGCGTGCATTGGGGATTCCGGTTCCCAAGCATTGGCGCGACCCTGGGGGTTCTGGCAGGTATGATCGGCGTATTTCTGACCTATTATGTCTGGAAGTATCCGCTGTCCATGCACTGTGCTTTCTGGGGCACTTTTTCCGGCCTCGCCGTGGCCTATATTTGCAAGGGCCTCGGTTTTAAAGACAAAGAAGAGACCATTGAGCG